>JBMNOV010000016.1:0-39523 GCA_050943255.1 Syntrophomonadaceae bacterium
ACCGTCCCCGTGGCTCACCCTTGGTTATTGGTTTTCTCTTTACACTTATTGCATATATATCGCAAACTAAGGTTATATCCCAAAATTTCAATGCCTGTTTGCTTTTCTAAATAACCTTTTAAATCATTAACAGATATATCTGTCAGCTCTCCGCAATAATCACAAATTAGATGTTCATGGGGATGCACCGATTTGTCAAATCTATCAGGTTTATTTGGTATGATAATCCTTCTTATCTCACCAGCTTCTGCCATAAGGCCTAAGTTTCGATAAACAGTACCTATCGCTATGGAAGGAAGCATTTCCTTTGCTTTTATATATATTTCTTCAGCAGTCATGTGCTCTGAAGAAGTCATAATAATTTCTAAAATTAGTTTTCTTTGCTTTGTTTTTGCCATCTACATCTCCTAGGCCTTTTTAATTAGTAATAATTATTATTCTTAATTATAATATTAACATAAAAAATGTGCATTGCAAATGCAATGCACATAAAAAAAATAATTTTTCTTCGTTTTGTATCGCGCTATAGCTAATTTATTTCTTTCAAAATTAAGTATTATATCCTTTCGGAGTTCAGCACTTTTTTATGCCAAAATATCCAAAATCCCTTTAATACAAGGTTTTACAAGCTTTGATCAAAGCAATGAAGCCTTATTTCAATTGGTCTTTGTTGATAATAGCTGCCTGGGCAGCTGCTAACCTGGCTATTGGTATACGGTAGGGGGAACAACTTACATAGTCTAAGCCAATTAAATGGCAAAATTCAACTGAACTCGGTTCTCCTCCATGCTCACCGCATATTCCCATAAGTATGTCGGCTTTTACCCCACGAGCCTTATCCTTGGCTATTTTCATCAAACTTCCTACCCCTTTACGGTCTAAGACGGCAAAGGGATTATCCTTTATAATTTTCTTATTCAAATAAACCGGAATAAATTTTCCCTCAGCATCATCCCGGCTAAAACCTAGGGTAGTTTGGGTTAGATCGTTAGTTCCAAAGGAAAAGAAATCAGCTTCAGCTGCTAGTTCATCAGCAACTATACAGGCACGTGGTAATTCCAACATAGTTCCTATAATAAACTCCAGCTCTTCTTTAGTGGAAGCCTTGATCTCCTGATATACATCCAAAATTTCTTTTTTTAGATATAAGAGTTCTGCTACATCCATAACTAGCGGTATTTCAATCTCAGCAAAGGTTTTTATGTTTTCCCGCTTTAATTTTAACATAGCCTCGAAAATAGCCCTGGCTTGCATCCGGTATATCTCCGGGAAAGTTAAGCCTAAGCGACAGCCTCGATGCCCCAGCATGGGATTGGCTTCACTTAAACTTTCTGTCTTCTTTAGTAATTCCTCTTTTTCCAAAATAACCGTTTGGTTAGCTTGTTTATGTTTAAGTTCTGCTATTTCTAATAATAAACTTTCTTTCTCCGGTAAAAATTCATGTAATGGGGGATCAAGCAAGCGAATAGTAACCGGGAAGGGAGACATAGCCTTTAATATCCCGTAAAAATCTTCTCGTTGGAAAACAAGTAAGCGAGCCAAAGCATCTTCTCTTTCCTCCAGGCTCTCAGCTAATATCATTTCCTGTACTATTGGCAGCCTTTCCTGAGCCATAAACATATGTTCAGTACGGCAAAGACCTATACCCTGGGCTCCGAATTTTCTAGCCTGGGCTGCATCCTGCGGGGTGTCAGCATTAGCCCTAACAGCAAGTCTTTTGGTCTCATCCGCCCAGTTCAAAATAGTCTCAAATTCATCTGATAATGTAGGCTCTACCATAGGTACTTCACCCATCATTACTCTTCCGGTTGCCCCATCAATTGTGATTATATCGCCTTCATTAATCCTCAATTCGCCTACATAAAAACAATTGTTAGCTGTATCTATCTTAATGGCTTCACATCCGCAAACACAAGGTTTACCCATCCCTCTAGCCACTACTGCTGCATGGGAAGTCATTCCTCCCCGTGAGGTCAAGACCCCCTGAGCATAGATGATTCCATGTATATCATCAGGAGTAGTCTCACATCTTACTAGTACTACTTTGTCTCCAGTTTCCCCAAGTTTTTGAGCCATATCAGCATCAAATAATACCTTACCACAGGCTGCTCCCGGAGAAGCCGGAAGACCTATAGCTATAGGATCAAGTTCAACCCTATCATCGATCTGGCGGTGTAATAACTGATTAATTTGTTCCGCATCAACCCTTAAAAGTGCTTCTTCTTTACTGATAAGTCCTTCACTAACCATATCTACTGCTACTTTAACTGATGCCCGGGCTGTGCGTTTGCCATTTCGGGTCTGTAACATATATAGTTTTCCCTTTTCAACTGTAAATTCTATGTCCTGAAGATCACGGTAATGCTTCTCCAAATTATTACAGGTATCTATAAATTGCTGGTAGACTGAAGGTAATTCTTCTTTTAGCTGCGAAATAGGCATAGGGGTACGAATTCCAGCAACTACATCCTCTCCCTGAGCATTGATTAGAAATTCGCCATATAATTCCTTCTCCCCAGTAGACGGATTGCGGGTAAAAGCTACTCCAGTACCGCTATCCTGTCCCATGTTACCAAAGGCCATACATTGTACATTAACTGCCGTACCCAAGCTATCTTCTATTTTATTTAATCGTCTATAGACAATAGCCCGTTGGTTATTCCAGGAATTAAAAACAGCCTTTATAGCTAATACCAGTTGTTCTTTTACATCCTGGGGAAAATCAAAGCCTTTATTTTGCCTTATCATAGATTTATAATCAAGTATAATTCCTTTCAATTCGGAAGCGGGAATTTGGTAATCAAAAATCAAGCTAAGTTTACGCTTATATTTCTCCACCACTTCATCAAAAAGGCTATGTTCAATTTCTAGAACAACATTACCAAACATCTGTATAAAACGCCGGTAACAATCATAAGCAAAGCGATCGTCACCAGTTAGGGCAGCTAGTCCCTGAACCGTTTCATCATTAAGGCCTAGATTAAGAATGGTATCCATCATACCTGGCATTGAAATAGCAGCACCCGAGCGAACTGATACCAAGAGGGGGTTATTCTTTTCGCCAAAATATTTACCTGTCCGGGTTTCTAGCTTAGTTAGGGCACTATAAGTTTGATCTAAAACCCCATCAGGAAATTCATAATCTAAACTAAGGTATTCGTTACAAGCTTCTGTACTAATTGTAAATCCAGGAGGAACAGGCAGGCCAATGCGGGTCATTTCTGCCAGATTAGCACCTTTACCACCCAAAAGCGAGCGCATGTTCGAATTCCCTTCCTCAAACAAGTAGATGTATTTCTTGCTAGACATTACTCATCCTCCTATAGTAAATTTCTAATATTTTACTGGCTGTTTCCTCCACCGCCCGGTTAGTTACATCTATTACCGGGCATCCAAGTCTTTTCATAATGCCCTGTGAATACTCAATTTCCTCCATAATACGCTCAGGATTAGCATAACTAGCTTGGCCTTTTAACCCCAGGGTTTTTAGCCTTTCCACCCGTATTTGGTTCAATTGTTCGGGAACAATAGTTAGGCCAATAATCTTACCCCTCTCCGCTTGGAAAAGCTCCTCTGGCGGTTTCACTTCAGGTACCAGCGGTACATTAGCTACCTTAATCCGTTTGTGAGCCAAATACATCGATAATGGCGTTTTCGAGGTGCGTGACACTCCTACAAGTACAATATCAGCCAGGCTAATTCCACGCGGATCTTTACCATCATCATAGCGTACGGCAAACTCCACTGCCTCAACCCGTCGGTAATACATCTCATCGATTTTACGTAAAAGGCCTGGTTCCCTCTTGGGCTCTATCCCGCTTACACTCTTAAATGCCTCCATCAGGGGACCCAAAATATCCACACAAACCACATTATTTTTGCTGGCTTCAGCTCTCAGATGCTCAGCCAGATTATTTATTACCAAGGTATAAGCTATTAAAAAATTATTAATACTAGCCTGATGCACTATCTCATCAATGGTATCCATATCCCATATATTAGGTATCCTTCTAATTTCCATGGTTCCGGAATTAAATTGGCTGGCTGCAGCCCGTACAACCATTTCCGCCGTTTCCCCAATTGAGTCAGATACAATAAACACTCCTGGTAAATGTTCGAGCAAAACAAAAACCTCCATTTTGTGATTAAACCCCAATAAACTTTAAGGAGAACAATTTATATTATTTAACTTTGCATTTGTTTAATTACCTTCACTGGCCAAATCAAGAAGAAACCTCACAATGTTGGTCTTAGTAAATTTACCCACCACCTCCAGTTTCTCTTCTCCCTCGGGATCAATAAAATTTCTTACAACAGGAAGGCCATCTACTTCATGTTCTACAATCTTTTTAATTGCCTCCATAACAGTGTCATCCATTCCAATTGTAATAATATTGGGCATACGCGTCATAATAATGCTTACTGGCATTTTGTGAATATCTGCCTGCCCCAAGGTACTTTTAATAAAATCTTTCCTGGATACTATCCCACAAAGATAATTCTGCTCATCAACAATAAATATTGTTCCAGTATCCTCCATGAACAAAGTAACTATAGCATCATATATGCTGCAATTATCCTTAAGGACTATAGGCAATGACATTAAGTCTCGTACCCGATATTGGTTAAGTAATTTTCTCATTTTATTGCCAAAGCCTTCGGATTTATAAGTATAACCGACGCGTGGTTTAGCTTCCAGGAATTCCGACATGGTAAGTACGGCTAAATCCGGACGTAGTGTAGCACGGGTTACATTTAAAATTTCCGCTATCTTCTCTCCAGTAATGGGACCTCGTTCTTTAACAATTTCCAAAATTTTTTCTTGACGATCATTTAGTTTGATAATATCCACCGCCCATATGTGCTATACTTTTAAATTAAAATGCACTAATTATATATAATATATCATTTATTAAAACCCCCTAGTTAAAAATTTTATACTGAAATGCTTGAAAAATCAGCTATATAATTACATGTATTGGCTATTGCCTTTAATAAACTCAAGCGGGCTGCTTTCAATTCCTGATCATCAGCCATAACCATTACCGCATTAAAGAAATCATCAAGCCGGGAACGTAACCCTCCTAGTACTTTGCAGGCAGTCAAGTAATCTTTTGCATTTATATAGTCATATACCTTTTCTTTAATAAAACTAAACTCATAATAAAGGTTAATTTCGGACTTATCTTTCAGTACTTCCAATTTTACCTGGTCATTTTCCCATTTCTGAGATAAATTATGGCAGCGATTATAAACCACCATTAAGTCAGCAAAAATTTCCGATTGTTTTAATTCCTGTAAAATAGCAATCCTGCTATAAATATCTTTAATATCATACGAATTTACAGCTAAAACAGCATCAATAACGTCATGGGAATAACCCCGCTCCAACAGAATCCCGCGCATCCTTTGCACGATAAATTCTAATACCTGAGTAACAGTTTCTTCTTTGGTAATGTTGGTTTTTACCTTACTAAGGTTATCATAAGCCGAGCCTGCTAAAGCAGACATATCCAGATCCAACCTGGTGCTATCAAGTATAATATTTACAATACCCATAGCCTGACGACGTAAAGCATAGGGATCCTGAGATCCACTGGGTTTTATTCCTATAGCAAAACACCCTACCAAATTATCTAATTTCTCTGCCAGGCTAAGTACAATCCCACTAGCTGTCACCGGAAGAACGTCGCCGGCAAAGCGCGGCAAATAATGCTCAAATATTGCTTCGCATACCTCCGGTTTTTCCCCATTGTTACGGGCATAATACCTTCCCATGATTCCCTGTAATTCGGGAAACTCATAAACCATATTACTTACCAAATCTGCTTTGCATAGGGTTGCAGCCCGACGAAGGGTTTCTTCATCACTTAAGCCTGAGACTTTTCCGATGTATACTGCCAGATTACTGAGTCTTTCTATTTTATCTGCAACCGTACCCAGACGCTCTTGGAAAAGAACATGGCTAAGCCCTTCCACCATGCTTGATAAGGGTTTTCGGGTATCTTCTTTCCAAAAAAACCAGGCATCCTCCAAACGTGCTTTAAGAACCCGCTCATTCCCAGCCCTTACTATATCCAGGTTATAATCAGTTCCATTTCTTACCCCGACAAATCCAGCCATTAATTTACCTGCAGCATCAAATACTGGAAAATACCGCTGGTGTTCGATCATTGTAGTTGTTAATACTTCAGGAGGTACATCCAGGTAAGAAGATGAGAAATTACCATAAAAAGCAGTTGGATATTCAACTAAATAACTTACCTCCTCCAGCAACATGTCATTTTTCTGGGGGTAGCCCCCAACTGCCTGAGCACAATCTACCACTTGCTTCCAAATAAGCTCTTTTCTTTCCTTCTGATCCCAAATAACATAGTTCTCCTTCAGTACTTTAAAGTAATGCTGAGCATTATTTACCTCAAGTGGCCCGGTTGAAAGGAACCTGTGTCCATAAGTCCGCATACCGCTTTCAATGTTTTCGATCTTAAATTCTATTAGTTCACCGCCAAACATTGCCAGTAACCATCTTATCGGGCGGGCAAAACGAGTGTTATAATAACTCCAGCGCATTGATTTGGGAAAAGTCAAACTATTGACTATATCTTGTAGTATGCTGGGAAGAATGGTTGTACTGGCACTGCCCTTTTCTTTCTTTACAATAAATATATACTCAACCCCAGCTACTTCTCGAACTTCCAGTTCTTTGTAATTCACCCCCTGGCTCCGGGCAAATCCCAAACCAGCTTTGGTAGGATTTCCCTCGGGATCAAAGGCGATCGACTTTTTGGGTCCCCGGTTTTCTATTGTAGCATCAGGTTGCTGCTCTTCTAGTTGTTCTACCAGCAATGTCAGACGCCGGGGAGACCCGAAGGTTTTAATCTTTTTATAAGAAAGACGAGCATTACTTAGTTTCTGGGCAGCTATTGCTTTAAGCTCATCTATGCTTTTACTTATATATGCGGATGGGATTTCTTCGACTCCTATCTCCAGTAACAGGTCTCTCATTATTGTGCCTCCTCTTCACATATTAAGGATTTCCTGAGTTTTTCGTCTTTAATTAAAGGATAGCCTAGGTGCTTGCGCTGCTCAAGGTACTCTGCCGCAACTAACCGGGCAAGGTTACGTATCCGGGCGATATAACCAGTACGCTCGGTAACACTAATAGCACCCCGGGCATCGAGCAGGTTAAACAAATGAGAGCATTTCAATACATAATCATAAGCTGGCTGGGGAAGATGAGATGCAGCTATCTGCATAGCTTCTTTTTCACAAAGATTAAACATGGTACTAAGTGTGTTTATATCAGCCATCTGGAAATTATAGTAAGAATAGTCTACTTCCGCCTGGTGATGAACGTCAGCATAAGTAATACCATCTACCCATTCAATATCAAAAACACTTTCCCGATTTTGTATATACATAGCAATACGTTCAAGACCATAAGTGATCTCTGCACATACTGGAAAACAATCAAATCCTCCACACTGCTGGAAATAAGTAAACTGAGTTATTTCCATACCATCCAGCCATATTTCCCAGCCAAGACCCCAAGCTCCTAGTGTAGGAGATTCCCAATTATCCTCAACTAAACGAATATCATGTTTATCAGGTTCAATGCCCAGCTGTCGCAAGCTATTCAAGTAAAGATCAATAACATTATCAGGTGATGGTTTAAGTATTACCTGGTATTGATAGTAATGTTGAAGGCGGTTGGGGTTTTCACCATACCTGCCATCTGTCGGTCGTCGGGAAGGTTCCACGTATGCTACTTTCCATGGCTCAGGTCCTAGCACCCTTAAAAATGTAGCTGGATTCATAGTTCCCGCACCCTTCTCAAGATCATATGGTTGTTGGATGATACAACCTTGTTTTCCCCAATAATTTTGTAAGCTCAAGATAATTTCCTGAAAGTTCATTTTGCTAACCTCCCATTTTAAAAAACATAATCCCTGTCCTTTCGGACAGGGACGATATACTCGCGGTTCCACCCTGATTGGTTTTAAGCCCACCTTAATTAGTTCAGGTTTTACTAGCCCACAAATGGCTTTCCTCCTGCTACTCCAAAGCGCCTTCAGAAAATTCTCTTACCGGTTTCCAGCAACTCCGGCTCTCTGTCAAAGATTCCTTTTCCTACTATTCTTTTTCATCGCCTAATATTAAATTATGGTATACTAGTTTTCAGTTTACCAAGCACTCCTACCCTTGTCAATCTTACTTATGGTGCTTTTTAGATTGAAGTGCCTTTCCAAATGATATTCAAGGTATCTGCCCAAAAAAAGTTCTAATTGATGGAGTGCTGGAGTTGTTGCTCTTACCCGTTGTAAAGTATTAATTTCCCCATCTATTAAAAGCCTTAGTAATCCGATTACTTCACCTGCTAAAACTATGCATTTATCATCTTCGCTGGCACAGCGAGCACAAATCATTCCTCCATTAGCCAAGCTAAATCCTTTATAGGTGCTTATACGTTGACCACAATTGGTGCAGTAATTAAGCTCCGGTTTAAAACCCAACTCCACTATTAATTGCATTTCGAAATAACGTAAAATTAGCGGATTAATTCCCTGATTATTTATAAACTCAAGAACTGACAGGGTAATACCAAATAGCTGGGGCATAGGTACCCGGTCCATAAGAGCCTTATCTAGTAACTCCATTATGTAAACACTATAAAGTGTACGGTTAATATCTTCGCGACTATTAGCAAAAAAATCAATAAGCCGCCCCTGGGTAATTAAGTCCAATTCTCGTCCACTGCTAAAAAAAAGCAGGGAACTGCAAAATGGCTGCACCGAAGCACGTAAACTGCTCCCAGGCTTCTTAATACCCCGGGCTATCGCCTTATGCTTGCCTTGTTTTTCCGAAAACACAGTTACTAGCTTATCTTTTTCCCGGTAGTCAGTATTTTTAATAATAATAGAATGGCTTTGAAAATACACCTATCTCCCACCCCATAATACATTAAAAACTTTAACGGGCTGGTTAACCCTTTGTACCTCAATATCAAACTCCTGTTCCATTTGACTACAATAAGCATCAGCTTGCTTACGGTTACAATACTTAAAATCAAAAGCCAAATAAATCTTCTTCAACCCTTCTATCCCCAAATCCTCTATCCTACTAATAAATAAATCAGGTTTAGCTGTATAAGTCTGGTCTATATAAGCGAAAATCATATTATTATATTTGCTAATACGGGTTCTGGCTTTCAGGCTAAGTTTATTCTCAACTTGGTTAACCCGGCATGTAGCAAGTATCCTCTGGGTGATATTCTCCATACAAGTCTTATTTTTAACCAGGGCCATACGCCCAATCGTTACTATTACACTAGGACTATCACACTCCCGGGCTAATCTTTCTATTTCAGAGACCTTAATCCCATCCAACATATAACCATGTACAGCATAACCAGCCAATTGCGGTACTATGATTATGTCAGGTGCCAGCCCTAGTGACGGTAAGTGGTGCCCCCCATCAAAAACTATGGCCCGGTAAGCTTGAGTCCTGATTTTCTGTAAATACTCTAATCCAGCTGGGGTAGTATGCCAGGTATCAAGCTGTGAACATTCGATAATACAGCTATTTCCTGCTTCTAGACAGTTGTCCAATAACACGGGAAAATTAGAATTTTGTTCCGGCGAAATAGCGCAAACAGTCATCTGATCCGGATATTTGAGGTTGCGTAATCCCGGGTTATAAATAAATTCATAGTTACAGTGGCTAGATATTATTTGCGCATATAATTCAAGACATTGATTATAACCTATAGATTTTAGCCAGGATACGGGATAGTTTACCATTACAAAGATATAAACACTAACTAGTATAATAATTAGGAAAACCTGTTTTTTACCCATCCTAGAGACTATCCTTTCAGTTATCCCCGGATTAAACAAAGGGAAACATTTCTTCAGTCTGGTAATAAGACCAAAGAGCCGTCCCCCCTTGATTGCAATAATATTGCCGATGAAAAACTATGTTTCTGGCAATTACTATTAAAGCTCTCTTCCACTCTGGCGGTAGCCCAACTGTTTCAGGTTAATCTCGTTATCACGCCAGTTTTTCTTGACTTTTACCCACAGATCAAGGTAAACCGGCCTTCCCAGCATAACCTCGATATCCCGCCGCGACTGTTCCCCAATATTCCTGAGCATTTGACCATTCTTCCCGATGATAATACCCTTCTGAGAGTCTCTTTCAGTATAAATTACAGCTCGCAAATAGCTTTTGCCTTGAGGCTGATTTTCATACTTTTCAACCTCTACTGCCAATGAATGTGGTACTTCGTCCCGGGTGAGAAGTAAAGCCTTTTCCCGAATCAGCTCAGCCATGATAAAAGACACAGGTTGATCAGTAAGATCATCCTCCGGATAATACAATGGTCCTTGGGGTAAGTAAGAAAATGTTTTCTCCAGTAGATACTCAACATTAGTTCCTAAAGCAGCTGATAATGGTATTATTTCAGCAAAGCTCATATAATTAGTAAATTCCTTGGTATACGCTTTTATTTTCGGTTCATCTGTCAAGTCGATCTTATTAACCAGAAGAAATATAGGTACCATGACATCCTTGAGCTGATTTAAAATAAACTGCTCACCAGCTCCAAAAGACCGGCTGACATCAGTCATATAATAAATCATATCTACCTCGTCCAAGCTACGAGTAGACACCTTTACCATGTACTCACCCAGTAAATGCTTGGGTTTATGGATCCCAGGAGTATCAATAAAAATTATCTGACCTTGGCCCGAAGTATATATACCCTGGATTCGTGTACGGGTTGTCTGCGGTTTGTCCGATACTATAGTAATCTTTTCTCCAATAACAGTATTTATTAAGGTCGACTTACCTACATTGGGTCGGCCTATTATACTTACAAAACCAGATTTCACCAATTAACCCCCTATTTTTCCAGAGAAAAAATTTGAGGAAGCAACGCACTCAAATTATATTCTTTATAGCAATCTTTTTCACTGGTAATTATCACATTAATATTGGGAGAAAACTCTGCCAGTACCTGAAGACAGGCACCACAGGGAAATAAATAACCCTTACCACTCCCACTAAGAGCAATGGACACAAACTCCTTCTCTCCAGAGGTTACCGCCTTGAAAACAGCTATACGCTCGGCACAAGTGGTAAGACCATAAGAGGCATTTTCAACATTAGCTCCGGTATAAATAATACCGCTTTTCCCTAACAATGCAGCCCCAACTTGAAAACCAGAATAAGGAGCATAAGCTAATTGCCTAGCTTCCCGTGCTTTGTTTATCAGCTCAGTGATGATCATTCAACGACCCTTTCAAAATTTATAATCCCTTTAGATGTGGACCGAAGATTACTAAAGCCATAATAACAGCATTTATAGCCGCTAATAGTACTGCACCAGCACCAAGATTTTTGGCCAAACCTGCTATAGGATGATATTCTTTAGTAATGAGATCTACCGTTTTTTCAATAGCCGTATTAATAGTTTCAGCTATCAATACCAAAAAAATTGTAAATACTAACAAACCCCATTCCACAGTACTAAGCTTAACTAGCATAGCAAAAATTAATACCAGAAATGTGACTGTGATATGTATCTTCATACTTTTTTCCGTTCTAATACATCCCACCAATCCATTTATGGCACATAAAAAACTTTGGATTAGCCTAGGCATATTTATGTCTACCTTCCCAGTTTAACCATCTGCATAATTTTTTCCTCCAGAGTTCGCATTAGTTTACTTTCATCCTCAAGTTCATGGTCATAACCCATTAAATGCAGCATGCCATGAGCTACCAAATAGCCAAATTCCCTTTCCAGGCTATGTCCATATTCTTCACTTTGGTGAAGCGCCTGTTCCAGAGATATTACTATATCACCCATTATATTGGTCTCAGAACTTGAATCATAGTCAGGTTCTTCGCCGATTAACTCGTTCATAGGAAAGGAGAGAACATCGGTAGGCCGGTTTTGTTTCCTGTAAATAAAATTAAGTTCTTGTATATAACTATTATCAACAATCATTATACTTACTTCGCTATCCTTGGGTAAACCTGCTAATTTAGCAGCTGCCTGGCATACATTAACGGCTATTTGCTGCAGTTCTTTACCATAATAAATCTTATTTTGCTGATTTATTATTAAGGTCTCCATCTTTTTCTCTCCTTTTTTCAAATTCGCGAACAATTACTTCAGGATATTCAATGCGTTTATGGTATAAACCTTCAAGACTCTTGCAAAACAAATTCGATATAACATCTAAGTCTTTGAAGGTTAAATCACAGGACTCCAATTGGCCATCATTTAGTTTATCCCGGATTAAACTTCGCACCATGTTTTTAATCTTCTCCGGAGTCGGATCCGGCAAAGATCTTACACCAGCTTCAACTGAATCTGCCAGCATAACCAGTGCTACCTCTTTACTTTGGGGTTTAGGCCCTTCATATCGAAAACTATCTTCGCTTAAACTCCCTTCGCGATCTTCTTCTAGAGCCCTACTGAAAAAATACTTGGCTAGGCCGGTACCATGGTGTTGTTCAATAAAACTTATTATATCTTCAGGCAAATGAGCTTCACGAGCCATCTCTACTCCTTCTCGAACATGGGAAGTAATTATCAGAGCGCTTAAAGCCGGTGCTATTTTTTCATGAGGGTTATCAAAACCCCGTTGATTTTCTACAAAATAATCGGGCCGTTTAAGTTTACCAATATCATGGTAGTAGGTCCCTACCCTGACTAACAGAGGATTAGCACCTATTGATTCAGCGGAAGCCTCAGCTAAATTCCCTACCATTAGGCTATGATGGTAGGTCCCAGGTGCTTCCATCAATAGCTTTTTCAGCAACTCCTGGTTAGGATTCGATAATTCCAGCAGTTTGATCATGCTAGTAATAGAAAAGGCTGACTCCAGGTAAGGTAAAGCCCCAATCATTAATATAGCTGACAATATTCCGTTAACTGCTCCAATAGTCATACCTACAAGTATCAGTTTAAGAGTAACATTACCTCCTATTAATGAAAGAGTGAGAATGCTTATTATGTTGACTATGGCAATATAAAATCCAGACCTGGCAAGATCAGAGGTTTGATTTAAACGGTTCACCTGGAATATCCCAACCGTTCCTCCAACAAAAGCAGTTATAGCATAAAAAAGCTGGTTCCCCTCAGTTAGTAGTCCTACATAAAGAGCCATAATCATGGTTAAAAAATAAGCCAAGCGGTTATTCAACAGTATGGTAATTAACATTGAACCAGCACTTATTGGAACCAGGTAGCCAACTAACGAGTTTATATCAGGCATGTCTCCAATTTTTATTACCGTTAGGAATCGCGTAAGTGCTAACATTATAATGAATACTAAACCAACTAAAATCATTAGCTGATGATTTTCGTAAATTGTTTTATAATTGCGACCGATGAATTCTATAGTCAACCAAAAGGTAAGCAATACAAAAAGAGCTGAACCTACGATGGTAAGAGAATAATTTTTAGTCCTTTGAATACCTAGTTGTTCTAGAATGGAAATCTGTTCTGCTGTAACCCTATTACCTTCCCGAACAATAATTTCTCCCGCTTTGATAGTCTTTTGAACAGGTTTAACCCTATCCATAGCTTCCTCAATAGCCCTTTTAGTAGCTTCCTTGTTAAAGATCAAATTAGGTTTTATTGAGTTTATTACGACTATTTTCATTATTTCCCTAGCTTGCAAGGAATACTCAAGTTGGTCTATCTGCATCGCAGCTTGGTCAAAAACGCTTGCTAGAGTCTCCTCGGTAATAGGTTTTGCCATAATATTATTAACAATATTTATTGCATTTGCTTGCATTTGTTGTAAATCATCAGCTGTTACATTTACAAGGTATCGAGCCATTTCATTGGAAGTATTTTTAGTATCAACATTTCTATCTTCCTTTTCAGTATTGACTATTAGTTCCTCCAGCTTATCTTCCTGATTTTCATCGAGCTCCCGAATATCATTAATGTCATTAAAGAAATTATTAATTTCATTTCGGGTAGTTGTCAAAGCATAGGTATCTTCCTGGTAAACTTTTTGTACCTGGGCTGCAGCCTGATTTTTTAATTCCTGGGTTTTGGCCTCATCAATAATGATTGAGGTCGTATTGGACTGGATATTACGCGGGGCTACCTCATCCGGTTTCAGCATTACCATATTGGGATTAAAACTGCTGAAAACTATAAGGATAGTGATAGTAAAAAAGACTAAAACACCCAGTACTTTTTTAGTATTGGATTTCCCCATAAATGATAACAATTTTTTACTGAGGATATTCGCGATACTTGGCAGTCTCATTAATACTCCCCTTAATCAGCGTTCTACCATGAAAAGGTAAGTTTGCTCTAAGTAAATAAACTTGTCCATCTTTTCTAGCTTTTTTCTGAATTCTCGTAGACTTCATATGCATCAATAATCTTCTGTACCAATGGATGACGAATAACATCTTCCTTCTTCAAATACTCAAAGGATACACCCTTAACCTTACCCAGTATTTTTTGAATTTCAATTAATCCAGAATATTCTTCTTTAGGTAAATCTACCTGAGTAATATCACCAGTAATAACTGTTTTGGAGCCAAATCCTAACCGGGTTAAAAACATTTTCATCTGTTGGGGGGTAGTATTCTGGGCCTCATCCAGAATTATAAAAGCATTATTAAGAGTTCGTCCTCGCATATAAGCCAATGGTGCAATTTCTATTACGTTTTTTTCCAAATAACGCTGGGTAACATCAATTCCTAATATATCAAACAACCCATCATACAAAGGCCTAAGATAGGGATTAATTTTCTCTATGAAATCTCCCGGGAGGAAACCTAACTTCTCCCCTGCCTCAACTGCTGGTCTTACCAATATTATGCGCTCAACTTCTTTGTTTTTTAGCGCATTAATAGCCATTACTACTGCAAGATAGGTTTTACCTGTACCTGCAGGCCCTATTCCAAATACTACATCATCTCTTAATATAGCTTGAACATAACGTTTCTGCCCAATAGTTCTAGCCTTTATTGCTTTGCCGCGTGCCGTAGTTAAGATAATACCGGAAACAATATCCCGATGCCTGGTCTTTTCACCTCGCTGGTGTAAATTATACATATAGTTTATATCACTTATATTTAGTTGTCCTTCACATTCAACAACATCTATTAGGCTGTTTACCAGATCAAAAGAGGCATTTACATCTTCATTGGAACCTTTTATATATATATCTGTACCTCGAGCAGATATATCTGCTGAACAAATACTCCTTAGATGCTTGAAATTTATATCTCCAATGCCATAGAATATAGCTGCTTCTTTATTATCCTTAAGGGATATTTTTGCTTCTTTTTCAACCAATAACTAATCCCCCTAATACTACTATTAATTACTTTATACATTAAGAGTACTACTATTTCGTAGTTATTATATCATATGTCTTTTATTAGTTACTATTTGAGGATACATTAATTGGCTGTGCTATGACAATATTTTCAATTGTTTCGACAAAAACTCGGACTCTTAAAATAGGGTCACTAGGCTGTGATAGTATATCAACCCGGGACTCCTTGATTTTCTGGTCTTTACCCATTTTTTTAGATAATGTTTCCATAGCCCTTTCCCGTGCTATCTTTACCGCCTCATCTTTGGTTAAATCTTTTATATCTTTAACCAGCTCTTCCAGCTTGACTTGATAAAGATTAAATGTTCCCAAAGGAGTATTTAGAGTCTTCTTTTTAATTTCTTCCTGGTAAAATGAATACGGTCTCTTTTCATCTCCTTTTAGATATATTTTCTGCCAAGGCGTTTCGATATATATTTGCGTTAACTTCCTACCGCTTGCTATTAATTTTTCTTCATATAAGCGGCACTCTCCGTAACCCTCATACCATACCTTGGCATTTACATGTCCCCGCGCCCTTACTGTATACGGCTGGAGTTCCTCTTCCTCTTCTTCAGGATTTGTTACTATATAAGGACTTTTCTCTGGAAAAACAATACCTGAAATAAGAATATCTCCTTTTTGAACTACATCCCCACTCTTGACATTGGCCTGCCCTTCCAATACTAAAACCTCAGTTATTACTCCATCCCGAACAGCCACCAGATGACAAGGTCCTGTAATATCTGTACGGGGCAAGACTTTTTCCACCACCTGAATACTAGCCTTGACTCCGCGCAAATCAATCTTTACATAACTTAGCTCATTAAGCTCTCTTAAAATGGTCTCTTCTACTTCGGTACGGCTGAAATTCCATTTGGCAGCTCCTGGATATACTCCGTACTTGGCTGCAGTAAGAATAATCTTACTTTTTTCTACATTTTCATTTCCGGTAACTTCTACAAACCAAATAAAAGAAGACATGATATAAAGAGCCACTATAAAAATTAATGCCCCTGTAAAAAATCCCATTCTTCTTCGAAAAAGGATACTATAAAAAGGTAAGCCTTGTTTCTCAGTGATGTGAAGATCTAAGCCATTCTCCTTACTAATTGTATCAAGTGCTTTATAACTACTGCTCCGCACCTTAAAATTGAGGCTGTCGCCATTTTTCTTTATATCCCATATGTATATCCCCCGACTTGCTGCCATATTAATAATTCTTTCCAGGTTCTTGCCATAAAGAGCAACCTTGATGGTTCCCCCTACCTGATCAAATAATTTATTAGCCATATTTCCCCCCATTAGTCCAAGTACTTAAAAGATATAATTTTACCTGTAATCTTCATTTCATCTGCCATCAAAGCCCTAATCTCCAAATCATCCCCTTCAATCTCCAGGAAGCCACGGCTTAAATTTACCCGTAAGCGAGTAAGACTATATTCAATAACCCCCCGGTGATTCTCAATATATAGTTCTTCTCTTCCAATGACTGTTATTTTGGGCAAATCAAGTACAATGTCTTTGGGTATATCTAAAAATTCCGCCATAGCCTGCCGGATAGCATTTTTTTTCTCCATTAAGACACCCCCATTTCTTAAAGGTGATAATAGACCTTTCTTATCAAATATATGAAATGAAAATGGTGTACATTCAAAATTAAGACCCTTCCCGCAAAAGCAGAAAGGGTCTTTAATGCATATTTATAAATAGTAATTAGCGGGAACCTTTCCCATGCTCCCGCACCCTATAATCATGTACTTTTAAAAAGACATGGCTATGATACTAACCAGGAATGACAATATTACAATAATTACTACAATTCCAATAAAAGTCTTCCGTTTTTTGCTCCTTATGCCTTTGCTCATGAAACTCAAATATTAATCACCCCTATCCTATAATAGTAATTTAAAAAGCCCGGCACAATAATTACTTTATGCTGGGCTTATTGTTCATACCTAATTATTTGGTTTATGCTTGGTAATAATTGAAGCTGCGAATATTGTACCCTTTACCATAGCCCCTTAAGAACGGAACTTTAGTTTTGGGAAGGTTACTATCTAAAGCTAGCCATTAAAATTTCTTTTTTTTACGGGCAGCTTCTGACTTCTTTTTTCTCCTTATACTTGGTTTTTCATAATGGTCATGTTTTCTTATATCCTGCATAACCCCTGACTTTTGGCAGGAACGTTTAAATCTCTTCAGAGCACTATCCAGGGATTCATTTTTTCCAACTTTTACTTCGCTCATTGTTTCCCTCCCCTCATCCGATTGGGCTGAAATAGACACCCTTATATTTTACTATCATACGGTCGCTTCAGTCAAGGCTAGCCCGGAGGCCAGAGCATTTGCCTGCCCCCCAGTAGATGATAATGCAAGTGCATAACTTCCTGTCCGCCCCAAGAGCCGCAATTAAGCACCAGACGATATCCGTCTAGAGCTAGGTTTTTCTCCCGGGCAATCTGCATTGCAACTGACTGAATATGACCAAGCAATGATTCATCAGTTAAACTAATATCGTTGAGGGAAGAAATGTGTTTTCGTGGTATTAACAGGATATGCACTGGAGCTGAAGGATTGATGTCCTTAATCGCAAATACCATTTCATCCTCGTATACTATCTCGGATGGTATATCTTTGGCAGCTATTTTACAAAACAAGCAATTTGACATGCTAATTTAGTCACCCCCTCCAGTGTAATCTCCAGAACCTTGTAAAGTAAATATTTTCTTTATTTTATCAAATAATATGACTAATACCAAATTGTTTTACCGACAAATTTAAGATAGGATAATAAGAAAACGATTACTAATCAAAGAAATGTACGGTTAGCGCTTATTTACCACTCTACCACTTACTGGGTTGGTCAATTAGATGATAAAAGAGGGAGGGGTTATAGTGTCATATTTGACTAGACCATTATCTATTAGTAACCTGTACTTACACAATAGATTAGTCATGCCTCCTATGGCTACCACAAAATCAGACCAAAATGGAAAGGTTAACAAGGAAATACTAAGCTATTATGATGAAAAATCAAAAGGGGGCTATATAGGCTTAATTATTATTGAACATTGTTATATTAACCTGCAAGGCAAAGTTGCAGATAGACAACTTTCCGCTGCCGATGATTCAGTAATTGAAGGACTTAGTAACCTAGCTGAAACTATACACAATAATGGTTCGAAAGCAATTGTGCAGATTAACCATGGCGGAAGTGCAGTACATAAAGGTATTACTGATCATGAACCAGTAGGCCCATCAGCTATAGCAAATCCACGAACAAGTATTATCCCTCGGGAACTTAGTTCGGAAGAGATAAAAAATATTGTAAAACAATTTGCCAATGCCGCCTTGCGGGTAAAAGCGGCCGGTTTTGATGGAGTTGAGCTCCATTCTGCTCATGGATATCTTTTAAACCAGTTTTTTTCTCCCCTTACCAATAAGAGAACAGATGAATATGGTGGAGATGTTTTAAAAAGAATCAAAATTCACCTTGAAACTATTGAAGCAATACGCCGTTTAGTTGGTCATAATTTTTCTATTTTGGTACGTTTAGGTGCTTGCGACTATAAGGAAGGTGGGACTACTATTGAAGATAGCAAAATAGTTGCCCGTGAGTTGGCTAAAGCCGGAATAGATATTTTAGATGTTTCGGGGGGAATGAACGGCTCTACTATTCCCGGGGTAACTGGTCAAGGTTATTTTTCCCCACTTACTGAAGCTTTGAAAAAGGTTGTATCCATCCCCGTCATATTAACCGGGGGTATAACTGATGTTTACGCAGCAGAAAACCTGCTATCCCAGGGTAAAACAGATCTTATCGGTGTTGGCCGGGCTATTTACAAAGACTCCAGGTGGGCTCAAAACGCTATGGAAAGCCTCTGATATTACATATTTAACATCATACTTTTCACCCTACTAACCAGCCCCTATGGTACACACAACCAGCAGGAAACCATGCATAATCCTTATTAAAACTTGTAGGTTGACATTCCTGATATAATTATAATTATCGACTAGTTGAAAAGGGGATAAGCATCCTCTTTTCTAAGCTTGTTATAGTAATTATGGGGAGGCAACCAAAATTGACACTTGGAGTTATGCTAATTACATCAGGACATATTACTGGGATGGTAATAACACTTCTCCTCATCATAGGAGTTGGTATCTATGCCGGCAGCAGGGTTAAGACGGAAGCAGATTTTTCGGGCAGCGCCCGGAAAGCAAGTGCAGCATTGGTAGCCGGAACTATCATGGGTACCCTAGTAGGTGGAGCATCAACAATTGGTACTGCCCAGCTAGCATTTAACTTCGGTGTTTCTGCCTGGTGGTTTACTCTTGGTGCTGGGATAGGGTGTATCGTATTAGGATTAGGTATGCTAAAACCTCTTTATACAAGCAACAAACAAACCATTCCTCAGTATTTAGTCGCAACTTATGGTGAAAGTATTGGCCCAATTTGTAGTATTTTTACATCAATTGGCATGTTTCTTAATGTCATAGGCCAGGGTATAGCAGCAGTAGCACTACTGACTTCAGCATTTCACCTTAATTCGACCTTAGCCTTAATAATTAGCGTAGTACTTGTAATAGCCTATGTTTTGGTTGGTGGCTTTGAAGGTACAGGCCTGGTTGGTATGATCAAGTTAATGCTTATATATATAACAATAATAGTTACAAGCCTTATTGCTTATAATATGTTCGGCGGCTTTAATGGTATTTTAAATGGGTATCCTGATCGTTTCCCCTGGTTTTCCCTTTTCGGACGAGGATTTTCGGTTGACGCCGCCGCTGCCTTCTCACTCATAGTCGGAGTAATCTCTACCCAAACCTATATTCAAGCAGTATTATCCGCCAAAAGTATTAGCCATGCCCGTTTAGGTGCATTACTTTCAGCAATACTAATTCCTCCTGTTGGTGTGGGGGGTATCCTAGTTGGTTTATATATGCGGGCACACTCCGCAGATTTTCCTGGACTACAATCCAGCGAAGTCTTACCAACATTTATCCTGCATTATATACCTCCGGTGGCTGGCGGTGTAATTATGGCGACACTGTTAATTGCCGTTATTGGCACTTGGGCTGGCTTGAACCTGGGTATTTCCACTATGCTTACCCGTGATATTTACAAGCGGTTTATTAACCCTAATGCTGATGATAAAAAAGCACTTATATGCCAAAGAATAATAATATTAACCCTATGCATTCTTTCTATAATCGTAGTTAATAGTAATGCAGGTAGTCTAATTCTAGGTTTCAGCTTTTTATCCATGGGATTACGTGGTTGTACAGTTCTTTTCCCTTTACTTGGCGCCATGTTTTTCAGAAAATATGTTACCCCTATCGCTGGTCTAACAGCAACCTTTCTAGGACCATTTATTAACTTTGTCTGGCACTTTATTTATCCCCAAGGCATTGATCCATTATATCCTGGCCTTTTAGCTAGTTGTTTAACATTAATTATAATAAGTACAATTACCAGATCAGTTAGGTAAATTTCTTTTATACAGTTAGACAGGGGGAAACCATTAACCCCCTGTCCATACTTATAATTATCTAGCTAGGTAATTTTATTGATTAAGGTTTAGGAATATTAAATTTCTCTGGTGATTCTTTAGCCGCACCTGACTCGTATATAAGCCAGCTAAGTTTAGATCTCCACATTTCTGTATATTCCTTAGCTTCATCTCCGGTATAACCTAATGGTGTTATTCCGTTTTCTTTAAGATATTCCTGGAACTTAGGAGCCTTAAATGCGGTTTGGAATGCATCCCGAAGTATTTGCTGTATTTCTGGTGGTGTATCTTTATGCATATAAGCTCCCTGAAAGAAACCGGACGCTTCAATCAGATCCCGGTATTCTGGCCTTTCTTCACCTATTGCCGGAATATCAGGTAATAGATCGATCTTTTCATTAGACATTATACCCAAGCACTTAACATCCCCGCTTTTAATATACTGCATGGCAACACTCAATGATACACCAGTAACATCAACCTGTTCACCCAGCAAAGCGGTCGCAATTGGCCCTTCACCTTCAAAAGCAACCGTAGTAAATTCAACACCATCAACCTTAGTAATAATTGCATTAGCTACATATGTTTGAGTACCTACCCCGCTAATACCCATGACAATTTTACCAGGATTAGCCTTGGCATCATCAATTAACTCTTGAAATGTATTATATTTTGAATTTTTGTGAACAATAATCGCGGTATTACCTTTGCCAGCAACTATTATTGGTTCAAAATCAGCATAGCTAAGGGAAGAAAGGCCTAAAACCTGATAACTTGAGGGGTTTTCAGCAGCGAAAAGAATAGTATAACCATCGGGTTTTTGATCATATACATATTGGGTACCAACTGTTCCTCCACCACCGGTTTTGTTAGTCATTATGATGGTTTTCCCTAATACTTCCTCAGCAAAAGGTACAAGTGTTCTTGCACAAATGTCAGTAGCTCCCCCAGCACCCCAAGGAATAATACCATTAATATTAGTGACGGGGTAATTAGCGGTATCATTTTTTTCGCTCCCACCACTGCTATCGCATCCGATAGCGGCTATACTCAATACCATTATTAATACGATAAAGAAAATAACCTTTTTCTTTAAAAATCCTTTAATATTCATTATTTTTCACCCTTCCCTTTTTGACATTATCTTGCTACGAAGGACAATAATTAAAGTTTATTGCCATATGATTACTTACTTGTATCACTACGGTTATTCGTGCTATTATTTAACATTCTTTTTTCTTTCCATTTATGTCCTATATTATGTCCTATAATGGTTTAGTGATTATCTTATCCCCCTTTCGCTCCGTAGATTTACTGAGTGATTACTATTTATATAACACCCCCCTTCTAATTCAATCCGGCAAATATCTTGGCCCCAAGGCACTTAGTTTAGGTAAAGAGATATACGGTCAATTTCCTAAAAGCTGGATTTCAATATTAAAAAATAAACTAATCTCGAAAATCCAAAAAAACAAAACTATACATTTTGAAATTCCTTGATGAAAAGCTTTGAAATTGCTAGCAGCCACTTAAATAAACCGGGATTAAGTGATAGGATGGTAAAGATGTGCAATATTTTTTGAATGTCATTATGTCCACAACAGATAATACCTTTCTAAAAACTTCAGCGCTTATATTCCGGCTAGACTTAGTTTAGACGTATTATAGAACTCGCTCTATTATTGTCATTATATTAATAATATGATTCACTTGCAACCATTATTTAGTTATGCTATCACCGATGAGTTTTTTAAACTGAGTAATAGAAATCTGAGAGATGTCGCCAGAAGGGTTTAAAATAGTATTATTAAACGTTAGGCAGATATTTGCTGCAGAAGTGAAATTTTAACAATGCCTAATTGATGATTGGAATGGATATATTAATGAGCATGGTGAGTTAACGCCACTCGGCACTTAAATTAATAGAAAAAACTTGTCCCCCTTATGCAAAGGGGGACAACAAATAATATTATACTATTTTATAAATAATTAACCTTCAGCCGCAGGAGTATTTTTCTTACCCCTATTTTTCCACCAATCTGTCTGTGAAACCATCATAATAACGATTATAGCAATTAAAACTAGTGAAATAGGACTAGTTAAAAGGCTCTGGATAAACTCAAATAGATTTCCATGCGATAAATCCATGGACCGGCGCCAATTTATTTCTATTATAGGACTTAAGATTACCCCCAATACCAAAGGAGCAGTCGGATAATCAAATATTTTCAGGAAGTAACCAAAGACACCAAAGCCAATCATCCAGTAAATATCAGGTATACTATTGTTAATAGTGTAACTACCTACAATAGATAATACAACAATTATTGGAATAATGTATGGTTTAGGAACCTCGACTATTTTGCTGAATAGTTTAAGTCCCGACATACCAAAGATATATAAGAAAATATTAGCTATAACAAGGCTGCCAAGAATTATCCAGAAAAATTCCGGCTGTTCTCTCATTAACAAGGGACCAGGACGCAGACCATGAATGATCATAGCCCCAATCAATATGGCGGTTACTGAGTCACCAGGAATACCCAGGGTCATCATAGGAATAAAGGCCCCGCCTATACAAGCATTCTTGGCTGCCTCAGGTGCAATAACACCTTCGATGGCTCCCTGTCCAAAAGGACGGGATGGATTTCTAACCGTACGTTTGGCTTGGTCATAAGCCATTAATGATGCAATATCCCCACCGCAACCAGGTAAAGCACCGATAAAAACTCCTAAAGTTGAACTACGTAAAGTAAGAGGTAAATATTTAGTTATTGCTTTAAAATCAGTTTGTATTTTATCTATCTTTTGTTTAACTGGTTCAACATTTGTACGTAATTGCATCAATGCTTCCGATACGCCAAATACTGCTATCATAACAACTACGAAATGGAGTCCGCCCAAGAGCGAATTCATTCCAAATATCAAACGGCCCTGGCCAATTACCGGGTCCATACCTACCATTCCTACTAATAATCCAATACAAGCAGTAATCAATGCCTTAAGCAAGGAGCCTGCTGCCAAACTACCTACCAGTAATAGTCCCATTAAACCCATTAGGAAAAAATCCTGGGGGGCAAACTTTATTGCTATTAAGGATATCAATGGCGAAAGAAAAGCCAAAATTATAATACCAAAAAGTGTGCCGATAACCGACTGGATCGTACTTACACCCATGGCTAAACCAGCCTCACCCTTTTGCGCCATGGGAAAACCGTCAAAAGTTGTCGCTACGGCTGCTGGTGCTCCCGGAATGTTTAATAGAATTGAAGCCCGGCTACCTCCATAAACACCGCCGACATATATACCTACCATTACAGCTAAGGCTGGCAATAAATCCCAGGCAAAGGTAAAGGAAATAAGAATAGAAACTGCCATGGTAACCGATAGCCCGGGTATAGCACCGACATAAATACCCACAAAACAGCCTGCAGCTATATACAATATCATCTCCCAGCTGAGAAAAGGCGTTAATAAACCTTCTAAACCTGCCACTTTTTTCCCTCCTAAATTCCTACGGTAAGATTATTAGGAAAATGTATTTGAAAATTACTATGACGAACACCAGCATTCCAACTGAAACTATAAGTTTAGTAACGTATTTGCCCCTTTCGAGCACTATCATGCAAGCTAGGAGAAATAAAAAGGTAGTTAACGTAAAATGTAATGTTTCCAATATAAATGCATATAAGATTATTAATACAATGACTCCAAGAACCTTCATGGTAAAAATTGAAGTTATTGCATCCTTGAATTTTGCTTCTTTATAGTTTTTACGCAGTAAATCTACTGCTGTTAATATTATTAAAATTAACAGCAAAATCGAAATTGCCTGCGGTAAAGAACCTGCGCCTCCTAATACCCCTTCAAATATACCTTCTTGTTTTAAGGCCTCAATTAATACGAATATCATAAAAACAAAGAGAAAGCCCAAAAAATATAGTTCTCCACCCTTAACAGGCTGTACGGGCTGCTGCTCTGTTTGTTCTTTTTCTGACATCTAATTCGCCCTCCGTTATAAATTGTTTAAGCAAGGGGGAACCTACAGATTCCCCCCTAATTTGCACTAAATACATTAGGTGATACTACCTAATACTACCTAGCTAGGTAATAAACTTCTAGAGAAAAATCCTATTAAGGTTTAGGAATATTAAATTTCTCCGGTGATTCTTTGGCAGCACCGGACTCATAAATAAGCCAGCTTAATTTGGATCTCCACATCTCAGTATATTCCTTAGCTTCATCTCCAGTATAGCCTAATGGAGTTATACCGTTTTGTTCAAGGTATTCCTGGAATTTTGGAGCCTTGAAAGCAGTTTGGAATGCATCCCGTAATTTTTGCACTATTTCAGGTGGTGTATCTTTATGCACATAAGCTCCCTGGAAGAAACCAGATGCCTCAAGCAGTTCCTGGTATTCCGGTCTTGATTCACCTATTGCTTCGGCATCGGGAAGTACTGACAATTTTTCATTACCCATAATTCCCAGGCATTTTACGTCCCCGTTCTTAATATATTGCATGGCTACACTCAAGGAAACACCAGTAACATCAACTTGTTTACCTAACAAAGCTGTAACAAGTGGTCCATCACCATCAAACGCAACCGTGTTAAATTTGACACCATCAACCTTAGAAATGATTGCATTGGAAACAAATGGTTGAGTTCCTACCCCACTGATACCCATGATAATTTCACCAGGTTTGGATTTAGCATCATCAATTAGATCCTGGAATGTGTTGTATTTTGAATCTTTTGGAGCAATAAGAGCAGTATTACCCTTACCAGCTACAATAATTGGCTCAAAATCAGCATAGCTAAGAGGTGAAAGACCTAAAACTTGATAAATGGAGGGGTTTTCAGCTGAGAAAAGAATAGTATATCCGTCGGGTTTTTGGTCATATACATACTGGGTACCGACAGCTCCTCCACCGCCAGTTTTGTTAGTCATTATAATAGTTTTGCCTAAGACTTCCTCAGCAAAAGGTGCAAGTGTTCTTGAGGTAATATCAGTACATCCTCCAGCACCCCATGGAATAATACCATTAATGTTTTGGGTCGGGTAATTAGCGGTTTTATCTCCACCGCCACCGCCACTGCCGCTGTTGTCACAACCTATCGCTGCAATACTCAAAATCATCGTTAAAACAACCAGGAAGACAACCTTTTTCTTTAAAAATCTTTTAATATTCATTAGCTTCCACCCTTCTCAGTTCTTTTATTATCCCCTGTTTTTTTCGATTCATTAAGGGGATTTCATATAAAAAGAGTTTTTATCAGGAGCCTACAAATTCCACAAATAACCCGGACCAAAAATAATCAGTTATATTCCCTTGCTCCTTTTTTGAGTCTACCTGATAATATTTATTACCCCCTCCTTTCAATCTAATTATAAAATATAATACCTATGCTTGCACTGGTACTATTTAGATAACACCTCCCTTCAATATGAGAAGCAATCAGCGTTACCGCAACATTAGACTATATAGCAATTCAGGCTGACAATATAATTACATAATATATTATCTTAAGTAAGATCCTCTGTTTAAAGCTAAGGCGACAAAAAAAGAGCCCCCCCTCTTCCCTGGTGGTTCCTTCTGCCTGTCCTCTCTGTATATATGGTTGTACGAAATGTTGTATATTACACATAAAGTATTTTATATTAAGATGTCTTTATTTTATTCGCCCAAGTATATATTTATTACTTGTTATTATTAAGTAGTTACCGTAAATTATTATACTAGATTATA
The DNA here is from genome assembly GCA_050943255.1 of Syntrophomonadaceae bacterium. Taxonomy (GTDB): domain Bacteria; phylum Bacillota; class Syntrophomonadia; order Syntrophomonadales; family Syntrophomonadaceae; genus UBA4844. The sequence continues at coordinate 26,634 of JBMNOV010000016.1, forward strand.
ATAGCTAATTGTTAAAAAAAATATAATAATACGCCATTTGTCGACTTTTAATTTTCAATAGCTATAATACAATACCTTTTTTTGGGGGTATAATGCTTAGTTTCTAATATTTATCATTAATCAATAGATGATATCTATGATAGTAAGAGTTATGCTTGGTTAGACTTGTCTTAACACTTCCTTGATATGGACTTTAGATGACCATATCAAGGAAGGTTGGTTTTGGAAGGCGGGCTTTTTTAAGGTGTTAATAAGTTTTTAATGTTTTTAATTAATTATGAGGAATTTTCGATAGGGTAGTATTTTAACAGGTAATTAATTAAAAATTTTTTTCAATTCATCATAAATAGGAGCAACCAGGGCGGTGTCTATTGTTCTTTCCTGCCAGATTTCCTGGGCTTTTACGGCCTGGTAAAGCAGCATATACAAGCCCCCAGCATATTTCATACCTTTTTCCTTGGCATGTTTAATAAACTGGGTTTCCAACGGATTATAAATTAAATCGGCTGCCGCCGTGAAACGTCCAATTATTTCCGGGCTGATAGGACAATCATTAATATTGGGGTACATTCCAATCGGGGTAGCATTAACTAGAACTTCACCCTTTATTAATTCTGTCTCTGAGAACAGACTAGTCTCTATATATGGAAAACGTTCCTTTAACACAGCGAGTTTTTCGGGGTTCCGTGCCACAACCCTAATGCTCTTTGCTCCTGCTGCATGTACATAAGCAATAGATGCCTTACCGGCACCACCGGCACCAAGCTGAACCACTTCTTTGCCTTTTACATCAATTTCTGCTTCTTTTAACATTAGTCCAAAACCATAATAATCGGAATTGTAACCAGTTGCCCTGCCACTTTTTATATCAATAACATTTACCGCCCCTATAGAATTGGCCTCTTCCGAGATTTCATCAAGATATGGCATTATATCGGTTTTATATGGTATGGTTACACTTACTCCCGCAATATTCAGTGCTTTTAAGGAATCCACAATTTTAGGCAAGTTTTCCCTGGCTATTTCCAGGATAACATAACGACCATCAATATTAATAATATCCATCATCTGATTATGAATCTGCGGGGATAAGGAATGCGGTAGTTTCTCCCCTATTACTGCATAGACTTTCAATATACTAACCTTCTTTCATTAGATATTATGTGTGATATGTTTTTAATACTTACCTGGCATCACTTCTTAAGCTCAGGTATTCAATTTCTGCAGGGGTTAGTTTAACTTTGAATACATTGAGACTAGAATATAATTCGTCCTTACTTCTAGAACCTATAATAGCTGCCACCGGTACAGCTTGTGATAAAACATAAGCTAAGGCAATATTTATTGGCTCCAATCCTTTTTCTGCCCCCAGTTCCTGGCAGCGTCTTAGTTTCTCAAAATTTTCATCAGTAAAATATGCTTCCTGGATATCCCTGGGAGCTGTGCCATCAGTCGGGTAGATACCAGCAAAAAAGCCAGCACCTTGTGAACCCCAGGCGAATAATGGTAAATCGTTTTCTTTATGCCATTTAGCATATTGGTCATCACCATATACACAACCAGGCCAACGGGGTACTTTAACTGTTGCCAGGCTGTAGGCGGCGCTATTCACAGATAAACCATAATACCCCATTCTATCGCAGTATTCCATAGCTTCCTTTATCCGCGGCAGCTGCCAGTTACTAACACCGTATGCTTTAATTAGACCTTCACGATAATGCTGTTCTAACCTGTCCATAAGTTCTGCTACTGGGATTTTAGGATCATCCCGGTGCATTAAATAAAGATCAAAATAATCAACCCCCACATTATTTAAGCTATAAATTAAATCTTCGGTAATAAATTCAGGACTAACCCGCCATCTGATAGGATGATGTTTCCCTGAACGATCAATAAAAGGGTGGCAGCATTTATCCATAATGTAAACTTGATCCCGCTTGCCCGATCTTCTTAGCCACTTGTAAAGTAAGCCTTCACTTGTTCCATTACCATAAAAACGCCCGGTATCAAGAACATTTCCGCCCTCATTTATATATATATCAAGCATCTCATCTATTTCATTTTCGTCTCCCAGGTGAAACCAAGCAGTACCCATAATAATTTTAGAAACTGGCTTAGATAATCCCTTTACTTTTAAATAATCCATAAATATCATACCCTCCTAATCTTACTAAATTGCTATAATAACCTCGGCATATATAAAAAATAAACTTAATTCTAATAGCAATAATTAATTTTTCCATTTGCTAGCTAGAGTTATAGCATTATTTATGCAGCGTAAAGATTATGATTAACAGGTAATTAGTATTATTCAACTTGTACAGGTTTGATGATGTATACTTTATCTTTGGCCAGCTTAAGAAAGGCAACAAAAGCCTTTAATGTAAGCAAACCAAATCCATAAGGAGCTAAATAAAAGAAAGGGTACAAAGGCCAAAGCTCTGTTCCAGCCCGCATCTGCATATTTTTAACAGTGCCAATTAAGGCATATTCAAAGGTAAAATAGGTTACAAGTCCAAACATTACAATTTCAAACAATAGACAAATCAAAATAATTATATTACTAAATTTCTCGGGACATTTTACTATAATGTTTTCCATAAAAGGGAAAACCCCTGAGGAATAACCGTATGATAATGCCGGAAAAACACATAATGGCATTAACCAATACCCTGTCATTTCGAATAGACCTGGAAGAATCATAGTACCAGTTAAATAACGACCAATCGAGGCCAGACAAACAAATACTGTCATAAGTAAGATAGCTACAGATGATACATACATTCCAGCATAGATTAACTTATTTAACCCTAGATCAAGCTTATCTATTGCACTTGCTTTCAAAACTAATCCCCCCTCCAATTTGCTTAGGAGTGTTTAAATAGCCGAATACAAGTGAGTGCGTAAAGCCAAGAATAATCCAAGTATTTTTGCATAACAATTATTTATTATTAAACGCACTCACACCTGCTATTCAATTAATTAAAGATTCATAACTTCTTCAGGCACCGAAGCACCGTGTTTAACTACCAGATCTCGCCATAACCTGGCACATTCAAGTCCTGGCGCTCCTTCTTCAGTAACTTTATCAATCCAATCTCTCCAGGTTTTGGCTACAGCATTGTTAAGTAATTCTTGGGTTTCTGCAGGCAAATCTTTGAATTGTACAAAAACAGCTCCATTTGCTTTAGCCTCTTCAATTGTTGGTCCGAGTATATCAAGGAAGTATTGGGCTCCTTTAAGCGCCTGGTCATGAGCTATTTTGGTCATGGCGTCTCTAACATCCTGGGGTAAGCTCTCCCATTTTTCTATAGTCATTAGATTTTCCCCGGTATAAGTTCCGAGTTCCAATCCTTGTATTGTATACTTTAGAATATCCCCAAAGCCATATGAAGGCCAATCAGCAACACCAAATGGCATTCCATCAATGGTTCCCCGGCTCAAAGCATCATATAATTCCCCGGCTGGCATGGTTACAGGTGTAGAACCTAAATTCTTAATAAATATTTCGTGAGGACGGAAGCCAGCGCGTAGAATCAGACCCTTGAAATCCCTAGGATTCTTTAACTCTTTTTTAGCAGCGGATATTACATAGTTATCCATGGCAGGTAAGGGAAGGGCATGAAAACCGTGATCAGATATTTCCAGCTCATAATAGGTTTTACCATCTTTTAATTCCACATCGCTCTCCAGCAAATCTATCCAAGCTTTGGTAAAGATTATAGCATTGCCTCCCATAACGGGTAGTGTAGCTATATCTGCCATTGGGAACAAGTCTGGATGGTATGATCTTAGCGAACTTAAGGTTAAGTCTGTTGTCCCGGCTTCTAGGGCAGTAATTTCACCTGCCCATGGTACTAGTTCAGCTCCATAATACCTATCAAACTTAACTTTACCTTGAGTTGCTTCTTCAACCCGGTCTAAAAAATGATCATGGAAACCGAGTGTATATGCGTGTTTAGGCGGGGTATAGCTAGAGGCAGTTAATCTAATCGGTTCATTATTTTCGGTTCCGTCATTTTCATCCGTTGGACCATTACTGCTCTGATTGGAACAACCAGCTAAAACCATAGCTAAAACCAGACATAAAACCAAAAAATATCTTTTCATCTAAATTCCCCTTTCATAATAAAAATTTGCTATTAAACTCATGTCCTAATCTTTGTTTTCTATAATTTATATTTTTCTTCACCTCCTTAGAAAACTAAGATTTCATATGACTAGGAAGCCAAGTCGCAATCTCCGGGAAAATTATCATTAAGCCGCCAACTATTATAAACCCAATAAGTGCCCACACCATGTTATAGCTAAATAATCTGCTCAAGGGAGCACCACTTACACCAGCTGCTGAAAAAACAGCCATTCCTATAGGTGGAGTAACTAAACCTATACATAGAAGCATCCCTACCATAACACCAAACCATAAAGGGTCAATACCTACTACATCCATTATAGGAAGAGTAACAGGTATCGCCATTATCATCCCGGCTACTGACTCTAAAAACATACCTAATAAGAAATAAAAAACCATAAGCAATATAAGAATTAGAAAGGTTTTATCAAGGATTGGATCTAATGTTGCTATTATTGCGGCAGGAAGTTTAATTAAAGATATTAGTCGTCCAAAGATTTGAGCACAAATCAAAATAAATAACATCATAGATGTTATTTTTCCTGTTTCAAATAGAGCCTTTTTTAAAAAAGCTAAATCCAACTTCCTTAAATAAATACAAAACAGCAATGAAACTGCTGTGGCTATTGCAGCTGCTTCAGTTGGGGTAAATACTCCAGTATAAATCCCCCCCAATATAATAACCACCAAAAGAATTCCCATAATAAAGGCAATTATTGTATCCTTAAGTTTAAATTCCTTGCCCAAAATGCTGCTAACATCTATGTCAACACTGGCAGCTGCCTCTTCTCTATTTAAAGCTTTCATCTTGGGTTTTTCTAATAACTGGTATGTGCCGGCCACACAAAAGGCGTAAACTGTCATTAAAAGTAACCCTGGTATCAAAGCACCCATAAAAAGTTGTCCCACGGATGTTTCCGTTAATGAACCATAGATTATAAGATTTATACTTGGTGGTATAATAGCTGCAAGTGAACCGCCTATTGCCGCCGTAGCAACTGATAAATTTTTACTGAACCCGGTTTTTTCCAACTGGGGTGATACTGTTGTTGTAAGAGCTGCCGATATAGCAGTTCCAGATCCTGATACTGCCCCTAAAAAACCTCCGATAAAAACTGTCAAAGCCCCAAGTATTCCGGGCCGACCTTTAGATACTTTAAAAGCAACATAATAGATGTGATCCAGGATATCGGCACGCATAATGCAATGAGCCATAAAGATAAACATAGGAATCGGGGTCAGGCTATATGCGGCGGCAATATTAAAAGGATCAATTTGAAGTATGCCCGCAAGACGTGTATCAAAAAGCAGGTAAATACCGAGTATTCCGAGGGTTAATAATAGACTTCCTATTCTCATGCCCAATAGCAAGAATACAATAAAAAATATTACTAAAAATACTCCTACTCCGCCTGTTTCCAACGTATTACCTCCCTATTAACTTTATTACTTGATATTCTGATAGAAAGCTAATCGTCATATCATCTAATATCAACTAAATGCTAGGAGATACTGGATAGCAAATCACCTCCTATGCTATTTAGCATAATTAAATAATTATCACCCCTTCCTTCTTAACTGATATTAGTTTACAACCCAACTTATGGTTAGAGTCAAGAAATTATGCCAATAATTCACTATTATTGGCATTGATTACATTTCCACTAATTTATTTTGGTATTCTTGCTCTATTATTGTCTATTTTTTGGCTAACTTTCTTAGTGTTAATTATCTTAATGTAACCTTTATTGCTTGGATTACAGGTGTTAAATTCATAAACTAAAAACTCTTAACCAAGGTTAGACTTAATATAGTTGTTCATTGTGAGAACTACGATTATTTTTACCAGGTCTTTGGGGTTTGTTTTAACACTTCCTTGATATGGCATTTACCGAGCCATATCAAGGAAGGTTAGTTGGAGAGGCAGGTTTTTTTGATGGGATATTTACCATTTAACTATGAGGATTTCAGGTAGGGTATATTTTTGCCAGCCGGTCAAACTAAACTAGTGTATCTGTATCTTTTTTATTTGGCAACCGAAGCATCTGGCAACAAAACAATACGGTATCCTTCCTTATTTCTAGCCATAGAAAAACCCTTTTCCCAATCTTCCAAAGGAAGTATTGTACTTACTAACTGTTTCGTCATTACTTTGTTTTGTTCAAATAAGCGCATCAGCTTTTCCCATGAAGAGCACGATGTAGCAAAACTGGTATTCAGATTAACCTCCTTTATAAGCAACTGGTCAATATCTAAGGTAATAGGCTTGCCGAACATCCCCAACTGTCCTATATAACCACCACGTTTGCAAATATCAACAGCGCTGGCTAATGCCGAACCAGCTCCGGAACATTCATATACTACATCTGCACCCAACGAGGCAAATTTCAATACTGTTTCCTTTAACATGCTTGGTTCAGACACAATTTCATCTGCTCCCATTTCCTTGGCCAACTCCAGTCGTTCCAAGTCTACCGGGGTACCACTAGCAATCACAAAAGCCCCCTGCAACTTCAATAACTGAATGGTTGCCAAACCAAGAACACCTGGACCTAGTACAACAGCGATATCACCTGCTTTAACTTCCGCACGGTTAAATACTAAATGAGCAGCACAAGACAAAGGCTCACAAATAGCCATAGAAAGATCATCCCATTTATCTTGAGGTATCTTATAACTGATTGCGGCGGGAATAGCAATATATTCGGCCATCGCCCCATTAAAACCTGAACCAACTGAGCGCCTCTTAGCGCAGCGCATTAAAAAGCCACTTTTACAAGCTGGACATTGTCCACAGGTACTGGTGGCGGTCATAGCTGCGACATGTTCACCTAGCTCAAACCCAGTAACATCCTGGCCCATTTCTACAATCTCCCCAAAAAATTCATGACCTAGTATCACTGGGGGATAGGAAATATACTCGTCATACTGAATATGTAGATCGGTACCACAAATTGCACAAGCCTTTACTTTTACTAGTAATTGACCTTTTTGGGGAACGGGAATAGGTACTTGTTCCAAATTCAACCCGTCTAGCCCGGGTTTGGATTTCACCAAAGCCTTCATTGTTGCTGCCACATTTTTTCCCCCTTTTCATGTATATTTTGATGCTAATCATTAATTCGCTATTCTACTTGGGTCGATTTTATAATATCTACCTTACTTAAAGTAAGTTTAAGAAACACGATGACAGCCTTTAAGGTCAGCAAGGCAAAACCATAAGGAGCCAGATATAAAAATGGATACAAAGGCCATATATTAGCACCAGCTCTCATTCCCATATCTTTTGCAGTCCCGGTTAAGGCATATTGAAATGTCTCATAAGTCAAAACCACAAATAGTACAATTTCGATTAATAGGAATAATATCTTTACCCATCTTTGGTATTTCTCCGGAAACTTGTCAAAAAGGTTTTCTACTGCGGGAAATGTTCCATTCATATAACTGAATACGAGTGCAGGAAAAACAGCTAAGGGCATTAAATAAAAACCTGTCATTTCATACAATCCTGGAATAACCATGGTACCGGTGATATAACGACCAATTGAAGCAATAACAACAAATGCTATTATAAGTAAAATAGCTATTGATGATACTAAAACACCGAAATCTATTAGTTTATTTAATTTGTGATCAAGGTTGTCTATTACATCTACACTCATAAACAATACCCCCTCAAGAATTCCCTTATCAATTAGTATTTGATAACATTCAAACCCTGCTAACTAGTACTTAGATAGGTTTAATTGTGTTGTACTATCCAACTCGCTATAAAATTAATTTCCATATGTTAATTACAAATCCATAATTTCATCAGGGACTTGAGCGCCATGTTTTATTAGTAGATCACGCCACAAACGGGCGCATTCTAGCCCAGGTGCTCCATCTGCTGTTACTTTATCAATCCAATCATACCAAGTTTTTGTGATCGCATTCGCTAATAACTGCTGGGTCTCTGCCGACAAGTCCTTATAGTCTTTGAAGACCGCACCCTTATCCTCGGCTAATTTAATAGTGGGCTCAATAAGTGAATTCCAGTATTCAGCACCTTTTATAGCCTGGTCTTTAGCTATTGCCATCATGATATCTCTTATATCCTGTGGCCAACTTTCCCAGGTTTCTTTTAGAACCAAGTTATCGCCAACATAAGTACCCAAATCTACCCCTAATATGGTATATCTCAAGATATCTTGAAAACCGTAACCTTGCCAATCGGCAATAGAGAATGCAGTTCCATCAATAGTTCCGCGGCTCATAGCATCATACAATTCAGGTGCAACCATGGTTACAGGAGTACCTCCTATATTAATTACAAATAATTCATTAGCACGCGAACCTGCCCGCAGCAGTACACCTTTAAAATCCTCGGGGTTAATTAACTGCTTTTTGCTTGTAGAAATTTGGTAGGGAGTTAATGCCGGCATAGGCATTGCAACAAAACCCTTATCTTCTATTTCAAGCTGGTAATATGTTTTACCGTCTTTTAATACGACATCGCTTTCAAGTAGATCAATATAGGCTTTAGTCATCATAACAGCATCTGTTCCTATAACAGGCAATGAACCAATATCGGCCATAGGAAAAAGGTCAGGGTGATATGAACGCAGCCCACTTAACGCCAGATCAATAGTCCCGGTCTCTAAAGCAGTAATTTCCCCTCCCGATGGTACTAGTTCAGCTGATGTGTATCTTTCAAACTTGACCCTTCCATTAGTTTCCTCTTCAACTCGATCCATCCAAGGAAAATGGTAACCAACCATGTAACCTTGCTTGGGGGGCATATTCCCTGATGCGATTATGTTAATTACATCAGTTTGATTCCCTGCGTTTTGTTCATCTTGGGTATCACCTTTTTCAGTTGAACAACCTGTTATAAAAATGGTAAACACTAAAAATATTGTCCATAAGTATCTTCTCATTTATAAACTCCCCTTTTAATTTTTTATTTTAATCTTAGGCAATATCCTGATTTGATAAGGTATCTATTAATAGGTATTTATGAGGTAATAAGCTTATTTTTCTTTTAAGATGTCATATGGCTGGGTAACCACAAGGCAATTTCAGGAAACAGTATCATTAAGCCGCCAACTATTATAAAACCAATCAAGGCCCATGACATAGTATATTTGAAAATTGCCCCCAGCTTTACTCCACTCACACCGGATGCTGAAAATACCGCCATTCCTATTGGAGGAGTAACCAAACCTATACATAGTAGTAACCCTACCATGATGCCAAACCATAAAGGATCAATACCAGCTGCATCCATTAACGGGAGGGTAATAGGAACAGCCATAACCATTCCCGCTATTGACTCTAAAAACATACCTATTATAAAAAAAATAATCATGAGTAGCATAAGAATCAGCATGGGTTTATCCAAAATTGGGTTTAGTAAGGATATTATAAATGCTGGAAGTTTGATAAATGCTATAAACCGTCCGAATATTTGAGCAGCTACCATAATAAACATAACCATTGCAGTTATATTAAGTGTATTTTTAAGCGATTCTCTTAAAAAATCCCAGTTTAATCTTTTTAACAGGTAACAATATATAATAGAAATAAATGTTGCTATTGCCGCTGCTTCAGTGGGAGTAAAGACACCAGTGTAAATTCCACCTAATACAATAATCACCAGCATAATCGCCATAATAAATGCAATTATTGTGTCCTTAAAGTTAATCTCTTTTCCCATGCCGATGGTTTCCAAATCAATTGTCGCAGATACTTCATCTAATAGTACATTTCTGGAAATATCTGCTTTAGGTTTTTCAAAAATTTGATAGGTTAACGCTACGCATAAGGCATAAACAAGCATTAATAAAAGACCAGGTATTAAAGCTCCCATAAAAAGTTTCCCGACTGATGTTTCAGTTAAAGAACCATAGATTATTAAATTAACACTAGGCGGAATCACAGCTGCTAGAGAACCACCGATCGCAGCTGTCGATACTGATAAATTTTTACTGAAACCGCACTTTAACAGTTGTGGTGATACAGTTTTGGTGAGAGCAGCCGATATGGCTGTTCCCGAGCCCGATACTGCTCCTAAAAAACCACCAATAAATACGGTTATAACTCCCATTATTCCAGGGCGACCGTTGGAATATTTAAAAGTTACATAATAGATATGATCTAAAATATTGGCTTGCATAATACAATGAGCCATAAAAATAAAAAGCGGAACTGGGGTTAAACTATATGAAGCGACAACTGTAAAAGGATCATTTTGAAGTATGCCCGATAAACGTGAACCGTAAATAATATAAATACCTACTACTCCTAAAACTAATAAAAGAGATCCTATTCTCATTCCTAATAAAAGACAAAGGGCAAAAATAACCACCAATATTATGCCGATACTACCAGTGTCCAAATAACTACCTCCCTCCTATAATTTCTTGAGTTATACTTAATTAATATTTTTCAAGCAATTATAGGAAATTGTATTTTGTAAAATACATTAAAATTCATGGCCTTTTTTATCACTCCTCTCAGGAAAGGATGCTAGTTCTTCACTGGATTTTTGATCCTATATTAGTATAAAGTCCCACCTATAGTTAAAGTCAATAGTTGGCGATAAGACCTCTATATGGCATCAATTTTGTTTTTGCTGATTGCCTTTTATATTGAAGTAGCCCTATTGCTTGACTTAATATGGTTGTTCCTTGTTATATTTATCTCAAAAAGTAAAAAGCATCTTCTCCAATATGCCTAAAATAAGAGAAGATGCTTTTACAAAGCTTGATAAACTTAATGATATAACTAGTGCTATTTTTTATAAAATTTATAATTCAATAATACACTTAAGGTATTAGATCACATATTAATTAACATCTTTAACTTGTTTCTCACCGTATATCTTATTATGCTGCTCGATTCTGTACGGGTCTTCTTTAGTTAGCAAGCTCCCGATAACAACAGCTAATGCTGCCAAGATTAATCCGGGCACACCTTCGTGAATTACACTGCTCATACCTGTTAACTTCCATATACATACAGTAAGCAATCCAACTATACAGCCAGCCATCGCGCCATATTTATTAGCCCTCTTCCAGAACAAGCCCATGAATAGAGGTATACCTAAGGCGGCCCCGCCTCCCACATAGGCAAATAAGACCATATAGAAAACAACACCTTTGGCATAAATGGCAAAAGTAATACAAACAATAGTAATGATTACCATAAGCCATTTGGTTAGTTTAACTAAATTTTCTTCAGAGGCATTTTTGTTTATCATTTTCTGGTATATATTTCTGACTATAGTTGTCCCCGCTGCTAATAACTGAGAATCAGCCGTAGTTATAACTGCAGCCAGAACACCCATAACGGCTATACCTGCAATAACCGGGTGAAAATAAGTTCCCAGGATTAAGGGAAATGAAGCCTCCGGATCAGATAAATTGGGGAATAACACCCTAGCACACATTCCTGTAAGCACACAAGTCATCCTGGTAAAAGCACAGAAAAAGGTACTTAACAGAGCAGCCTTTTTAATTCCCTTCAGGCTATCCATGCCCATTATCCTGGTTACAACATGACCCTGGCCCCAGGTACTGAATGAAACCGAGAACCAGCCAATAGCTACAGCCAGTGATACAGCAATAGGCCCAGCTTGCCTTGCAGTTAAAAACATAGGATCTATACCAGCTAATCCTGCCTGTAGTGCTCCCCAACCGCCTACAGCCTTTAATGCTACCACTGGGGTTACAAAAGCAATCAGCATCATCAAAAATCCCTGGACAGTATCAGTCCAGACAACCCCTTTATACCCGGCAAATACCGTATATAATAAAACCAAGGCAGCTGCTATAACTATTCCCCAGTTCATATCAAGGTTAAACAGCGGACCCAAGGTCTTAGCTGCTGAGGTACATTGTGAAGAAACATAACCAATCATAAAAATAGCCATGGCTATTGCGGTAATAGATCTTACCCAGTTGCCTTTATCATTATATATGTCAGCCAGCAAATCTGGCAAATCGATTGATTTGTTATGGTCAGAGAACTTTTTTAATCTCCAGGCGAAAAATGTCCAAAGCAAGATAGCATTAAGGGCATCCCCCAGAATATACCAGGTGGAGAACCCCCCTAAAGTGTATCCCACGCCAACTAACCCGATAAATATAAAACCACTGCTCTGGCTGGCCATGGAGCTCATTGCCGATGGCAGCCAACCCAAGCCTCTTCCGCCTAAACTGTACACTTCAACCGTATCCTGCTCTTGCCGGGCAAAATACACAAGGATTGAGACCATTATTGCCAAGTATACTATCATTGTAACTAATAATACGGTAGTATTAAATTCAACTCCTGCCATTATTACACCTCCAAACCAGACTTTTTATTTTTTATCATCTTCAGTATAATATTGAGATTTATAAAACTGGTTCCAGTAATGATTACATAAAAGCATAGCCGCTATTGGTGAAAGAAATGTAAGGAGATAAACTGATAAGGTGAATTTCATTAATACTCCTCCTTCCCTAATAAAATAGGCTATGGTAGAGGTTAAAAGCAGGTAAAATATATGGGTTTTAAAGAGTTCCTGAAAACTGATATATACTAACATTATGGAAATAATAACTATAAGACAATAGTATTACCGAGCCAATCAGGTCTTTAAAACACCTCCCTTAATAAACTAAGCTAAACTTCAAATATCGCTTGTTATCTCACTATTTCATTTTGATTACGGACAGCCCATCTCTTGTTTATTACATCTATGTGTAATTATGGGTGATGGTGAGTAGAG
>JBMNOV010000065.1:0-8734 GCA_050943255.1 Syntrophomonadaceae bacterium
TTTGATTATGCTTAGGAAATTATGCTAGTAATTTTCTGCGTTAAAAGCATTATTTAAGATGGAGCTGTTCCTGTAATATATTATAAAAGGTGGTTTTTCAAGTACTCGTAGGTAAAGCTAGTAATGTTATAAATATTTAAAGATAAGGAGGGTTTTATGAACATGTTTGGGAATGGTTTTGCTGGTATAAAAGTTCTCGATTTAACGAGATACTTGCCAGGGGGATACACCACTCAGGTATTCGCTGACCTTGGGGCAGAGGTAATAAAAGTTGAAGATATGGGGAAAGGCGATTACTGTAGGGGTGATGACCCGAAGATAAACGGTGTTAGTTATTATTTTTCTGCATTATGCCGCAATAAAAAAAGCCTAAGTATAAACCTCAAGAGCGAAGAAGGTAAAAAAATATTTCATGAATTAGCTAAGAATTCCGATGTTATAGTAGAAAACTTTAGGGTTGGAGTTACCAAAAGATTAGGAATTGATTATGAAGAAATAAGAAAAATTAACCCGAGAATCATTTACTGTTCACTTTCAGGTTTTGGCCAAGATGATCCAATGAGCCTAAAAGCACTTCATGATGTAAATCTGCAGGCTATGAGCGGGTATTTATCACTTAATGGAGGTAGGTTATCACCGCTGCATTTAGCCGATGTTGCAACAGGAATGGCAGCTTCTCAGGGTATTTCCATAGCATTATACTATCGTGAAAAAACTGGCAAAGGTCAAGCGGTTGATATACCCATGTTTGACTCCTTAGTTTGGTGGCTCAGTTTGCTCATGAGCAGGTATCATTTCCAGGGTAATAGTATATCTGCCGAAACAATTGAGTATCCTGCCCTATGTTATAATATCTATCAAACCAAAGATAACAAGTTGCTCTCCTTCGGGATGGTTGAAGACAAGTTCTGGAAGGAATTTTGCGTAGAAATGGGCATAGAAGACCTTATTCCCAAACAGTTTTACCGTCGTCATGAGGACGAGGAAGCTATGGATAGAATGATTAATCTGGTCAAGAGTAAAACTATGGAAGAATGGTTAGAATGGCTGAAAGATAAGGATATTTGCATAGTTCCGGTAAAAGACATGGGCGAAGCCATAAATGATATCTTAGCCTCAAAAACTGGAATAATGGAATATGTAGAATATCCGGTTGTTGGTAAAATACTGCAAACAAAACTACCTTATAGGATGTCAGAAATACCGCTCTCGCTTCAAACAGCAACACCACCCCCTGAATTAGGACAACATACAGAAGAAGTACTGCAAGGTCTTGGTTATAGCCCACAGGAAATAAAGGCTTTGGCTGAGCAAGGCGTTGTTAAAATAAGCTAACAGATGGCTTAAAGGTAATTTTACAAGAACATATAAAAATAAGATTAATTATCTTGTGAAGCTAAAAATTAATTAAATCTGGAGGTGGATTATTAAATGACAGGAAAAGGTAATTGGTTTGAAGGAACACCATTAACAGGGCAAGTAGCAGTTGTTACCGGTGGGGGAACAGGAATTGGCCGTGCATGTGCTGAGACCTTAGCTGCTGCAGGAGCTAAGGTTGTGGTTGCAGCACGACGGAAAGAGCCGCTGCAGGAAGTTGTAGATGCAATAAAAGCTAATGGTGGTGATGCACTGGCCGTTTCGACTGATGTTACCGTTCAGGCTGATATTGATAATTTGGTTGCAGAGACAGTAAAGGCTTTTGGAAGAATAGATATACTTGTTAATAATTCTGGCATGGCAATTCCGAGGGCTCATACATTTAACGTAACCAGAGAAGATTGGGAAAAAATAATGGCCTTGAATATGACTTCACTATTTTTTGTAAGCCAAGCCTGTGCGAAAGAAATGGCAAAGGTTGGTGGGGGTAGAATAGTAAATATGACCTCACAAAGAGGGGTCAATGCTCTTCCAGAGATTGTTCCTTATTGTACCTCCAAAGGTGCGATTATGGCTATGACCAAAGCATTGGCGGTAGATCTCGCTCCACAGAATATTACTGTTAATGCAGTTGCTCCGGGTTATGTTATGACTGATATGGTATCAGGCTTACTGGCTGATAAAGACAGAATGCAGTTTGTCTTGGATCGTACACCACTCAAAAAGATGGGTACAGCTGATGAAATGGCTGCTGCGGTGCTTTATTTTGTACAACCGGCGGCAACCTATACTACTGGGCAAACTTTAATACTTGATGGTGGATGGTCTGTTTATTAATGCTTTAAATAGCATAGGTATAATAATCCGGTAAGTGAATTAACCGTTGTTAGTAATAAGGAGGAAAATTGAGTAATGCCTAAAGCTTTAGAAGGAATAAGGGTGTTAGGGGCAACTAGGTTGTTGGCAGGCCCATATTGTGAATCACTTTTGGGAGATATGGGAGCAGAAGTTTTATCTATTGAAATGCCAGGTATTGGTGACGAAAACCGTATGTCCTACCCAGTCTACAAAGGAGTGGGTACCTGCTATTTAGCTACCAATCGTAATAAAAAAAGTATTACCTTAAAATTAAGCACACCAGAAGGACAAGAAATATTTAAAGAACTAGTTAAAATATCTGACATAGTAATCGAAAACAATCGCCCTGGAACAATGGCTAAATGGGGTTTGGGTTATGAAGACTTGAAGAAAGTTAACCCAGGTATAATTATGGCTTCAATTTCCGGATATGGACAATACGGACCATACAGCGAAAGGGCTGGCTTAGATGTGGCTGCCCAGGCTATGGGTGGACTTATGAGTATTACAGGCATGCCAGGAGGGCCACCGTTACGGGTTGGTAATGCGTTATCAGATTTTATGGGCGGTATTTACACAGCCTATGGCATATTAGCTGCACTGCACTATAAGACCAAAACTGGTCTAGGGCAGTATATCGATGATGCTTTAGCTGATAATATTATGGCAATGCTGGAAAATGTAGTACCAAACTACGATCTAATGGGAACTATACCCATAAGGGATGGTAGCCGTATTGCTTGGGTAGCTCCCTATAACTGTTACCAAGCTACTGACGGTTATCTAACTATTGGTGCAACTACCAATGTCTTATTCCATAGATTTTGTAGGGTAATAGGCCGTGAAGACTTGATTGGTCATCCTGATTTTATAGATCCTTCAGCAAGGGTTAAAAATGTCGACAAAGTTGACGAAGTAGTGCAAGAATGGGTTGGAACAAAAACCGTAAAAGAAGTAGTTGACCTGCTTGCCGAAAATGCAATACCTTGCAGTAAGGTAAATACAGTTGTAGATTTGGTTACAGATCCTCATATTAAGGCACGGGAAATGTTTGTTGAAGTAGAATATCCTGAAGTAGGTAAATTCAGAGTGGCTGGAGTTACTCCCAAGTTATCTTTAACACCTGGTAAGGTAGAAACACCTCCACCAACCATAGGTCAGCACAACGATGAAATTTATCGGGGTCTATTGAAACTTTCAGATGAGAAAATAGAGGATCTTACTGAAAAAGGCGTTATATAATTAATGTTTAATAAAATATATAGAAGGGGGAAGGTAAGTTATGTTGATGACAGCTCTAGTTAAAACTAAGGCTGAACCGGGATGTATGGAAATAGCACAGGTTGAAAAACCGGTTATTACTCCCGACCAAGTATTGGTAAATGTAAAGTATTGTGGAATTTGCGGCACTGATCATTCCTTGCGTGGCTGGAATGAGGCTATTGCTAGTTCCTACAAAATCAAATTTCCCGCTATTTTTGGCCATGAATTTTCAGGTGTAGTTGCTGAGGTTGGAAGTAATGTATCTGGAATTGAAGTTGGTGAACGTGTAACAGTTAATCCTATTCAGTATTGCAACACATGTAGCTATTGTGCTGTTGGGGCAGTTAATATATGCGATAATCGTCCATTCCAAGGTACAGATTTACCAGGCGGATTTGCTGAGTATATTGCAGTTAGAGCACAAAATATCGTCAAATTGCCAGACAACGTTAGCCTAAAAGCTGGTGCAGTAATGGAACCTTTCTGTGTAGCAATTCACGCTATCGACCGGGCTAAACCAGAATTAGGGCAATCGGCTGTGGTTGTTGGGCCAGGAGCTATTGGTTTAATGATGGTTGCAGTTTTAAAATTCTTAGGTGTGGGGCCATTGATTGTAGTAGGAACAGCAGCTGATAAAGATAGATTGGAATTTGCTAAATCTATTGGCGCTGATGCTATAATCAATTCTAATGAAACAGATCCAGTAGAAGAGGTAAGAAAGCTTACGGGTGGTCGCGGTGCTGATGTAGTTTATGATGCCGCTGGGCATTTTACTGTAGTTCCCCAGGCAATGCTCATGGCTGCGAAACGGGGAAGAATTGGTGTAATTGGTTTGCCCCCGGTACCAAGTGAGGTACTAATGACTAAACTGGCGATGAGTGAAATAAGTATAGTTGGCAGCAGGGCTTATGAGCTTAAGACCTGGTATCAGGCTGCCCAAATGATTTCTGCTGGCCTAAATGTAGAACCCTTTGCTTCACATGTTTTTCCTATGGCTGATTTTGAAGAAGCTTTTAAATTAGTAGATGAAAAACAAGGTTTACGTATTTTGCTTGCTCCGTAATTTTTAAATAAATCCCCCTACTTGTATTGATATGGGTGTGACCCTTCTTTAGTTTATAAAGATGGGTCACTTTTTTTATGGCAAACTAGTTAGCATATGCTTAGCTGGGCTTAGGTTCTTATACCAGAAAAAGAACATAAATTTAGTAGCAGTAATTTTGTGAGAAGGTAGAGGAAATGTCATAAAAAGAATAAATTCGGAATAAGATACTGGGCTCTATGTTTAATATTTCTTGCTAAAACAACTAATCCTTGCAAATACTAAAAAATAAAGCTGTGCTATAATTGGGGGGCAATGCCTGGATAACTTTACTATAGCTTAAGGTTGAAATAGGAGGATGTTAATGAGTATTACTAGGAATAGGGACGAGATTGCTGAAAAATATAAATGGAAACTGGAGGATATTTATAAGGATGAAGCTAGTTGGGAAGAGGATTTTAAAAAGGTGCAGGAAGGGCTGCCGGAAATAGAACAATTTAAAAATAGGTTGCAGGAATCGGCTGGCATCTTGTATCAGGCTCTGCAGAAGCTGGAAGAACTGCAGCGCCGGACCGAAAAACTTTATGTATATGCTCGTATGCGCCGCGATGAAAATAATACTAATACTAGCTACCAAACACTTTTTGAACGAATCGAATGGTTGAGTGTTCAAGTTAGCAGCTCAATATCTTTTATTATTCCGGAAATCACCGCGATAGCTCCGGATATCATTGATAATTTCATGCAGCAGGAAGCCAAACTCCAAGTATACCGTCATTTTCTGGATGAACTTTGGCGGCAAAAGAAGCATATATTATCTCCGGACGAAGAACGAATACTGGCTATGAGTGCTGATTTGGCAACAGCTGCGGGAAGTTTTTTTAATATGTTTAACAATGCTGATATTAAGTTTCCAACTATTATAGATGAAGAAGATAGGGTAGTGGAGATAACCAAAGGCAGTTATGGGCGTTATATGGAAAGCAGTAACCGGCGGGTACGACAGGAGGCTTTTAAAGCCCTTTATAATAGCTATGGTAAGTTTAAAAATACTTTGGCCAGCTGCCTGGCAGCTGGTGTTAAGAAAGACATTTTCTATAGTCGGGTGCGCAAATATTCGAATTCTCTGGAAGCTGCTTTAGATCAAGATAATATATCAACTAATGTTTACGAGCAACTGATTATAAGTGTACATAATAAACTAGATTATATGTATCGTTATATGAAGCTGCGTAAAGAGATTCTTGGTCTTGCTGAATTGCATATGTATGATATTTATGTACCGCTGGTTAGCGAGTACCGGGTGAAAATCCCTTATGAAAAGGCTTGTCAAAAGGTTTTGGCGGGTCTCCAGCCTCTGGGGCAAGAATACAATAATCTGCTTAAAAAGGCAATGCACTCAGGTTGGATAGATGTATATGAAAACCAAGGAAAAACTAGTGGTGCTTATTCCTGGGGTACATTTGACACCAATCCCTATGTTTTAATGAATTATGATAACAAATTAGACGATGTATTTACGCTAGCCCATGAGTTAGGGCACTCTCTTCATTCATATTATTCCAATCATAATCAACCTTTTATCTATAGCCAGTATCCTATCTTTCTTGCGGAGGTAGCATCTACAGTTAATGAATCTTTATTAATTGATTATTTATTACAGAACTCTAATGATAAACAAGAGAAAATGTACCTTATCAACCATTACCTGGAGCAATTTCGCGGAACTGTTTACCGTCAAACCATGTTTGCCGAATTCGAAAAGATTATTCATGGGCAGGTAGAGCAAGGTGGAGCACTGACCACTGATGAGTTGTGTAGGGTATACCATGATCTAAACAGTTTATATTATGGTCCTGATGTAGTTATGGATAAAGAAATAGAATGGGAATGGTCACGAATACCGCATTTTTATTCGGCTTTTTATGTGTATAAATACGCTACTGGTTTTTCAGCAGCAACAGTTATTAAGGAGAATATTTTAAAAGAAGGCCAACCAGCAGTTGATCGTTACTTGGATTTTTTAAAGTCGGGAGGCTCTGATTATCCATTAAATCTGCTAAAAAAAGTAGGAGTTGATTTAACTACACCCCAACCAGTTAATCAAGCGTTAGAGTATTTTCGATATTTACTAGACGAACTAGAACAAATAATCTGATTTAAAGGTGTTTTTTACAATCTACTATTTTTATAATTAATTATCACAGGAGTATTGGCCTTTCAAACTAATATTGATTCCAGGTAGTAAAATATAAAAGATATAAAATGAGCATAATTATTTTATGAGACTAATTTTTAGTAAGGGGGTTAAAATAATTTGACCCGGGAAAACTTGGAAAGCATTTTCGACCAAACTATGAACGAAATAACTCCACTATTAAATAAATATAATAATTATGATCTAGTTATAGGTATACCATTTCTGGACGATCCCAAACGGTTAGTTAACCTACTTAAATCAGTTGACAATGTATTGGAGTCCTGGATTGGCCGCAGGCAACTAATAGTATGTGTTGGCGACAATTCTGCGGGTGAGTCTTTGGATGTGATAAAACAATTAAAATTAAGGCATCCGCATATAGAATTTCTTATGCCCTCAATGCTCAGTGGCAGGGGTATGGGAATAAGATCTATTTTGCATATTGCTAAGAAGTTAGACGCTGATCTATTATTGTTTAGCATAAGCATGGAAAGGGTTGAGCAAAGTTGGTTGGATAGTCTCCTAACTCCTATTAAGGGCCAATATGATATGGTTCTGGCTAGTTTGAGGAGACATGCGGGGATTGATAGTATTGCCCATATGCTAGCTGCTCCCATATTGGAATCATTTTATGGTTGCAGGGTAAGTGATCCCCTGGGAGGTATATATGCCATAGCTCATAACTTTATCGAAGAATTGGCTCATGAAGCTCGCTTTTGGGGCGAAAGCATTAGTGGTTATGGCATAGACTTTTGGATTCTTACCCGTGCATTAAGCTGGAATAAGAATATTTGTGAATTAAACTTGGGTGGTAAGGTTGCGGAGTATAACCTTGAAAAAAGGAACCGAATGTTCTGTGAAATAGCTCTTACTATGTTTGAAGCTATAAAAAGGGATAATGCTATCTGGCTTCAGGATAGATTAGTAATAAAAGTAGCTGATATTCTGGTCCGAAGTGAGGTAAATAAGCCAGATGTAGTTGAATACCCTCTGGAACAATTATTAAAAAACTTTCAAGATGGGTGTAGAGACAATGCTTCTTTATTAAAAGCATGCTTATCAGATGTACAGATAAATGAATTATCCAAAAGAATAGATGGCAATTTTCACCTTGCTGATCATATATGGGTAGCTGTCCTTTATAATTTATTACTTCGATATATTTTTGAGGATAATAAAACGGAAGAAATTCTATCACTACTAACTGCTTTTTATAATGGACGTATTGCCAGCTATATTGTGGAAATGGATAACTTCGCCAAGCAACTTCCTTTAATGGAATTGCCCAAAAAGAACGAAATTATGGTCCGAAATATGGATTCTATTCGGAGCAGGTTAGTTAGCGAATTCTGGCGGGCAAAAAATGATTTTAACCAAAAGTGGTTAAACCGGCAGGAGCAAGTAAAACCACCTATAATACCGTTAGGTTATATGGAATATGTACCCGGTAAGCCAGTTGTATTACCTAAAAAGATTGCTGGTAAAGACCGGCATATGATTTCTACCGACAATATTTTTAAAGAACTGCGTAAACGTTATGAAAAACGCTTTATGGATTTTATGGTCGACAGGCTGGGGGTTAGTAAGAATTCTAACGCACCCCAGTTGGTTAGTGCTGTGGAAGAATATATGTCTGAAGTTGAGAATACTCTTGATAAATGGCTACCTGGAGACCTATACCAGCAAAAGGGGCTGGAGAACTTTGTTAATGCCCTTTTTGAAATTTTGCCTAATCAGAAGATGTTTACTATTAATTCTGAACTTTTAAGGGAAATGGTAATGCGTTTTCCACCGATTAATTTGATGATACCGATGGGTTACTATAAACCTGCTGACCTATTAGCACATATGGATGCTCGAGATATAGTAACAAGTGCGAACCTGGTTGAAAGCTGGAACTATACTGATCGTGACCTGATTTGGCTTCTGGATAATCTAACCCCTGAAAGTTTTGAATGGGTTGACTTAAAACCTTTAGTAATTACAGAAGAACT
>JBMNOV010000066.1:0-8666 GCA_050943255.1 Syntrophomonadaceae bacterium
CTGTTTTAATTGCGCGGATTCCCGCGGCTTTCATCCATGTTTTCATTTTTCCTCCCAATTTTCAGATACTATGGGTAAATTCTTAACCCGTCTATACAATTCCGTTCCGGTTCCATTTCCACCAAGTCGGTGATATTCATCGTATAAATGTTTGATGTTGTCAAGGTTATAAATTGAGATTTTCCCGTTTCTCAAGGCCCACTCGCAGGCGGTGTATAATCTATCATGCAATAATGTGACCGTCGCAAGTTCCAGCTTATCAAGCCGTTCATTCAGCTCTTTCTTGTCATTTGCGAGGCTATTAACGGCTTTTTTGTTCGTAAATGACTTCATAATCCGGTCGCGCGTGGGCTTGTAAATCAGCGACGCACAGGTGATTACGACTATCAACGAACTGCAAAAATCAGCAAAATGTTCAAAGGGATGCATATCCCATAGGATTTTAAATATTGTCTGCATTCTTAATAGCCTCAGCCCCTGACTTTTCCTCACATTCCCCAGCAGTTAATAATGCCAGCTGAGCTGACAGCTTGCAAATGATGTCAGCCTGCTCTTCAATTGTAGTTTCTTGCTCTTCGATGATTATATACAGATCACTTTTCAATTGCTTCACGAATTTCTTTTTTTTCCTCTTCGGTGAGAGCCGTCCAAGAGTCGAGGATATCTTCGATTTTTTCGCCCGCCTCAACTCGTCTCGTGGCCACTCTAAGTAATAATCTTATCTTTGCATTCATTTTGCTTCTCCAATTAAACTTGCGATGATATCTTCGGCATCATTCATGCGTTCATCCAAAATTTTTTGATATTCTGCATTTGTAAGCTTGCGCGATTCGCATATATATTCCGTATATGCTGGCTGCCCGTCATTTTCATCATGTTCGACTTTTTGAATATTTTTCCGCTGCATGATGGATTTTTCAGAAATTGGGGTAAATTCATCAGGCTGATACGCCAACTGTTCTTGCGTCCATTCTGTCATAGTTTGACCTCACTTTGTCATAATTTGAAATTTGATTTTTAATCCGCTTAACTCGCAAAAAGGGTTTGATATGTTTAAGATAGCAGTCATAACTGTCTGTGTGTTTAAACCATCCGAGCAGGCTCACAACAGCTCTTGCGTTTTTGATCGGCGTTTTTCTTCCGTTTGATTTAGCGTCTGCAATTTTCCGTGATATTCTCGCAGCTTTAATCATTGTCCGCTTGCGCATGACGATATGATCGCGGTAAAAAACAAATCCCATAAAGTCTAAAGGTCTGCCGATGCGCTTGCCGTTCTTTTTTGTATAATCAAAGCGTATGACTTGGTAGTTGTTTTTAAGCTTCAGGCGCCGTTCTTTTCCCAAGTATCGCATAATGCTAGTTAAAAGCTCATGGGCCCGTTTTTTGTTCTGAATAAAAACCGTCATGTCGTCTGCATATCGCATATACATGGTTACGTCAGGCTCTTTTGCTATTAAAAAGTCCAATTCTTCTAGAAAGTAGTTGGCCAGCCATTGCGATATATAAAATCCAAGCGGCAGTCCTTTTTTAAACCCCTGCAAGCAGCGCATAATTAAACCAATGAACCATTCATCCTTGATCCGCTGCCTTAATACTTTTTTCAGCACGTCGTGTTTGATATTTGCGTAAAAGTGCCTAATGTCTATTTTGATGTAATATTTAATGCCCTCACCGCTTTGAACAACTTTCTTGATTTGACGCATTCCGTAATGGGGGTCCTCGATCTGGCATTGATCCGCAGCTGAGCGTATAGCTGTGGCGCTGTACAATCGGGCCGAAAACAATAATAATGATATGGTGCACCCATTGTTCGATTATGCCGGGCATGTAAAGCGTTCGCTCTTTGCCGTTTTCAAAAATGACGCGTGGTTTTCGCTTTTTGGGCGGCATAAATCCAAGTTCTGGATGTTCCGCTCCGGGATGCGAATTTTTTAGCATCATCTGCATTTTTTTGATATATTCGTCAAGATGTGCGTCGATATGCTTAATCGCTTTGCGTTTTGTTTTCCCTTTTCGTAAATTTGCATAAGCCTTTCTTATGGTCTTTTCTTCTACACATTGTTTAAATAAATACTTGTACTGCTTCATAATCCTTCTATCATCTCCGAACGACAGGTGCAACCGCTTTGCCGCCCGTCCTGAGCGATACAATTTCCACTCCCCTAACGATTGATCGCGGATAAGCCGTGTTTCAACGGTCAGCGGTGTAGGACACGCCTTACATTTGTAAAACAATAGATAATGTTAATAGAATGTGGAGGCGCCGACGCTCCACCCGGCAGCAGACGGCGCATCGTCGAGAAACAAGCAACGCGGGCCATCAATCCGGCCATTGTTACAATTGCCGAAACGCATGCCAACGCGGACACCAGAAGCGCAAGGTGTGCCCCTGACAAAATGGACTAATTTTTATTTTTTGGGGGATAGCCCCCAAACCCCCAGCGTGGCCGCTATAGGGCCACGCCAACAGGTGGTTTGAGAAGGTCGGAGGCGCCGATGTTCCACCAGGCAGCAGACGGCGCAGCGCTGAGATTCAAGCAACGCGGGCCATCACCCCGGCCATGGTCACAAGCGCCGAAACGCATGCCAACGCGGACACCAGAAGTATTGACGTATAAGCTATCGCATCCTCCGGTCGACGTTGACCCCTTATAGCCGTCCTTGCTGACTGGAACGGCGCCAAAACCCGGGATGACCTGATAGTAATGCGGGTAAACCAACCCATCAGTTTTAGTGAGGCTCAGCCCGGTCGATTCAATACTTGTGCCAGATATGTCATAGACGTAATTTGGTGACACTTTATAATTGCCATCTACAAGCTGCAAGTATGGATCCCGCTGATACTGCTGATAGGTTGCGGGTACGATACTGTGGAAGAACTTATTTAGGCTCTTACCGTCGGTCGTTCCATAGAACCGGCCGCCGCCGACGATGGCGGACGGCAAAACGCCATTTGTTCCGCTTGGTGTGGCGCTTTCGTTGTAGCCTGAACAATTCCCGTATCCGAGATGGATTTGCACGTCCGTGCCGCCGCCCAGCATAATTTGTAAATCTGAAATCAAATTTGCAAAAGGGCCGCCGTAAAAAACGTGCCTGTTGCCGTTAGCGGTGATAGCTGTATATTCCTGGTCACACGTCTTTGAATGGCAGGGCTGTGTGCCAAAAATGCTGCGCATTTTCCCGTTACTGTCGATAGATCCATACGCCATCGGCATCCACATGCCTGGCAATTCTACACCGTCTTGATCGATGAATCCGATAGGCTCAAACCCGTCAAGCTTTTCAAAGCTGAATTTCACCACGCGTTTTGATCCACGCATAGTTTCACTTTTATATACTTTTTTTACCCATGCATAGGCTCCGCCATTGTAACCTATGTTCGACGCGTCGGATGCGCTGCCGTCTATCTTTTTACTATAGTCAGTATCCATGAGTCGATAATCTGGTGTTCCGTCATTCCTGACCATCCATGGGTGATTGTTAAATATATCGATAAATGGCTGCCAATCGCCAACGTCAATTGAACCACCGGTTCCCATACTCATCGGTGTATAACCCGATGCTTCGCCAATGTAGCTGATGCGCTCCTCCTCATCAAGGATGCTCATATCTTCTTCAAATCCCCACCAAGTAGGACTAGTGGCGATGCCGTTCCCGATTTTGTTTACTGCATCTATAAGCTGTGTCATTTGTGCCTTATTAGGCAATTTATCACTGTATGCTTCGCTCGCCATCGTATAAAGCCTCCATCATCCTTTAATTCATACGCCCTGCTGGCGTATAACTGACGCAGATATCTCCGTCACTATCTACATATAAACTGTATGTTTTAGAGCCAGCGCTTGCTGCTGCCTCGTCGCGATATTGCTTTGTTTCGTTTTTAAGCGTTTCGACGTCTGCCCGCAAAGATTCCGTTTCGCTCTTGGCGCGTTCGGCGGCGGTTTGCGCAAGATTCGCGTTGCTATTCGCTGTCTGTGCTGCGCTCGCGGAGTTTGCCGCGGCGGCCGCGTTTTTCGACGCATTTGAGGCGTAAGCGCCGGCCTGATTTTTCGATGTTTCGGCTGCGTCTGCGTCATCCTCGATACCCTTAAAGCATTCAATCATCGCCTCGCGTACATCCTCGCCGCGCACCGCCTCGCGCAAGGTAGTGCACATTTCATCAATTTTTGTCGACATTTTCGTCCCCCATTATTGCGTCGTATTCCTGTTGCGTGATTGCGCCGTTTTTAAGGTCGCCAGCCACCCAGCTTTCAGGGTATACGCCAAGTTTGTAAAGTTTTTCAATCTTTTTCGCCAGTTCGCTCATACGTCAATCCCTTCTGCAATTTCTGTGTTTCCGGTAGTCAGGCTCAGGTGGATCAAAGCAGCTTTGAGTTTTTCAGCCGTTAAATCCGGTTTTTTTAGGCTTACGATTGCAACGAGTTCTTGGTCTTCTTCATTGCCTGCTGATTCCTGCGTCTGAAGTGAAACAAATTCGGTATAGCCGGACAATTCCTTGCCTTCAACATACACGGTTGATGTTTCTTCAGTAGACTTAAAAATATCAAGAAGTTCGTCTGGTGTTTCCCCATTTTGGTAAAACACTACTTTGACTATATCTGCTGAAACATCCGCCGATAATAATGTAAATGTGTGTGATTTTGTTTTAAATTCCACTTCTCCCTCCCCTATTTCCATGCAATATAGTTAATAGCTGTGCCTTGTCCGTCATTGTACGTCCAGCATCCATTTAAAGATATATCCCCATACTTGATAGGATCATAAAAATGCATGGTCCCACCGGTATCAATGGTGATGTTGTTATTATAATTTGCGTTGCCTGATTGACGTCCATTTGAATCGATTGTTCTTTTTGTAAAGTGTCCAAGTTCAAAGGTGTCCCCACTATCAACGATTAGACAGAGGCGAGGCGCGTTTTTGTCGCCGTAAGCTGCCAATACGCCACAAAAATTGCCGTCTTTTGAAAATTGTATTTCTTCTGTGTCGTATATTGCCGCCACGTCGCGGCCGGAGGTGGCGTTCTTTGCCACTACATAGGTGTACAATGCTTCGTTTTGACCGAATATCCCTACCCCGGTTCCATCGGAATTTCGGCTCATACCGCCAGATATAGCGCCATTGTGGAGGAAAGTAAATCTATTTGGAGCGTTGCTGAAGAGGTCGCCGTTATCACCGCATTCACCGTGATATGTGACTTTTCCGTTTGAGTCCACCTGCTTAACGTTCTTAGCATTCCCGTTGTACAGCTCAAGATAGCCGTCATTTTCAAGGCTGTTCCCAATTCTGATCCTCGGGACGGCACTTTCGTTATACAGGGTTTCACCAAGCTTTTCCGAATTTGAAAAAAGCCCAATAGTCGCCCTGTCAATTTCCAACTGTCGATAGAAATTTTCATCGCTGTTTTTGTCCGTCGACATGAAGGCAGAAGAATCTACTACGCCGCCTTTAATGCGGTCGGCGCTCATTGTGCCAGATGTGATGAAATCCGCGACGATCGAGCCGTCATTTGTCGCGGCCAGATTGTATGGGCCATCAACACCGTTGCTTGAGTAGCCTAAGCCGTTTAAGTTCCAGCGCCAAACTTTTTTGGCAGTTGCAATTTGGTCGGTGTCCATGATAAGAATTTCTTCCAGCGATTTGATACTGCCATCTGAATTTGTACTGTATCGAAAAACAACATGTCCGCCCGCATTGCCAGTGATCAACGCCGTCGCATTTTCAATTGCACTTTTTCTAGCAGATTTTTCTGCCGCGTCGGCGGTGCGCATGTCAGCCATGATCTGTGCAGCGCTTTTTTTCTGATTTCGAGCAAGCGCTGCGCTTTGCCCTGAAATCGGCACCGAATAATCATTGCCAAGCGTGATGGTGTTGTCTGCTACATTCGAAAGGTTCAGCGTAAGCTTTGTCAGCGGCAGATTCGTATCCATGCCGTGTGGCTCAGATACGACGCGAATTTCACTGCCGATGCGAAAACGATCTTTTTTACCGTCAATAAAGTGAAGATCAACCGCTTTAGCTTCGATAGATAGATTTTCCCATTGAACGCTCTTTAGGTAGTTCTCGCCCTTTGTTTTAAGAATCTTCTTATCCGTCACATCGTCCCATGTCTGCGTTTTAAAAATCCAGCCATAGTTCTTGACCGCTTCCTCACTGTAAATAAAATCTTTTCCGTCATTAACGTCTGCGATTGTGACACGATTGACCAAAGAATTGTCGACTGTAGCATCGTCCGTCGTTTCTTGAGAAAGGTCCTTGCCAAGCGGGATTAACGCCGTCGCAATCTGCGTGGCGTCGTAATTGCGCGTGAAGTCGAGCAAGTTTTCGCCGAATTGGATGGTCTGGTCACAGGTATAAGGCATTTCTGCAAGGTAATCGAGATATTTTGTCCCGTTAACAACTCGAACGAACAGATACCCGCCGTAGTTGTCCGTCAAATCTTCTTTGATTTCCGTCAAAGTATTATTGTAATTCGTATATCGGTAAAGATTTTCTGTGTCATTCACCGTGACTTTGCCGACTGTAAATTTTTTAAAATCATCGACTTGTGCGTTATGGATTTCAATCAATTCGCTTAAATACTGTCGAGGGGTTAAATTGGTGTATTTCTTCGGCCACTGTATACT
Organism: Syntrophomonadaceae bacterium; assembly: GCA_050943255.1. Taxonomy (GTDB): domain Bacteria; phylum Bacillota; class Syntrophomonadia; order Syntrophomonadales; family Syntrophomonadaceae; genus UBA4844. Next base: position 6,624 of record JBMNOV010000066.1, read on the forward strand.
GTCGTTTAGGTACGCAAGCGCCCCTTCACATTCAATTTTTTTGCGATTATAAAAATCCGGCGTGTCAGAAATCGCGCGCCCAATGAAAAGCAACTCATCATCCTGGTAAACGCTGATTTCTGTCGTCATTTTTTTAATGTCATTGTAGTGCCGATTGTTCGGAGGCAGCGTAAACGTAAAAGACCCGGCGTGATTGAGCTCAAGCTCAAGCGTCGGGTCGATCAAAATCAAATCATCCGATTCGGGATTATATATATCCTCGCCGTTCGCAATAACTCGGTAAATCATAGGCTTGTCCTTTCATATCCCACTTTGACTGTCCCCGTACCGGTGAAGGTCAACCAATTATCGCCCTCTGACAAATAGAGCTCGCTGTACGAATGCGTGCCGCTTGTCATCTGATAATTATATCCTCTAAAACTAATATTAACCGTGCCAGTAACCTTAAACGTCGGTACGACGTTTTTCTTTCCAGGATTGATGAGATTCACACGCCGGGTTCCACTGACAGAAAATGTGCCAAAATAGATGGTGTCGGATACAAAATTGAACGGATCCCAAAGCCAGTCGGCAATGTCTCTGCCACTAACCGCATACTTATATGGGTCTAAATCATAGTTAAGTTGGATTTCCCGGCTGGTTCCTTCTGTCGCATACTTGTCGATGTTCAATCGTCCTTTGTAGTACCACTCTGGATCGATGTCAAAGATGCATTTAAACCGCTTCCCGTGGATCAGATTCGCCAACCGATCTAAATTCTTGTGAAATCCTATACTTTCTTCGACAAAAAATGTCCAAGATCCTGAACGATTACCAAAAGCCACCCGTCCCGTGAGTGCCTCGCTAAGATCGAGCAGCCCGTCGCGTCCTGGAACTTTTACGGTTTCAGTCTGTAGCTCAGGTGGGTTGACCACCGGCGCGCTAGTTAGTATCATGCCCAAATCAGTGTACGTATGATAGCTTTGCCCGTCAGTGCTGACAAGCGTGATCCCGCTTTTTTTCGTATTTACATAACTCATTGCCGTACTCTCCTCGCGGCAAGCTTACCAAGCCGCTTATCAATCACTGATACAATCTCACCGCTGTCAAGCACTGTTGGCTGATCAGTTGCGGCTAAGATATCGCGCATAATAGCAAGTACCATGTCGAGTTTTCTTTCAATTGTCAAATTATTTGAATCTGCACGATTGCTATATAAAGTATTGCGGTCTAGCATTGTCTGAAGCTTTTCGATAGGCAACACAGCCTCTGGTCCAGATTCGCCAACCCCAATGACAGATGGATAGTTGAAGATCCCACCTTTTGCATACCAGCTGACCCCAATGTGCGGGACTTGTCCTTTTGACAGGTTAAGTTTCCCGCTTAGATGAAAATGCGGCAATTTGATATGACCGAAGCCAATGCTAATTTTTGGAATATGTGGTCTGAAGCTTGTCAACTTATTCCACGCATTTTGAACCCAGCCGCCCAGACTTGCAAATGGATTATTAACGTGCGGAAGGTGGGGCTTCCAGCTAGCCACCTTCGCCTTTGCTTTGCCTATGATTCCACTAACCCATCCAAATAAGCTTGCTAACGGATTATTCACATGGGGTATATGTGGCTTCCATGCTGCGACAATCGCCTTCGCTTTATCAATCACGCCTTTAATGATGTTAACAAAAGCATTCCAAATATTTTTTGCCGTTTGGATTGGATGTGTAAATGCGTTTTTAATCGCATTTCCAATGGGAGCTAAAAATGATCCTACTGCGCTAAGTGCCCCCTTGATACCGTTCCATGCGCCAATTACCGCGCCTTTAATCGCTGCCGCTGCACCATTGACAAAATTGCGAAATTTTTCAGATTTGTTGTATAAGAGAACAAGCGCTACAACTGCCGCCGCAATGGCTGCAATAATCAGCACAAATGGATTGGCTGCCAGGAACGATCCTAAGGCTGAAAAGGCTGATCCAATCCCAGATATCGCACCCTTTAAGCCATTGATTGCCGCTGATCCGACGGTTTTTAAGCCGTTGAACGCGGCCGATCCGACATTCTTTA
>JBMNOV010000067.1:0-8633 GCA_050943255.1 Syntrophomonadaceae bacterium
AACTCTTTAGGAGGTGTTTTTATTTATTCAAATTTGTTTGACATTTTGTAACTTGTATCAAGATTATCCATTTGTTTAAAAATTAGGCAATATCTAATTTATAAATTTAACACTATTTAATTTACGTAAATTGCTCCAATATTAGTATGTGGCCGGATTCCCCACTATTTAACAATGATATATGCCTTTGGCATATTAATTGCAATTATTAAATATTGTCAGAGGCCTGCAACTATTAAAAGAAAGGAGGGCTGTAGGAGATGAGACTATTCGTTAATCCTGGAGGGTTTTGAATAGTTTTTACTTGGTAGTATGTGGGCACACTAATAATCTTTTTTTAGAAAGTGGGGGAGACCATGGGCAAGAAATATTTCTGTTATACTGACGCAGGTGGTACTTTTACGGATACTTTTATTATTGACAATACTGGCACCTTTGTATCAGGCAAATCTTCTACCACTCCTGCTGAATTGGCTGACGGGCATATAAACTCTATGATTGCTGCATGTGACTCTGAAGCTATGGCAGGTATGGATCTAGAAAAGCTAATGCCACAAACTGAAGTGATAGGTTTTGGCACCACTGCGATCATTAATACGGTTCTGACCCGGACTGGTACTAAAACAGGGGCAATAATGAGCAAGGGTTTTGAACAACTGCCCTATATAGGTCGGGGACTACAAACATATGCTGAGTATAGCTGGGAAGATATATTACACAATGCTACTCACCGGCATCTTGATGACCTTATTCCATATACGTTAATTAGAGGAGTTACGGAAAGGGTAAATAATGCTGGCGAAGTAATGATACCTTTATATGAATACGATGTACGGCAAGCTGCTCAGGAGTTAATAGCAGAAGGGGTAGAAGCTATTGTCATATTATTCTTGTATAGTTACATGTATCCAGATCATGAGTTACGAGCAAAGGAAATAGTTCTAGAGGAAGCAGCCAAAGCCGGAAAAGCGATAGAGGTTTTTACAAGTGTCGAAGTTTCTCCAGTTCATAGGGAGCTAAACCGCTTTAATGCATTGGCTATTGAAGCTTATGGAGGTTCAAGGGCGCGGAGATCTGTCCGTGAATCGGAGAGACGACTTAAGGCATTAGGAAGCAAATCACCTATGCAAATAACCCTTTCCCAAGGTGGCTTATCATCCGTAGCTCAGGCCAAAATGGTAGAGACTGCGATGTCGGGCCCGGTAGGAGGATTAATGGGTGGTAAATTTATCGGTGAAATGTATGGTATTAATAATGTTATCACTTCCGATGTGGGCGGAACTAGCTTTGATGTGGGACTATTAAGTGCCGGGAGGTTCAGGCTGAACATGGAGCCTAGTATTGCTGGGTTCTTAATTAATGTTCCTTATGTACAGGTTAGTTCAATTGGTGCAGGTGGAGGAACAATAGCTTATGTTGATCCTCTCAATGGACGCCTAGGGGTTGGTCCCAAGAGTGCTGGTGCTGTACCTGGTCCAGCATGCTATGGCCTAGGTGGTCAAGATCCCACAGTAACAGATGCCGATGTGATTTTGGGTTACATTGACCCTGAGTTCTTCCTAGGTGGACGCGTAAAAATTAATAAGAAACTGGCTGAAAAAGCTATTAAGGAAAAAATAGCTGATCCGCTTGGAATTGATGTGGTAAAAGCAGCTTGGGGAATTAAAGAAATCATTGATACCCAAATGGAAAACTATTGCCGTAGTCTTATCAGTTCCAAGGGATATGCTATAGAAGATTATACTATGATGGCATTTGGCGGGGCAGGACCTACCCACTGCGCTGGTTATTGTAAGAATACTCCCTATAAAAATGTCATGATGTTCCCGTATTCTTCGGTATTCTGTGCCTTCGGGGCAGCTACTGCTGACTTTGCTCACCATTATGTAATGGCTACCAAAATATTCATTCCTTACAAAGCCGGTGATGATTATAAGATATCTATTGGCGAAACCTATAATAACGTTATGGAAGAACTGGAGAAAAGAGCTATCCAACAGTTTACGGAAGAAAATTTCGATGTTAGCCAAATTCAGTTCCAACCTAATGCCTTTGTTCGTTATAATGGGCAGCTTGAAGATATTAAAGTTAATATGCCAATGTCACGTATTAAGACTCCTCAAGATTGTGACTCATTTGTTGAGGCATTTGAAGAGGAATATACCAACCTTTACTCCAATGTCGCCAAATATCCCGAAGCCGGTATACTTTGCATGATGTTGGGCCTAACCGCAACTGTTGCTAAAAGTAAACCACAATTGCCAAAAAATCCCTTATCTGCTCCTAAACCTAAAGCTGAAGCTTTGAAGGGGACCCGCCAATGCTATTTTGAAGATCAATACTATCATACCAATATTTATAACTTTGGCGAAATTGAAGCTGGCAATATTATATATGGCCCGGCGATACTGGAACATATCGACACTAATTACGTTGTTCCACCAGGTCATAAAATTGAAGTTGATGAATACATGACCCTGTGGTTAAAGAAAGAGGTGAAATAGAATGGGTAAATTAAAGGAAAGACTTGCAGCTAGGCTGGAGAAAAGGAGAAACAAAGAATATACGCCTATAGTATTACGTGCTGAGGATCCAATCAAATGGGAAGTTACATACTGGCGTTTGCTGGGGATTGTTAGCGAAGGCCGCGAAATAGCCCGCCAAATCAGTGCTTCCCCTACCGTTAAAGAATTCGGTGAATGCGTATTCTGTATTTTTACTCCTGAAGGTGAAGCCATTGGCTTCTCCCGTGGCATACTCCTACATATGGCCAGTATGGGTGTTGCCATACAGTGGATGTATAATATGGATTACGAGGATGACCCAGGATTCAAAGATGGCGACATATTCTTTAATAATGATCCCAACATTGGTGGTGCCCATTCAGCTGACCAGGCACTCCTCTTACCTATCTTTAAAAATGGCGAACTTATTGCCTGGATAGGCGGCTTAACCCATTGCATGGAAGTTGGCTCAACCGAGCCCGGGGCACAGGCTCCTTCCGCTCTCACCCGTTATGATGATGGTCAAATGATACCATGTCTTAGAGTCGGGGAAAATGATAAATTCTACCGCGATTTTCATGTAATGATCGACCGTAACGTCAGGGATGGTAAATGGTGGATACTAGATGATAAGGCCAAACTAGCCGGTTGCTTAAAAATGAAAGAAAGCCTTCTCGCCTTAGTTGATGAGATAGGTTTGGATTACTTTAATACCATAATGTATGAAATGCTAGAAGAAGGGCGTCGTTCCGCAGTAAATAAATTTGCTAAAGTAATGTTCCCGGGAACCTATAGATGCTCTACTTTCTATGATATTCCTAATGGTGATCCGATTCAAAGGTGCCGTATACCTGAAGATGTTATCGAACATACGCCCTTAGAGATGACAGTTGAGGCAGACGGTCATATTATAGTTGACTGGGACGGTGTTAGTGCACCAGGTTATCATGCTAATAATGCTTCCTTTCCCTGCTCATTAGGGAACCACATCTATGCATTCTTACAAGATGTAGTCTATGACGGAATGTTCAATAATGGACTAGAAGATTCATTTGAATTAAAAATTCCCGAAAATTCTTACACAAACCCTGACAAAGAATTTGCCTGCTGTGCCTGGGAAGCGGCTGTTCAGTCAATGTCAGCCCTTAGTCAATGCATATCAAATTCTTATTATACTATGGGTTATAGGGAAGAGGGGATTTCCAGCCAAGCTATGACGGGATGTTTATTTGCAGGTGGAAAAGACCAGTATGGAAACCAATTTTCCGTTATGAACTTCGAAATGACCTGTTCGGGGATGGGAGCTCAATCAAACCTTGATGGACTCCATGCATCCCATGCTTGTTGGAACCCGGAAGCTAATATAGCCGATTGTGAGATGCTGGAACATGCTTGGCCACTACTCTGGTTGGGCCGCGGTATTTTGAAAGACGGCGGGGGATTCGGACGTAAACAAGGTGGTTCATCAGTTAGTTCCCTATATGTAGTTGAACATGTTGATCAACTGGAATCCGGCTCATATGGTTCCAATGATTATACTGTATGGAACGGAATGATGGGAGGATATCCGGCACCTGCACGCTATAGGTACTGTGTAATTGATACCGATTATAAAGAACGGGTAGACAAACAGCTCCCACTGCCACATGGTGAAGGTGATGACCCGACAAATCCCGACTTTGTAAAATATCTTAATGGAAAGCTGGTTCGTTATCCCGGACAGATGTCTTCAGACAGATTTAAACGCTATAGTGTTCTGTTTATGCCTGGTGGAGGCGGAGGCGGATGGGGTGATCCCCTTGCCCGGGATCCAGAAGCGGTTATATACGATATAAAAATGGACTTTACCTCCGAATGGACCGCTAAAAATGTTTATGGTATTGTATGGGATCCCGATACCATGAAAGTCGACTATGCAGCAACAGAGGCCAAAAGGCAGGAGATGAAAAATCAGCGCTTACAACGGGGAATTCCTACCAAAGAATACTATGAAAAAGAGCGGGCGAAGGTACTGGCAGGAGATATACCTCCAATACCCAAAAAATGTTTAAATGAATGCTTGAAACGTTCTGAAAAATTCATGAAGGAATACAGGGAATTCTGGCAGCTTGATGATAGTTTTCAAGGATTATAGGAGGTGAAATACAATGGCTAGATGGTCAGATGAAATATTAACTAAATTAGCGGAAGGTAATCTTGATTCCAAGACATTATTAGAACTTCAAAGAGCCGAAAAAGATGAAGATCGTTTCGATCGCATGTTAGCTATAGAACAAAAACGGGTTCCCTGGAAGGATAAGATAATATTAGTGTTGCAAGAAAATTTGTATATAGTGGAAAAGGACTATGGAGCAAGAATAGTGAAATGCATGTGCGGTCACGAGTTTGGTGACTACCGCCAAAACTGGAAAATGAATGCGTTAGTCTATGCTCGTGATACTGAAGAAAAACTTAATGAAATATACCGGGGGGATAGAAGACCTGATCCTACCTGGTGTATACTCCGGGAATTCTATTGCCCTAAGTGCGGCGTTCAATTGGATGTTGAGACTGCAATTCCAGGTTATCCTATAGTATTTAATTTCCTACCCGATTTAGAAGGATGGGAAGCAAAACGTAAAGCCAAGGTTTGATAACCTGTATTTTAGTTTAAGGCGGAGACTTTTATTAAGTCTCCGTCTTCTAATAAAAAAATCATAACTTGTATTAACAAGGGAGGGATTTTACTAGATGAAAAATAAAAGAATTATTACTTGTGCTGTAACAGGATCTATAAACACACCTACCATGACTGATTACCTGCCTATTTCCCCAGAACAAATAGCCAATGAAGCACTGGGAGCGGCTGCAGCAGGTGCAGCAGTTGTGCACATACATGCGCGTGATCCCAAAACCGGGTTACCGTCATCTGACCTAAAGTTATTCGAAGAAATTATAGATAGGATTAGAGACAAAAATAAGGACCTTATCATTTGCATAACTACTGGTGGAGGAATGGGTATGACGGTAGATGAAAGAGCTGCTGTAGTACCACGTTTTAAGCCTGAACTGGCCTCATGTAATCTGGGCTCAATCAATTGGGGTGTTTTTAGCTTGGCGGATAAGTTTGAGGAGTTTAAAACTACCTGGGAAAAATCATGGTTTGCCTCGTTTAAGGGCTATATATTCCCCAATACTTTCGCTGATTTAGAAAATATAACCTCGATTATGAATGAAGCTGGAACTAAACCCGAATTTGAATGTTATGATATAGGCCACCTAAATAATTTGGCTTATTTAATGCAAGCTGGTTTTGTAAAGCCTCCAGTTTATATTCAATTTATTACCGGAATTTTAGGTGGTATACCGGCTACCCCTTATGATCTGATGAACCTGCATAACTCAGCTGACCGTATCCTTGGCCGAGGAAGTTACCAGTGGTCTGCAGTTGGGGCTGGAAGGCAGGAGTTTCCTATATGTACGATGTCATTACTGCTGGGAGGTCATGCCCGGATAGGAATGGAAGATAACTTGTTTCTTGCTAAAGGAGTCAAAGCCAAAAGTAATGCAGAATTGGTCGGCAAGATGATTAGAATAATGCGCGAATTCGATCTGGAACCAGCAACTCCTCAGGAAGCTAGAGAAATATTAAACCTTGCTAAATATCCCAACTATTAAACAGCGGATTTTAAAGAGAGGTGTGAGAGAATGCCGATAATCACAAATGCCCTAGATGCTATAAAAGATATAGAAGATGGCAGCATCTTAATGTTTGGCGGGTTTATGGCGTGCGGTACGCCACCGTCGATTATTGATGCTCTAATAACCAAAGGAGTGAAGAACCTAACGGTTATTTGTAATGATACCGGTTTTATTGATATAGGAGTTGGGAAACTAATTTGTCAGCATAGGGTAGCAAAGCTATTTGCTTCTCATATAGGTACTAACCCTGAGACCGGAAGACAGATAAATTCCGGTGAACTAGATGCAGTTCTTATACCTCAGGGAACCCTGGTGGAAAGGATTAGAACAGCGGGAGCAGGACTTGGGGGTTTTTTAACCCCAACCGGCTTAGGTACTATAGCCGAGGAGGAAAAGTCAATACTTATTGTTGAAGGGAAAAGATATATTCTTGAATTACCTCTAAGAGCTGATTTCGCCCTGCTTCATGCCAAAACTGCAGATAAAGCAGGTAATCTAATATACCATGGAACAATGAGTAGTTTTAATCCAGTAATGGCACTAGCTGCAGACAAGGTAATAGCTGAAGTAGATGAAATAATAGAAAATGGCTTTCTTAATCCTGATAATATTCATACTCCTGGAATACTTGTTGATTACCTGGTAAAGGGGGGGAATTAATGACACCTAGAGAAGTAATTGCCAGCCGGGTTGCCCAGGAATTGAAGGATGGAGATATTGTAAACTTAGGTATAGGCTTGCCCACCGAAGTTGTAAAATATATACCTGACAACATTAAAGTTATTCTACAGTCTGAAAACGGTATTCTGAATATGGGACCACCACCTGCACCAGGCGAAGAAGACAAGTATATAGTTAACGCCGGCGGGAATATGGTATCCGTATTACCAGGAGGATGTTTCTTCGATAGTGCTCTGTCATTTTGTATAATTCGCGGAGGTCATGTAGATGTAACTGTATTAGGAGCACTGGAGGTTGATGAAAGCCGTAATCTAGCCAATTGGATGATACCTGGAAAGCTGGTACCTGGAATGGGAGGGGCTATGGATTTAGTAACCGGTGCTAAAAAGGTTATTATTGCTATGGAGCATTGCGCAAAGGATGGCTCTCCTAAAATTCTCAAAAAATGTACCTTACCACTTACTGCACGGGGGCAGGTCGATCTTATCATTACTGAGAAAGCAGTTATAGAAGCTACAGCAAATGGCTTAGTTTTAAAAGAATTACAGCCAGGAATAACTGTTAAGGAAGTACTAGCATCTACTGAAGCCAAACTTATTGTTTCTGATTATTTGTTGGCGTCAACCGAAGCTGCTGCAACTAATAGATCATAAAAATTAAAATATTTTTGGGGGGGAATAATAGGTATTTATTTTGTACCTTTAACGATTACCCTGGTTTTAGGAGTTACAGTTGCACTAATTTGTCGGTTAGGAACTTGTTTTCTTAGTGAAGATGGACACTGGAAGTTATCGGATAAAGATACTAAAGATACTAAAGAAACATTAGCGGATAATGTTTGCTTAAAAAATATTGAAGCGTATGTTTATCCCTACCTTTACGAATGTATTAGGTAGGGATTTTTGGATTATTACCCACTATTGAAATAATTCTACAAGGGCGTTTATTAATATTTTATTAAATGGTATCCTAGACAAGGTGACAGAACTTTGAACAACAAGACTGGCATTTCGGCATGTTACTTCGGAACAATATCGTTTATTAATGAAAAAGTTAAAAGGAGGTATAAGGTGATAGTTTTGGCCTTAGTCATATCTTTATCGACTATCATGTATCTAATTAATAAAAAATATCCTATGGGCTTGGCCATTTTCTTAGGTTCTTTGTTGCTTGCTTTATTGGCGGGTCTTACCCCGGGAGTTATAGGCGAAATCATCTTGACTACGCTGTCAGATAAGAATACTATAGAACTCATTTTTAGCATTTTTTTTATTTGCTTACTCGGGAGTATGATGCAAGGCTATGGAGTCTTGCAAAAAATGGTGGAGTATCTTGAAAAAACCTTTAAAAGCGTAAAAATTCTGTTGTTTATTATTCCCACCTTATTATCAACTTTTAGCGTTGCTGGAAGTGCAGTTTTTGCGGCTCCGGTAATTGATGTGCTTGGTAACAAAGTTGGGATATCTGCTGAGAGAAAGGCTGCAATTAATTTATACATTAGACATGCCTGGTACTTTGTCTTACCAATCTCAGCATCAATGATTTATGCGGCTTATCTTGCGGATGTAAAGGTATGGGAATTGATAAAAGTACAAGCACCTGTATCAATTGTTTGCTTAATTACTGCTTATTTAATCTATATTGCTCCATTAAAAAATGAAGTTTATGTTACTTCCTCAGATGAAGCTGAGTACAATGTTGTGCAAAACTTAAAAGGTACCTTATTATATACTGGTCCGCTATTTATAAGCGTTCTCCTCGTATTCT
>JBMNOV010000068.1:0-8560 GCA_050943255.1 Syntrophomonadaceae bacterium
CTTTCACCTCTGAAATCGATCCAGAAGAATATGATATTGTATGGCTGTCTGGAGGAGATATTGCTGCAACGGGGGCAACCTATACAGTGACATCGGCAGACCGGGGTAAGACCATTACGGTCAAGGCGGTAGGTAAGAAAAACTATACAGGAGAAGTTATAGGTGAAAGTGGAATATCCATTCCTTCTGCTGCCCCCAAAACATCCGAACCACTTCCAACACAAAATGAGCAGGATATCACTGCTGAAGTAGTATCTGGAACTACTACAACTACAATAGTTGATAGAGCCAAGCTGGAAGCCTATTTAGAAACAGCAGAAAAAAATTCAGAAATAGTGATTCCTATTTCTGAAAATAACACATCAACCGCTCTGCTTCCATTAAATACTTTTGGAACTATGGTAGAAAAAGATATAACGCTGACAGTACAAAGTGGCTCTGCCGCTATCAGTATTCCGGCGGACTCTATAGATATTGAAGCGGTGAAGGTACTATTTGACGCAGAAACTGAAGATAGCGATTTGCAAGGGGAAATTGGCGACATTCACATTTCTATCACAATTTCCCAGCTTTCCTCTGATGAAAATGCGGCGCTTCACTCGAAAGCCGAGTCAGAAGGACTGGAAATATTGGGTTCTCCTGTAGTGTTTAGTATTTCAGCTTCTAGTAATGGAAAGACTGTTGAAGTCGCCAGCTTCAATCAGTATGTACAAAGAAGTATAGAGGTTACTCAAGAGATTGCAGAAAATGTTTCAACAGTTCTTGTTTTCGAAGAAGATAATACATTCCGACCTGTACCGACTTCTGTATATTTTAAGGATGGTAAGTATTACGTTGTCATAGCTTCCCTTACAAATTCGACTTATGTCCTTGTATCCCAAAAAGTTTCGTTTAGTGATACAGACGGCAAATGGTATGAGGATACGGTGAAGGAAATGGCAAGCAGACAGATTATTCGTGGCATTGGTAACAGTAATTTTGCCGGAGACAAAGATATTACAAGAGCTGAATTTGCAGCCATCATAGTTCGCGCTTTAGGAATTCCTGCAAAAGGTGTGTCAACATTTTCTGATGTACCAAAAGATATGTGGTATTACGGAGCAGTAGCTGCAGCAACAAATTATGATATTGTATCGGGCCGGGATAAAAATAGGTTTGATCCAATGGCTAAGATTACACGTGAGGAAGCTATGCAGATGGTGTTTAACGCCTCTAAACTTACTCCATTAGAGGGAATTAATGAGACTGTTAACAGTAATGCTTTTAGTGACTATAAAGAAAAGTCTCCATGGGCTATAGAAGCAGTTGATTTTAATTTGACAAACAGTCTGATATTAGGTTCAAATGGTAAAATTAATTCCAAGGCAAATATCACTCGTGGTGAGGCTGCTACAGTTATTTTAAGGTTATTACAGAAATCAACTTTGGTAAATTAGGGCTCGTTCTAAGTGTTGAAGAATATGCTATATTTTATATATAGAAACTAAATATTTTGTTGTGTTTTATTTTAAGCTAAAATAGGTTTTTGTAAGAGAAAATAGTAAATCTCTTATTTCTGGTTATGGTAATTAAACCAAGTGATATAGGAGGGCTATTTTTGAAACAAAAACCTATTTTTTTAACACTAATTATGGTTACAGTGTCAAAATAGCCAGTTTAAGCACTCAATCGCAAAGTTTGTAGATTAGGTCTCGCGTTTTGCTTAAATTCCTGTATTTTTTTCAAGAAACCAGGAAGCAAACGGTCCTGACTTACCTTTTTCAACATCCTGTTTACATTGATGGCCGCAATTTTAAACCCAAACCACAGTTTTGAACGCAGATAACCGCGGACAGGTATGTGATCAACGCGGTGTTTGCGTCTAAGAACCGAAGGGATGCCTTCCACGCCGTTGCGGATTTTTGCTAGTTTCTGGTATTCTAAAAGTGAATATCTTTGTAAGTAAACTGCTCTTTGAACCGTTTTTTCACTAATCATCACGTAGTTAGACTTCTTTTGAGGTTTCATGCCACATCGGTTTTGTAGCGGGCAGTCCTGGCAATTTTTCAAGGTAAAGGAAGCGCGATAGGTGGCTGTTTTCTCGTAATATCGGGTTTTGTATGGCTTTTTCCCAGCGGGACATTCTAAAACTTTACGGTTGGCACTATCAAGTTTAAAATGCGCCTGTATTTCATCTGGAGCCTTTTTCAAGAGGGAGGTGGTCACCAAATCTATATTGTTAGCTTTTGCCATGGCTGCGTTTTCAATACTTGCATAGGCGCCGTCAGCAACAAGAAAAGTCTTTTCTTCCTGAACTCCCATGTCTTCGATGGTTTTACGGCAAAATCCATTATCACTGTGGCTATTGGGCTGATAGTCGTACGCGGTTATGATATTCCCTTCTTTTCCGGTGCTTTCAACAATGTTGGCCACATACCCTTTATGATCCTTTCCGTTTTTTCGACGGTAGGTGGCATCTGGGTCGGAGGGATTTTGCAGGCTTTGGGGTGAAATCTCTTTTTTCGCTTTGGCGCTAATCTCTCCTTGATCGTTAGTGCAAGTCTGTTCCTGCATGACACGCACAAGGTGGTGATAGGCTTCGGTTTCTTTGTGGCTATCTGGCATCCTTTCCAGTAGATACTGTGCATCTTGTATTACACTGCATAGGCGTTGGCTCAGGTCTTCGTGGCGTTGGTGGTAGATAATTTGGTTGCGATATTCTTCCTTCAGATACGCTTGCATCGGTTGTGTCAGGGTAATTTCACCCTTTTTGTGAAGTTGCTTCACCAGGTTAGCCATGCAGGTATATAGAATTTCAAGACGGCTCATTTTCTTGCTGGATGAGGCAACCATCAGACTGTCCATCCGCTTTAAGGTGGGTTCAATGCGTAGGTATTTCCGAAAGGTTTCGGCTAGGTCAAGCATTTCTTCTTTTAATAAATCTTCTCCTGTGTTCAGTTCATGATAGTACAATTGTTCTCTAAACCGGCTAAAGGTCCTGTCACTGAAAGGCTGTTTTTGTAAACTGGTGGTACGCAGTGCTACTTGAAACCGAACATCGCACAGGATGGATTCTAATAAATCCTCATCGGTAAGCCCGAATAGTTCCTTAATGATCATTGCACCAATGATGGCATTGACAGGTGTGTTAGGTCGGGTAGCCGCATTGTCGCTGTATAAGACCGCAAACCGTTTTTCGTTGATTTTCGGAAAAACAATTTCTGAAAAACTGGCGGCCCATGATTTCTCAACAAATTTTTTTGTGCGAGGTGGCAGGTTTAGTAAAGCATCTTCTAAATTAAGTTGTTGAGTTGCATTGAGTTTGAAAGCCATAATATCCACCTTTCCGGATCAACTATTATGGCTTTATTATATCATAACCAAGACAATAAACGTAGATATTCCAATGATTTGAGGGCTTTTTTTGATAAGCGTTCCGTTGGTAGTTGCTGTTTGTGTTCTATATGTTTTTAAAGTCATGTTTGGGTGCGCAAATTACTTTTGACACCTAAACCAATTATGATTTTTTTGTTTATTTTATGGGTGTGATGCTATTAGCCACAAAGAAATTATTGATAAATCGTCTTACGTAGGTTCTGATTCCTGCTATATATGAAGATATTGCAAAAAATTTTAATGATAAAGATGATATAATATTACGCAAAGAAAGGTTGTGTCTACACGCTGGTCAAAAGAAGAAGAATATAAAGAAAAAGTTTTAAAGGTCGGTTAAACTGTGATTGTAAAGCTCCTTATACTCCTGAGGACTCTTGTAATCCAATGATGAATGCAGGCGCAGCCGGTTGAACCAATTGACATAGTCGGCTAACTCGCGTCTGAGTTGAGCGAAATCATGAAACCTATATTGGTAGATAAACTCAATTTTGACTGTTTTGAATGTGGCTTCGGGCACGGCATTGTCATAGGGACATCCCTTTAGGCTCATCGAGGACTCAATGCCGAATGTGCGTAGGGCATTCGCCATAAGCTGGTTGTTGAATTCACTGCCCTGATCTGTATGGAAGATTTTAATCTGGCTTAGTTTTCCTTTCACTTTGCTTAGTGCTTGTTGAACTAATGCAGCTGTTTTATTGGGTCCAGCACTGTATCCCACGATTTCTCGGTTGAACAGGTCTGCCAGTACACAGAGGTAGTTCCATTTACCTCCCACACGGACATAGGTCAGGTCACTGACAATCACTGCGTAAGGGCTGTGGTCATCAAACTGTCGGTTCAGTCGATTGGGAATGCTGCAGTCTTTAGCTTTATGAGCGTGTACTTTGTACTGAGTGTTGAGCGACAAACTACGGGCGGCTGAAACAACAAACTATTTTTTTGTATTTTAGCAAGCTAAAGACAAATTAATATCGGGGCGACAATTTTTCAGCGGGAAAACAACACATACTTGTTCTTAGATTTGAAAAAAGCTATGTTAGGCCAGTATGAAAAGGAAGAGAACAACATGAAACGTGGTAAAGAAGAAATATCGGGGAAAAACACGGATAGGAAAAGGGGAATTTTACGCATAAAGGCCCAGAGTAACAGTAAAAAAAGACAGGTGGGCTTTCCCCACCCGGTGAAGGGTGAGAAGAATTACTCCAGGCCTCCCACAGAGCGCTCAGGTTGTCATCCCCAAGACATTGCCCTACCCTCTCTGTGAGGGGAAAACCCATCTGTCTAAAAGAAGAGCAGAAATTAGAATTTTAAAGTAGTTGCTAAGTGTTTTAAAGCAAAGGCAACAGTAGATGCATCAATAACATTGTCTATAGCAGCTAATACTTTTTCTCTGTTGTAGAAAAGATCATCCAATGAACTTAAGTGGCAACCAGCCCGGAAATCAGGGACACAGGCAAAAAAACCAGAACAGGTTTTACCAACTAGCACCCGAATGCTTGAACGGCTATGGAGAAATATTTCGTAATGGCTACCATAAGGATAAATTTGAGCAACCTTCCCGGTCCAAGCTTCCTTTTTCTCATTTTCCCATTGATGGTAACAAGAAAAATACATTTATGCATACTTCCTTTCAATATTGAAATTTATCTAATACTAGTTCTAATACTTAATAACTACATCTTCAGTTGCAATGATTTAGGGCATCGTTACGACAAATAAGCGCCATGACATTAGCTACTAACGCAAAGACTGGTTATTACTGGCAGCAAGTATAATTTCTGCATCAATGGATTGTTTTTTTAATTGTGTCCCTAGTGTCAGTGCATCTGTCATAAGGTTGTCAATCAGACGGGGGGTACCCTGACAAAACCCAGCGATAGCATTAACAGCAGCATCATCGATGATAGAACGGGCTCCTCCTGATGTATCAATTTTATGATAAATATACTCGGCGGTTTCCTGACCGGACAGACCCTGATAATTATAGTGTACGGTAATGCGCTGTTGACTATCCACCAGATCAAGCGTTAAAGTCGATGAATATAGTAATGAGACAGGCGGAGAAAATGGCCGGAAATGTATATGAAGAAGTTATCTGGTCAGACAGAGTTGCAGAAGAACCTGGAAAATTTAAGATTGATGAAAGGATTGAATATTAATGGCAGATATAAAATATGAAATCAAAGAAACCGTGGGTACTCTTTCAGAAAACAATAAAGGCTGGTCAAAGGAACTGAATTTAATCAGCTGGAATGACAGGGAGCCTAAATACGACATCAGGGATTGGGCGCCGGAACATGAGAAAATGGGCAAGGGTGTAACCTTAAGTAGTGAGGAGCTTAAAAAGCTTAGGGATTTACTGAACCAAATGGAGTTGTAGAGATTAGTTTTAGGGGGGTGAAGCATTGAAGGCAACAGAAGCAAAGCTACTTGAGTTTATAAAAAAATCACCACAGTTTGTTATCCCAATTTATCAGAGAACCTATTCTTGGTCTAAAAGAGAATGCCGTCAGCTTTGGGATGATATTGTTAGAACTGGTGAAAACAAAGGAATTAATGCACATTTTGTAGGTTCCATCGTATATATAGAAAAGGGGTTATATAGTATAACGAGTCAGTCACCGTTATTGGTTATAGATGGCCAGCAAAGATTGACGACATTATCTCTTCTGATTGCTGCCCTTGCTGATAAGCTGAGAGATTTACCAAGCGGTGAGCAGGAAATAATCGATGGCTTTTCTCCCAGGAAATTAAGAAACTATTATCTTCGAAATCCTGAAGAAGAGGGAGAGAAATACTACAAGCTAATTTTATCAAAAACAGATAGAGAATCTCTGATTGCAATTGTTGATGGCACAGAAATGCCGAAGAAATATTCTGTAAGAATCAAAGAAAACTACGAGTTTTTTAAAGAGTGGATAGAGGATTATAGCGATAGCTTAGAAGTACTGTGTAAGGGGATCGCGAAACTCATAGTCGTTGATATTGCACTTAGTAGCGATCAAGATAATCCGCAGCTTATTTTTGAAAGTATGAACTCTACAGGAAAAGAATTGACCCAGGCAGATTTGATTCGGAACTACATATTGATGGGCCTTGATATAAAGCAGCAATCATTTTTATATGAGCACTTCTGGAGGCCCATGGAAATTGATTTTGGTCAGGAAGCATATACTTCAGATTTTGATGGGTTCATGCGCCACTTTTTGACCGTTAAAACTGGAAGAATACCTAGAATCAGCGAAGTGTATGAAGCTTTCAAAGATTATGCCGTTTTGATGAGATCAAAGGATATTGAGATCAGTCAAATTGTCGAAGATATTAGAAAGTTTTCCAAGTATTATTGCAATATGACGCTCAACCAGGAGCCTGATAAGGATCTAAGGGTTGTGTTTAACGACATCAAAGAATTACGTGTTGATGTAGCTTATCCTTTGCTGATGGAGATCTACGACGATTACGAAGAAGGTGTTCTGATAAAAGAGGATTTTATTGAAATCCTTAGATTGGTGGAAGCCTATGTATTCAGAAGAAATATCTGCTCGATCCCGACCAACTCACTAAACAAGACTTTCTCAACCTTTATGAGGTCAGTTGATAAAATGCGTTACGTGGAAAGCGTGAAAGCACAGTTCATCCTCTTGCCTTCATATAGGCGGTTCCCAAATGATACGGAGTTTGTAAAAGAACTGAAAACCAGAGATCTGTATAACATTCCAAGACGAAGCTACTGGTTTAAAAGGGTAGAGAATTTTAATAGAAAAGAACGTGTTGAAGTGGATCAGTACACCATTGAGCACGTCATGCCACAGAATCCTAATCTATTGGAAGAGTGGAAAAATGAGCTTGGCGCTGAATGGGAAAGAATTCATGAGACTTGGCTGCATACCATAGGGAATTTAACCCTTACAGGCTACAACTCTGAATATAGCGATAAGCCATTCTCAGAGAAAAGAGATATGGAAAATGGCTTTAAGGATAGTCCGATTAAGTTCAATCAGACACTTCGTAATGTTGAAGTGTGGGATGAACAAGCCATTATGGAAAGAGCAAAAGTTCTAAGTGATATCGCTGTTAAAGTATGGGAAGCGCCGAAGCTAGAGAAAGAAGTGCTGGATTTATACAGACCCAATTCTAAAGGGAAAGCAAATTACACCATAGATGATTATCCATTTCTCTCACCTAAGAGCAGCTCCTATGTTAAAGAGATCAGGAAGTTATTTGATGCTCTGCGCAAAGAAGTTTTAGCAATAGATGAAGTGGTTGTGGAAGAGCATCTGAAACGATATATTGCATTCAAAGCTGAAACAAACTTTGTGGATGTTGTCCCACAGTCAAAAAGACTTAGGCTCTCACTGAACATGCCTTTTACAGAAATACATGATCCTAAAGAAATGTGTGAAGACGTAACGAACGTTGGCAGATGGGGAAATGGTGATGTAGAGATTGGATTCAGCGACATGAAGGAACTACCATACATCATGAGCCTGATAAGACAATCCTTCGAACGACAAATGAATAATGAAGATGAAGAGTAAAAGGGGTTAAGCCCCAATAAAATAAGCATCCGCCTGAGTGTCCAGGTAGATGCTTATTTTATTTGCCGAATTTCCGGGAGTTCTGCATAAGGTCAAAAATTTTAAAATTCAAGAACGATTGCAACTCTCCACTTAGTTTTTCGATATCTTCTTGAGTTATTTCAAACTCGCCTTCTTTGCCTTTTAAAACAATATAGGCATCCTCTTCATCATAAATAATTTTATAGCCAAGTAGGTGGAGCTGCATTTCCATATAATAATCAAAGCTTCTTTTGATTTCTGGATGCTCGTTCCAATCCATTAAATAGGTCGGTGTGAGTTGAAGTGCATCGGCCAAAGCTTTTATCTTGTCTTTTCTTACGTTCTTTATATCTCCATTTTCATATCTTAGAATCGTAGGTGCACTCACCCCTGCAGCCTTAGCAACTTCCTCTAGAGTTAAGCCCAATTCTAATCTTCGATTTTTTATCTTATCTTTAAACTCCATTACTTCACCTGCTTTCATAAGAATATCATTGATTCTACTATACATTAAAATTTGCGTATTTGCAATATTAACTTATAAATTTGATATAAAAATTGCGTTTATGTATTTGTCAACCGAAAATTAGGTCAAAAAACCATTCAATTTTAGGTCACTTTCTTGT
>JBMNOV010000069.1:0-8478 GCA_050943255.1 Syntrophomonadaceae bacterium
TGACAATCAATGCCGGACACCGCATCTTGACGAAGAAAGAATCAAAAAACTTTTCATATCTGCGGTCAATAAGCTGCTTTCCGAAAGAGATGAAATCCTAGGAAATTTTGAACTCATAAAGGCTACGGTTTTTGATACAACCGACCTAGAAAATGAGCAATCTGAACTACAAAGCGAAATTGAGGTTGTAGCCGGTATGATTCAGCAAGCCATAAGTGAGAATGCACATCTCGCTCTTGATCAGGCAGAATACCAAGCACGGTATAACGCACTGGTTGAGCGCTTTGAACTTGCCAAGGCTCGCCATACTGCGGTTACCGAAGAAATCACCGACAAGCAGACAAGGCTCAGTACAATGAATGCCTTCCTCTACACCCTCCGTAAGCAAGATAACCTGCTTACCGATTTTGACAAAAAGCTGTGGTGCAGTCTTGTGGACTATGCTACTGTTTATGATAAAAACGATGTACGGTTCACCTTTAAAGACGGAACTGAAATTCAGGCATAAATACCCATGAATAGCGGTAAACTCCCCATTGCTACTATATCAGTAGTGGAGGGTTTTGATTTTTAATTTTATATTATAAATATAATGTGCACTTAACGTCCGCAACATTTTTTATATTTTTTCCCTGAACCACATGGACAAGGATCATTTCTGCCAATTTTAGAATCAACTCGTTTATATGTTCCATGAAAAATCGGTTGGTCTTTTAACAGTGCTGGAATTTCAAAAGCGTACCCGGCATAGCAGACCGTTTTTAATCCAAACTCAAAATTATGGGGTGCAGAAATAAAGTATGTTCTATTTTTGATGACTTCAAAAGCTTCACGAACAGTATTATGTTGAAAAAGATTTAACAATGTTTGCGTACTTATAACAGGCACATCAGTATTGTTTACTCGAATTCCTTTTTTGGAAACAACGCACCCCATTATTTGAGGAGTGTGCTCAGATTCTGTGTTACCAAATATCCTATTACAAAAATCCAAGTGATTATCCTGTGCATAGATTAGTATGTTAGATATTTGATCACAGCCACGCTCTATATCCTGAATTCTAGCAAATACCTCTGGTGTTGAATCTGCTTCAACAAGCCATTTCAATTCGCAAACCAAAACTGTATTACTAGTTTTTTCCCATATTGCATAATCCACATCGGGTAATGGATCGGGTAGTGGCTTGTTTTTTGCTACAAGTATATCGGGAAATTTTTCTACAACATGTGTAAGCTCTTCTTGCATAATTCCTTCGCGTAGATTAGTTAAATTGAAATATGATTTATCTCTGAGTTTATGAATTAGAGAAATAAGATTGCGCTCTGGTCTACTTGCTAAAATCAAGTGAGGTGCAAGCGCCAATATGTCCTTGTCAATTGAAACAAATGGTTGATAAACTATATCATTATTTTTTAGGCTATTATTATAGGTCAGTAATGTCAAAATAGCGGATATGCTTTCCGCCGGTATATCAGCCTTTTGAGAAATGAATCGTGTGAATTCAGAGGAAGTTTTAACAATAACTGCCTCCTCCACATTAGCCCCGGGAATATCGCTTTTCAAACAAGCTCTCATATGAATAATGCACAGAGTTGCGATAACTATCCAAAAGTGTTTGAATTCTTTAATAGAAAAGGTATCGAATTGCCATTCTTCTGGAAGCTCGCTTGTATGCATCCACTGCCTTTCCATCATTCCTTGAAACACATTCCAAATCTCATCGTCTGTGCTATACGAAATATGGCCTTCTCGAAACCGGATAGACGCTACCAACCTTTGATTTGTTAAAAATAACTCTTGGGTCGGCGCAAATTGAAGTTTAGCAGATTGATCCCTTCGAATGGATTCCATCATATCCGAAATTACAATGCCCCGATTTTCGGGATTGTCCAAAAAAGTTATCGTTTTTTGTTTCTCATTAACCTGTGCTGAAAAGTACCCGCGCGAATAACTGATATAAGCACTACAAATTGGTGAATATGGCTTGGCGTGATTTTGCAACAAATCTGCAATAGCAAGATACCGCTTGGAAATGATGCTCTTATCTAAAATATCTTCGTTTGTTGAAGGGCAATCATGATAAATCCATTGGATAAGAACGTTAAGTGCATCCAATTGTTCCCTTATAAAAAATGAAAATTCAAGACTATCTTCCCTCAATGCAAGATCTGTGGTTCCACCCAGACGACAAGAGTCTTCAAATACTGTAAGTGCATTAAATAAAGCCGTTTTTCTATTCAAGGAAAAAACAGAACTTTGTTTATGCAATTCATCAATTTCTTTCTCAACTTCACGGATATACTCGGCCATTTTGGGTTCCCCTTTTTCTTGTGAATCGCAAACAAGTTTTCGATTATTGCTATTACGTGCCTGTCCATCATAAACAGGACTAAGCAGTTCATTTGAATCCCCTGTAAAGCGTGCAATAAATATCAAATCTCTTGATAATCAAGGTTTCATTATTTCGTATTCCACGGTTGTTTATAAAAAAAACGAAAGGCTAAAATATATATCTTTACGATATGAAGTGGCCGAAAATGCAGGCCTTAGTGCATCTACAAAAGCAGACTTGCCACAATTGTTTCCGCTAATAACAGCATTAACGCTCTTTCGGGCAATCCCGATCAAAAGCTAAACCCCCTTTTTTGCACCTTAACCCCCTTAGAAGGCACTCAAAATAGGGTAATTAAATTGTATTATTTTCGTAGTGATTATATCAAGTACAATTTCACCTAACTGAGGGTTCACCATATCTATAATAAATTTTGTAACAGGCCTCGGAGTATAGAATTCCCCGGCTTTGCCAGCGCTTTGCAGATCCTTGAGCATGGATTCGTAAATGCCATTGAATAAATGAGCGGTTTTTACTTCATCAAAGTTAATATCAGCATTAATTTTATTAATAACTTGCCGCAAAAGAGTTCCTGATTTCATGAAGTTATTTACGCCTTCCATGACATCACGGACAAGGAATTTTCGTGGATCTCCATCTGAAACATCCAAATTGCGCAACGCATCCGCTCATTTTATTGAAATCCTTATTCAGCTGCATACGAGGGTTCAATTCTCTCCAGATTGCCAAAAAAGCCCAATGTCATCTCTGATTTTGAAGTGTAAAAAATGGGGGTCTTTACCTCCATAAAAGCCTTATGCCATGCGGGTTTAGCCGCATGGCATCTTTATTTACCTAAAATTTTGGTGGGGGCGGGGGGAGTCGAATTATTATTACATAAAGTAAATAGCACTAATCTCAAGGTACTGTCAGATCAACAGCCCTTGAGTATGGCTCCTTTCCTGAGTGCCAAAGCACTGTATTTGGAGGATCAAATTGAATGTCGGCGAACCGAATATAGCTTCTCGTTCACAATAAGAATTAGGAATCAACTTTCCAACCATTACGGAAATGGCTACCATCGCAGAAGGGGCGCATTTCGCTTTGCCCACAGCGGCACAAGGAGGTTTTGCCCGCCTGATTAGTGACGCTGCCGTCAACATCCTGCAGTTGAAAATCGCCTTCAATGAGCAAAGGACCGTTGCGCAGCACCTTTATAGTCAAAGCCTTTGCATTTGAAGAGTTCTCAGTATCCTTGGCACCAGGGCCACGGCCAAGCTCAGGGTCAACTGCCGATCCATCCGGCAGGGAGTACTTTAATGCACCGGAAGGACAGTCATCAATAGTGCGAATAATTTCTTCCGGGCTGGCTGCCTCGACGTTTACCCAGGGTCTCTTTTGCAGATTGAATACCTGCGGAAGCTGCTTAAGACAAACCGCCGAATGAGAGCAGCGTTCTGGTTCCCAATATACCACGATATCCTTGTTACGGTATTCTTTCATTGTTTAGTCTCCTTAAGTGATTATTTTAGTTCTTAGTTTTAATATACTCGGTATGTTAATTAGTGGCAAGAAAGAATTGGATCATGGTTCCCGTCCCCCGTCCTTGGCCCGTTATCTTGATAATTATTTATTATAATTATACGTTAATATTTGTTAATAATAGAGAGGAGATATATTGTGGGAATTAAAACCAAAGCAGACCCTGTTGCGCAAGCAAGTGCTAACCTGATTCAACAGGACTTCACTGCTTACAGCGCCCAATCAGAAATGGCTGGGAGATATTACGGAAATACCAACAGCGGATGGCAAACTCTATGTAGCTGCGATAATGGATTGTTTTGATGGAGCCATCGTAGGTTTAAAAATGGCAGACAACATGAGAACAGAACTTTGTACAGATGCTTTCACCTCAGCCATTAAGAATTATCAAGCTTATGGCATGATCTTTCATAGCGACCGAGGCAGTCAGTATACCAGTAAGCTCTACCGTGAGATATTAGCTAAGTATGCTGCCAAGCAAAGTATGAGCGCCACGGGAAAATGTTATGATAATGCCCGGATGGAATCCTTTTTTGCTACCTTGAAGAAAGAAGGCATTTATAAATTTAAGACCGAAAAAATGAGGATGGAAACCGTTAAAAGTATAGTATTTCGGTTCATAGAGGTGTATTATAACCGGAAGAGGATTTACACAACCAATGGAGGTTATCCGCCGCTTATGAAACGCTCTTTATTTTATCAAACACGGTTCCCCAAGCAGTATAAAAATCAATCAAGGTCTTGCTCCACAAAAATGTCGCAAGACCCATTTACATTATGGTCGGGGATAGTTCGTCAAGGTCAGGTCGTATTTTCCGGATAGCTCCGGAAAATCTCCACCTTCTCCTTGACTTCACAGATAATAGCTGCTTTTTACCAGAGTACGAGTTTAGGCACTAAACTAAATTTGACAATTCCAAACTGCCTTTTCAGTGTAGTGATAAAAGTGCTGATTTCCTTGTTTTTTCGCTTCCGCTTTTCTATTTCTGACTCGAAAGCTGTGTAATGCTCCAAAGCATTGAAGCGTTCTTCGAGGCGTGCGGCTTCTTGTGCGTAGGCTTCCTGCGACTGGGCGACCGAGGCGTTCTTCTTTATATGCGCCTGCATGAGCTCGGACACGACCGTCATTTCATCTTGTTCCTGTTGCATTTCGGCATCAAGTGCTGTAGTTTCTATTCGACCTCGACCCGAGCCTTGGGGTTAAACGGATTGGTCCGTATGGCCAACGAGAACAGATAGGGAGTTTTTTCTTTCATATGATATAAATAGTTTATCCATTGTTCTATTAGTAGGACATAAGCTCGTTTTACATCATTGCTTAGATGGGCAAAGTCTTTGCTCTGTAGTCTGTTCAAATCCATCCGAAGATAAAGTTCTTCAGATAAATGAAATATAGCTATTAGCAGCTGTGAAAAGTGCTCGCTTTCAGATAGATTGTCATTCTCCATCAAGCGCAGGAAATACTCGCGCTTAGAACTTAGCAGCTCTCTTAATTGAATAAATATAGTTGCATCTTTGGGCATTTGAAAATCCGTTTTCTTAAAGTTTAAGATTACCGATTCGAAGTCGCTATTAGACCAGTTCTCATTTAATATCATATGCTGGCCTATATCCTTAGCGTTAACGTCATAAACAACAAACGATTTCACCAGATCATTACCCACCTCATAAAAAAAGGAACCGACAACCATATGCATCCGGTCTAATCGTGCTTCTTTTTCTCTTCTTCCCATTATTCTTTCAAAAACTGTAGCCACCAACAATACTTCTATTGGCAAAAAAGCAAGGTCGATCATAAAATGATGGCTGATAAATTCAGCATCGTGGAACAAGATATAAAACAAGCCATAAACGGCTAGTGATATTCCGGTAAATAGCAGCCCCATTTTAAAGAACCATTTAGTATTGTTGTTTGATTCCATTTAATATCCCCTTTCAATTCTCACTGCTTCATTATTTCGAGTATAGATGTTAAAGGCAGTTTAAGATAAATAGTTGTTTACACTCCTATCTCCACTTTCCATATATATTAAAAGAGTCCTTTTTCGTATTTCTATTTTTGCATAAAAGTACGACCCCCGGAGGCTAAGCTTCTTTCGTAATCAAAGCCCCAGGCGAAGCAGAGCAGTCACTTTACGTTCGACAGAAAAATCACCCATGCTTATTTTAATAGTGGAAGTGCCGGAAGGGACTACATATTCGCCGCCTTGATACATTCTCTGACCTCCGACTGAAATGTTGAGACAGTCGCCACTGAGTACCTCCGAAGTTCCGTCCTTATAGTTAGTCTTAACGGAGTAGTCACCTGTGACCAAGGTCGGGCTACCCGCATCAGGTTTTTCATCATTAATGTAAACAAGAAAATGTTGATTTGCCAATTATGTATAAGATTGAGTCATTTAAAATCAAGCCTTACATGAAGGCGATCAAAAGAAACTGGAACTGCGTGTTGCCGAGCATAATGGCAATTTCTACTATGATATTGGGGATGATGGATGGCAAGTGGTGCAGATAAGCCCTGGTAATTGGCAATTGGTAGCGCAGCCACCACTACTGTTCACCAGAACCAAGAATATGAAAGAACAGCTAATAATAAAGTCGGGTGCAGGAGATATTAACCTGTTAGATAAACATCTACAATTCCAAACCCCGAGTGATTAGTTGCTGTATAAAGTGTACCTAGTGCATTGTCTGGAGCCTAACATTCCGCACTGGATACTCATATTCCACGTCCAGAAGGGAGCAGCCAAAACAACTACCATGCGCATGACCAGAGCATTGGTTGATCCGGCCGCCCGAGATACACTCACCCTTCCCAAAAGTAGCGATGAACTGGCGCTAGTTCACAATTGTCCATCAGGTTCGTAATTCCATGCGTTACGTAAACAGTAAAAATCTTAAGATTTACACCACAGAAATGGAAAAAATATCAGGCTCCCACAGAAGACGCAGGGCGTATGGTTAGTTATCCCAAACTATAACTTTGTTACGGCCACTTTCCTTTGCCTTATACAAAGCTCTGTCTGCATTGGCAATTAGCTCATCAGGCTCCATATTAATATCAGGTACAACTGATGCTACACCTAGGCTGACAGTATTAACGGATTCCTTTTGCTCGTTTTCTATTCCTAATTCTTCAATCCTTTTTCGGATTTCCTCAGCAACAATTGCTGCTCCCTCTGCAGTAGTATTCGCAAGAATTACTACAAATTCCTCCCCACCATATCGTGCTGCAAGATCTCCTGGTCTTTTTATTACACCTTTTATAACCGCTGCAATTCTAATCAATGCTTGGTCTCCTGACAAATGACCATATGTATCATTGAAGAGCTTGAAGTGATCTATATCTATCATAATCAGAGACAGCGGTTTCCCTTCCCGCAGACTTAATTTCCAGGCTCTTTGATATATAATATCAAAGGCTCTTCTGTTCTCAATTGCGGTTAATCCATCTAGCATTGAAATTCGCTCAAGCTTTAGATTAGCTGCTTTTAACTTTTCATTTGCATAGTTGAGTTCTTCAGTTCTCTTTTTCACGCTAGCCTCAAGTTTTTTACTTAGTTTTTTATATTTTCTTACCAAATATATTGCAACTAATGATACCAATAATAGAAAAAAAACAGCTGAATGTAGAAAAAAACGCTGATAATAATCTTCAGTTATGTATATTACTCTCTTGCTCTGCCACTGTTCCATGATTCTATTAAGAGTTCCATCCTCAGTAATTGCATTAAGACCGGAATTAATCAGAGACAGGGTTTGGACATCACCTTTTCGGACAGCGATTCTTGAATATTGAGTTTCAATGGGCTTCTGCACTATCTTTATACCGGTTATCCTGCTTTGAGCAAGTTCGTATTCACCGATCCATCTATCCACAATAATCGCATCTATATCCCCGGCACTTAAATCTTTGAAGGAAATTTCCCAATTATAGACCATTTCAATGTCTATTCCTTCTTTTTCTCTAAGCAAGGTATACGGATAACCACCAGGCTCTACCCCAACATGCTTATCTCTTAAGTCATCAATACTCCTCAAGGTTACATTGTCATATTTAACGAACATCGAGAATTCAGATTTTAGCAAAGGAATTGAGAAATCATATAGTTCATTTCTTTCAGGACTTGGATTGATTTGAAGGAGTCCATCAGCATAACCATTAAGCACCATCTTTTGTGCTTGTTCCCAATTTACGGGTATAACTTTAATGTTATAACCGATCCTTTCTCCGATAGCTTTAGCAATATCAACTGCAACGCCTTTTGCTGTTCCGTTGTCATTGTAAACGATAGGAGCAAGATTTTCATTGCCCAGTAAAACCAGAGTGTCACGACTGTCAGAATCCATAGCAATTCCACTAAAAGGTAAAAATAAAGTTAACAAATATAAACTTAAAAAAGCAATAATAATATAAATCTTTCTTTTTTCGAATTGTATTTGAAAAGATTCTCTAGCTTCTTTATTAACTGTAGTATTATATTTTGAATTCTTTTTGCTAATATATTCAGACATTTACTCGCTCAAATCCTGGAAGTACTTGAAAATTTATAATAACAAACTGCTCTTCTACCATGGTTTGACATATTCCTCATTCTGATTAT
>JBMNOV010000071.1:0-7932 GCA_050943255.1 Syntrophomonadaceae bacterium
CATACTATTTCGTGTTATTACAACATTTTTTATGCTTACTATACGTTTTCCAAAAATACCAGTTTATTCAGAAGTAATAATGATTTAAAATTAATATGTATTTGTCAACTTTTTTTCTCATTTTGAGATTTATGTCTTTTTGATTTCAACTAAGGAGGCCATTTTGGGTGAGTAATGATACAACAAGTCAGGTGATCGTTGTTACCTCCGGAAAAGGAGGAGTTGGTAAAACTACAACTGTGGCCAATGTTGCTAGTTCTTTGGCCAGGCTAGGCCACAAAGTAGTGGTGATAGATCTTGACATAGGCCTGAAAAAACTCGACCTTATTCTTGGACTGGAAAACCGGGTTATTTATGATATAGTTCAGGTAATCGAAGGTGAATGTACTATAAAACAAGCTTTAGTTAAGGATAAGCGTTTCCCCGATTTGTATATGCTGCCTGCAGCGCAAACCCGCAACAAAGATGACATAGTGCCGGAACAGGTAAAGGATCTCTGTGACCAGTTAAGGGCTCAATTTGAATACATATTTATTGACTGTCCAGCAGGAATCGAGCAGGGATTTAGAAATGCTATAGCTGCAGCAGATAGGGCTATAGTTGTTACCAACCCGGAAGTATCAGCCGTTCGTGATGCTGACCGGATTATTGGTATGCTGGAATCAGCTAATTTTAAGGATATAAAGCTGGTAGTAAACAGAATAAGAAATGATATGGTAAAAAGCGGAGATATGCTAAGTATTGAAGATTTGATGGAACACTTATATATTGAGCTTTTGGGGATAGTCCCCGAAGATAAAAATGTTGTTATCTCTACTAACAAAGGAGAACCTATTATTCTTAATGAACGATCTCAGGCTGCGACTGCATTTAACAATATTGCTAAACGCATAAAGGGTGAAAAAGTTGATTTTCCATCATTCGAAGATGTTTCATTTTGGAGCCGGATTAAAAGTCTCGGGCGTAATTTTTTCCCTGGTAAATAGAAGGGGGTTTATTTATGCTGGATTTTTTAAAAAAAGTTTTTAACAACGATAATTCTAGTAAAAACCAAGCTAATAACCGTTTAAGGCTGGTTTTAACTCATGATCGTTTAGGAACTTCGCCTGAGTTAATGGAAACTATGAAAGAAGAAATTATTGAGGTTATTGCTAAACATATTGAAATCGAGGGGATTCCTGAAGTTAAAATTATAACTGAAGGAAGACATGCAGCTCTAGATATAAGCATACCCCTAAAAGGCAGGTAGAATTTACTAATGCTTAAAGTAAAAGGTATTAATGACAGCTTAGTTATGGTTTTTGAAAAAGGAAGCTTTGCCGAATACCTTAAGCTGATAGAAGAAAAAGTAATAGCTAATAAGCAGCTATTTAGCGGTTCCCGCGTTATTTTTCAAGGTGAAGGTTTGAAATCATTATCACATGATGAGCTGATGGAATTACAGAAGCTATGTCTGGATAATGGTATGATTCTTAATAATACTGATGCAACAAACGCTTCGCCTAAAAAGCCACCCCAGCCTAATAAACCAGATGTTGCTATTCCTAATGATAATAATAATTTAATTATCCAAAAAAACCTTCGAAGCGGTCAGAAGGTTCATTCGGAAGGGTCAGTGGTAATTTGGGGTGATGTCCATGAAAGTGCGGAAATAACTGCAGCCGGCGATATAATTGTGTTAGGAAAACTAGCTGGTATAGCTCATGCGGGATACTACGGTAATGAAGAAGGTATTGTATTTGCTCTTAATTTGGTTCCCAGCCAAATTCGTATTGGTAACGTGATCTCACGAGCCAGCGATGATCAGGGAAAAAGGCCATATCCTGAAATTGCTTTTTTGGAAGAAGGTAATATTTGTGTACAAGAATATAATCCATCTTTAGTATCTCACCGAAAGGCTTCAAGCAAAGTCCTTTCGTAACCCTTTTATAGAAAATTACACCAATTATTATAATTACCAATACTACTAAGTCTTTTTGGAAACAAGTATAACCTTTACAGGGGGATATATAGTGCTTTCTAATAAGTTCCCGGATAAATTTAGTTTTCATTCAACTATTTCCACGGTTACACAACAGCGTCTTTTCATCCCTATAATCCTTTTACTTTTTATTCAACTATTAGTGAGTATCGGTCTATTCACCCGGTTAGAAATGAAAATATATGACTACTGGTTTCGTTTAAGCGGAGTTGAAAACCCAGGTGAAGAGGTCATTGTTATCGCAATTGATGACTATTCAATTGAAGAAATCGGCCCATTAGCCTGGCCTCGCTCGGTTCATGCCGGTTTATTGGATAAACTGAGTCAAGCTCGAATAGTAACCTTTGATATTACTTTCCCCTCTGCCAAGAATCAGGCCGAAGATGAAGCATTTGCGCAAGCGATAGAACATCATGGCAGGGTGGTCCTGCCTTTTGAATTTGGTTTTGAAACTGCTGAAGATGGGGAGAAGGTACAGTTTATAAGATTTCCTCATGAAATGTTTATGATGTATGCATCTGGTATCGGTTTTGTAAACACTCCCACTGACATTGATCAAGTTGTACGCCGAACTACCCTGATAGATGTTAATACTTATGATTTCCCCATCCCTTCACTTGACCTGGCTACTTACCTTGCAGCCCATAATCTAACTGTAGAAGATTTACAGGTAATTCCCGGTTACTTATGCATTAGGGATTATCATATACCTATTGATCAAGAGAATAAAGCTTTACCAACTTTTTGGGGACCACGAGAAACCTTTAAATATATTAGTTATGTCGATGTTCTTAATGGGAAAATATCCCCAGATTATTTCCAAAATAAAATAGTAATTATCGGCTCGGTTACCCAGACTGAACATGATGTATTTGCTACTCCCTATACTACAAGTAATATGGTTAAGCACGGGTCCCCGGAGACTCCAGGTGTTGAAATCCATGCTGCAATAACACAGAGTCTTTTATCCAATCGATGGTACCAACCAGTAAAGCCTGCGATTAATTTCTTATTCCTGCTCTTCAGTGGAATATTTACCACTTTAATGGTAAGCAGGCGTGGGCCTTGGAAAGGTTTGTTAGGAAGCATATTTGTAATAATTTTAGATATTGCTTTAGTATTCGGAATATGGCATTACCATTGGTGGCTCAACCTGGCTGCTCCACTTGTTCTCGTTTTTTTAACTTATGTTGTTGTTACTGCTACCGACTTTATTCAGGCAGAGATGGAAAGGCGTAAGACCCGGGCAGTATTTTCCCGCTATGTTTCTCCCGATATCGTGGAAGAATTAATGAAAAACCCGGATAGCGTGGAACTAGGCGGGACCAAAAAGATTGTAACTATAATGTTTGCTGATATTCGTGGATTTACTGCTTACAGTGAAAATAAAGATCCGGTAGATGTGATCAACCGTCTTAATGAATACCTTACCGTAATGACCCGTACCATTCAGAAATATGGAGGTACCTTGGATAAATATTTGGGAGATGGCTTAATGGCCTTTTTTGGTGCCCCTGTAGATTATGAAGACCATGCCCAAAGAGCTATTAATGCAGCTGCTGGGATTCAAGATGAAATTAATAAACTTAATAAGATATGGGAGGAAAAGGATGGCTCCCCCCCCCTGTTGGTAGCTGTTGGTATTAATACTGGTCCGGCAGTTGTGGGTAATGTCGGGAGTCCTGAACGTATGGATTATACTCTTATTGGAGAAGATGTAAACCTGGCTTCCCGTACAGAAGCTTTAACTAAGCTTTTTGAGACCCTTATCCTAGTTTCAGAACGCACCTATAATGTTTTACCAGAAGGAGAAGTCAAGAATTCCCTCTATTATGTGGGAGAAGAATTAGTTAAGGGCTTTACCCACCCTATAAAAGTCTACTCCTTGTCCGGCCTGAACCTACATTTTGAAAAATCACAAGATAAAGGTTTTAAGTAAACGGGAACATAATTA
This sequence comes from Syntrophomonadaceae bacterium, assembly GCA_050943255.1. Taxonomy (GTDB): domain Bacteria; phylum Bacillota; class Syntrophomonadia; order Syntrophomonadales; family Syntrophomonadaceae; genus UBA4844. The sequence continues at coordinate 3,936 of JBMNOV010000071.1, forward strand.
CTGACTTATTAGAGCACATATCTTATAATTAGTTGAATCTTAAGGAAAGATTAAATATAAGATTACAGGATAAATTAACGGAGGAATAAATAATGGTCGGAAAACAGGTTTTTAGAAAAATTGCTATTAATGCTATAAAAAATATAATCATTTTCGGGGCTATCGCTTATGCAATCATGTTAATCTTAGAGCGGTGGCGAACGCTAGCTATTATCCTAGGTGTTATATATGCAATAATAGTATTTATTAGCCTGATAACTGCTTTTTTGTCATTCAACACTGGGATGTCGTCAATCACTTTAGCTATCCAGGAAAAGAAAAAGGGGAATATTGATGTTTTTCAAAATTATTGTTGGCTATGGGCTGGCTCCGCAATACGTATAGTCGAAGAAACAATTTACCTTTTATTTGCTTTTAATCTATATAGGGCCCTTCTTTAAAATACACTGTATTATTAATAGGGATAAAACAGTTATGTGAACCAGAGGTGGGCATCCTTCTGGTTCACATAATTATGTCTTAATATTTTGTTTCCCTATATAACTTTTTTGCATTTTTCGCTGATTTTATAATGTAATGATTCCTGCCAAAGCCTATCTGCAACAGGTGCCCAATTATCAGCTGCTTCCTTGCATTTTCTGCAAAGTTCGTGTACATCTTCAGGGTTTTCTAGATCGGTTGATTTCGCTCCTGATTTATCAACCATTTCTGCTAAACTGCCATTATTATCAAGTAATGGACAGGGACGTAAATGGTTATCATTAAATGGCTGGTTATAGTGATACTGCATAAACAGCGGCGATCTCAGAGCATCAAGTAAGGTTTTTTCGTAAATGTTGCTATCTGAATAATGAATAAATGCGCAAGGTTCAATATCACCATTGGCATTAATATGCAAGTAACGACGTCCGCCAGCAATACATCCCAGAGAATATTCACCATCATTCCAAAAATCCATAATAAAAATCGGTTTAGTTTTGCGGAAAGAACGAACTTGATGATACATAAATTCTCGCTGCTCGGCAGTAGCTATTAATTCTGAAACAGCGTGAGCTCCAACCGGGATATAAGTAAAAAACCACGCAAATTTGGCACCTTTTTCGATCATATCATCAATGTATTCTTCGCTGCCTATAATTTCAGCATTTTGACGGGTATAACAACAGGATATACCAAAAGGTAATTTCTTTTTCTTAAGAATTTCCATTGCTTTTACTACTGCCTGGTAGGTTCCATGACCTCGCCGGGCATCAGTTTCTTCCGCGAAACCCTCTACACTAATAGCCGGTGCAAAATTTCTTACCCGTAGCATATCATCGGCGAACTTTTCATCAATTAATGTCCCGTTGGTAAATGCCAAAAAGGCACAGTCATTATGCGTCTCACATAATTTTATTATGTCATATTTTCGTACTAACGGTTCCCCACCCGAGTAGATATAGAAAAATACACCTAATTCTTTACCTTGCTTTATAATACTATCCAATGTATTGTAATCCATATTAAGCCTGTTACCATACTCAGCTGCCCAGCACCCAACACAATGCAAATTACAAGCTGATGTTGGGTCAAGTAAAATCGCCCAGGGAATATTACATCCGTACTTCTCCATAGCTTTGTCCTGGCGCTTGGTTCCAATTACCGTTGCATTAACTAAAAAATTTTCAAATGCCTTCCTTCGTACTCCATCATCGATATCCGTCCATAGGCTTTTCATAAGCTTATACCAATTATTATCCTGGTCTCCGAGCGCATTTTTAACCTTTCGTGCCTGTGGTGCTACATGTTTGTCATCTCTATCAGCCTTAATAACCCAATCCATTAGTCGGGGGATATTCTTATCTGGATCAGAATCCAGATAAGCTAGTGCTTTTTTCAGTCCTAAAACTTGCACGGTTTCTACCATACTCTTTTCACTCATGCGAAACCCTCCTTTTATAGAATATTATTTACTTTTGATTATAAAAAAATTTACAGGGGCATTCATTAGACAAAAAAACAGAGCGTCCAAAAAAAAGACACTTGTAATTAGATGTCATACTTTTTGACATTTTCCCAATATGTCTATTGTTATCAGTTAGTAAAAAAGGATATATTAAAAAGGTGGGTGAAAGGTGGAATATACTATTATGAATAAAGGTAGGATAATGGCATATACCATGATTAAGGTTGCGCTAGATAAAAGCATCCGGGATATACGAGAAAACCCAGGCCGCGGAATCCGCAACTTGGTAGATCTAGGAACCCATCTCGCAGGGGGACGTTTTTTACAAGATTTCTTTCGCAAAACCCAGCAAATGCTTACTAATGAAAACAGTCCTTATTATGAACTGGCTAAGTATATCGTCCACAATGTCGAACATAAAATTATCCAGGATTTTGGGATACATTTGGCTTATGATAGTTTAACCTACGGGATACAAAAGTTAAGAAGATACGAAAAAGAACAAGGCTATAATATTCCCTGGGTGTTATTATATGATTTTAGGGAAGAAACTCAAAATATCTTATCAATTCCTGAGATTTCTGAAGTTTTAAACTGCGGTGAGTCATTAGGTATTTACTGTGGAATATTCTTTGTTAATCAAAACGAAACGTATTTGAAGAAACTGATTGAAATGTTATCTACCCATAACTATAGTGCGTTTTTTTTATTAGTGGAACCAGAGATTATAACCGCAGAAATAGCCTCCGCCGTGTTGAAAGCAAGTAATATTGCGGTAGCTCTGGCAATAAAACCAGGAGAAGATAATCAGGCATGTTTGGGAGCCTCTCAATTACTACTTGATAAAAAATGTTTATATGGTGCATATAGTGAATATAATGATGGCAATTATAAACAGGTATTAGGTGATTCCCATTTTCAACAGATAAGAGAAAACCACTGTACATTTATTTTTCTCGTACGTCAACATCTAAATAAATTCCTAAATAAAGAGCACTTTACGCAAATGATGCATTCAGTCAAAGATGCAAATAAGTACCCGTTCATAATCTTCGATTTCTACCACGATTTAGCCTATTCTGAGGAACGAAATTTCCCCGCAGAGAACTATTTTATCACTATAAAGGGCGATGGACAAATAGCTGTTAATGCCAATAATTATATGCCGGATGAAATCAACATCCGCACCCAATCTTTACAAGCCATTTTCCAAAAAACCATGCCTAAAGTCCAGCATATTCAATCTTAAACGTATAATTGACATCTTTTATAACTTATAGGCAGCCCCTGTAGTAGCCCTTTTCATCAGCCTTACCAGCTTTCCAGGTGGTATTTTGGCTCCTTCAAGCAGCCATCTGGTAATTGCAACCCGAATAGCATCGGCAAAAAAGGTCGCATAAAAGTCATTATCTTCATCGTCCCCAAAAATCTCTTGGTACTGGGAAAGAATAAGCGGATGCATAACTTCTTCAAAATACTCAGAAAAAGAATTCTGCCCGGTAACCTGTAAAGCATTGCTATAAAATACTCTATTTTTATAAAAAAATTTACATATTTTCTCTATTAATTTCCAACCAGGTTTTTCAAATGAATTTTGTATCCCTTCAAAAAACTCAGTATAATATATCCAATTTACCAAATCATATTTATCCTTAAAATGATAATAAAAACTCTGGCGATTCATATTACAGCGCTCAACAATATCCCCTATTTTTATTTTTTCCATTGGATACTCAGCCATAAGTTCTTTCATTGCAGATGATAAAGCTCGTTTTGTCAATTGGGAATCAGGCATATGAAAGATCTCCTTAAGTCATACCAATATATAATCTATATTAAAGGATACCATATCTTAATAATATATATTGTTAATTTTACCCTTATTACCATGATTATGGGTAAATCCTAATGCTGGCATTATTATATGCTAGCATTAATGTTAATTTACCTAAACTGATTGCGAATGTCAACCAAAAAGTGAACCACTGTGCTGATTAAAAACTGAGCCACTAATGCTAGTTTAAAAGTGAGCCACTTTGCTCACTATCTGGC
>JBMNOV010000072.1:0-7888 GCA_050943255.1 Syntrophomonadaceae bacterium
GGTCGGGCTCTCATTCCTTCTCTTCAGAATGCTTTTGCCTTCCCTCCCGCACTTCTTCCTTGCTGTTCTGTTTTATTGAGATCCTGCTGCCCTTTCTCTCGGGCGCAAAACTTATAATACCATCTGGTTCGACAAATGTCAACACCATCAAAAATTTTTATTTTATAATTATTTTCTATTTAACTTAAACCTGATTACGTGACAAAAAGCCCTCATTTAACAATAAATTTTACACACTGTGAAGTTGTATGCTTTTATACCACACTATTTTTTTATTAAAAGTATCAATCTCTAATCGATGAGACAAACTGTAAAGAGAATATAAAAAGGTGCAATTATCATAGACTATAAGTGGCAAGTTAACATGGGGGTACAATAAATATGATATCAGTAATTTTAGCAGGTGGAAAAGGGTTACGTTTGTGGCCGGAAAGCAGGCAAAAACGCCCCAAGCAACTTTGTAAGCTTACTAGCAGCAAGTCAATGCTGGACGATACCATTGATAGGTTAGTAAATGCCGGTTCCGAACGAATAGTTATTATAACCAGTGATGAGCTTGCACCTGCTATCGAGAAATTACTTAATCAGCGTAAGGATAATCATTTTATAGAGATACTCACTGAGCCTCAAGGAAAGAATACGGCACCTGCTGTAGGTCTTGTTTTAGCTCGTTATTTGAGTACATGTTCTGATAAGATTCTAGGAATATTCCCTGCTGATCATCATGTGTTAGATATTGAGGGCTTTAGTCAAACTCTTTTAAGAGCTCAAAGAGCTGCTCAATATAATCACCTCGCAACTATAGGCATATCCCCCACCCGACCTGAAACCGGATATGGCTATATTGAAAAAACTAAATGGGAGATTGCTGACTTACCTGATGTATACCAGGTTAGTTCTTTTTGCGAAAAGCCTGATTTACCAACCGCTAATAATTATTTCAGCAGCGGCCAGCACATGTGGAATGCTGGAATATATGTGGGTAAAGGCTCAGTCTTTATGGAGGAATTCCGTAAGTATTTACCTGATGTTTATAACAGGATGATTCTTGGTTATGATGAATACATTCATTCCTATGATAATCTACCTGATATTAGCTTAGATTACGGAATAGCCGAAAAATCTGATCGTATGGCGGTAATCCCAGCTAATTTCGGCTGGTCTGATTTAGGCAGTTGGAATGCTCTGGCGGAATTAAAACAGCAAGATGATAATATGAATGTATGTTGCGGCAATGATGTGATTGTAGTGGAAAGCCATAATTGCCTGGTAAAACAGGCGGAAAAAACTGTAGTTCTTTTTGGAGTAGATAATCTATTAGTAGTTGAGACCGACGATGTCATTTTTATTTCTCAACGTGACCGATCTCAAGATGTTCGCCAAATAGTTGAAAATTTGAAGCAAAACAATCGTTTTGATTTATTGTAAATAACACAAAACTCTAATCTAGGAAATTATTTATATTAAATTTATCCTGCGGCTAATCGTTATATTATCCCTGTAGGTTTTTTATTACTTAATTTATAACTAACCTATTATAAATAAATATATTGCGTATATGTAAATTTATTTCCAGATTAGAATTATATTTAATTAGTATGGAGGTTATTAAATTAGTATGGAATCTTCAATAATGAATAATATTTTTCGCCAGTATGATATAAGAGGTATTGTCGATAATGAGCTTAGTGAAAAAATGGCTTATGATATCGCTTGTGCATTTAGTACATATGCCATAAAGAAAGGTCAAAAAACCCTATTGTTAGGTCGAGATAACCGGGCTTCTTCTCCCGCTATAGCTAAATTTATGATTGAAGGAGCATTAAGTTCTGGATGCGATGTTATTGATTTGGGCATGGTTATTACCCCGATATTTTACTTTGCTTCACGCTATCTAAATATTCCAGCTGGGATAATGATTACCGCTAGTCATAATCCCCCTGATTATAACGGCTGCAAACTCTTGTTAGGGGATTCCACAATTTATGGAGAACAGATTCAGGAAATTAGGAAAATTATTGAACAAAAGGCATATTATCATGGACCTCGAGGCTCACTTAAGCAATTAAATATAAATGATGCATATAGCCATATGATAAACCAAAAAATATCCCTGGGTCCTCATAAGTTAAAGGTTGTAGTTGATTGTGGTAATGGAACTGCATCCCTTTTTGCTCCCTCTATCTTTAGGAAATTAGGTTGTGAAGTAGTTGAATTATACTGTGAATCCGACTCCAGTTTCCCTAATCACCACCCAGATCCGATTAACCCTGAAAATATGAAAGATTTAATTGAATATGTAAAGATGCAAAAGGCTGACCTGGGTATAGGAATTGACGGTGATGGAGATAGGTTAGGTGTTGTTGATAATGAAGGTAATCTTATCTGGGGTGATATGCTAATGATCATTTTTTGGCGCGAGATTATGCCTCGTTATCCCGGAACTAAAGCTATAGTCGAAGTAAAATGCTCCCAGGCCTTAATTGATGAAATAAAAAGGTTGGGGGGAGAACCAGTTATGTTCAAGACCGGGCATTCTTTAATAAAAGCTAAAATGAAAGAATTAGGAGCTGTATTTACTGGAGAAATGTCAGGACATATGTTTTTTGGCGATAATTACTATGGTTTTGATGATGCCATCTACGCTAGTGCTAGGCTTTTGTCCCTATTATCCCATAGTGATAAAACCTTACCCGAAATGTTAGCTGATGTGCCTCGTTATTATTCAACACCAGAGATAAGGATTCCCAGTGATGATATTAAAAAATTTGAAATTGTAAATAAGGTCTTACAATATTTTAAAACCAAATACCAGATAATAGATGTTGATGGAGCCAGAATCATTTTCCCCCACGGCTGGGGATTAGTTAGGGCATCTAATACTGGACCGGAGTTAATTGTCAGATGTGAAGCTAACTCTCCTGAGGCGTTATCAAAAATTAAAGATGAATTATTTTCCTTTTTACAGCAGCAGGACTTACTAGTTGCTGCTATCTAATGTCTTAAATGGCAGGTAGATCATATAACACCAGTGATACTATAGGTATAGGTATCGCGTTTATCTGGGAAAATAATTTTTAGGAAGATTGGAACGTCTTTAAAGGAGTTGAAAATAATGAGTATACTAAACCTTGGCACATATCCACCAAAACAATGTGGTATTGCTACTTTTTCCATGGATTTACGGCAAAGTTTAATCTACAATAATTGCGCGATTAAGGTAATGGCTGTCTCGGATGAAAATTATGAATATATTTATCCAAGTGAAGTTGTGTTTGATCTTAAGCAGTCTAATAAACAAGACTATATCAAGGCTGCCAACTATATAAATAACAACGATAATCTGCATTTGCTTATTATCCAACATGAATATGGTATTTTCGGGGGAGAAGATGGTGATTATATACTAGAATTGATACATCACCTGCATAAACCTTATTTAATTGTTACCCATACCGTTTTACCCCAACCTTCCAAACACCAAAAACAAGTTTTAAATCAACTATGCCACCATGCAGCAGCTATTGTTTGTATGACCCGTAAATCAGCAGAACTGCTTACTGACCTTTATGAAGCTCCTCTGGAATTAATTCATGTTATACCTCATGGAGTCCCTCATTTTAAAAGGCATGGCAGCAACTTTCTTAAGATGAAATATGGATTTGATAATAAGAAGATTATTAGTACCTTTGGATTAATAGGGCCGGGTAAAGGTTTAGAAATTGGAATAAAAGCTATTGCTAATCTGGTACCGCGATGGCCTAATATCCGTTATCTTATCTTGGGGCAAACTCACCCCATGTTAAAAAAACACGAAGGAGAAAAATACCGGGAAATGCTGGAACATATGGTTCTAGACTTAGGTCTTAACGATAATGTACATTTTGTAAATAAATTCCTTACCGATCAAGAAATCGGAGAATATTTATATATGACTGATATATATCTTAGTCCATATCCCAATAAAGACCAGGCGGTTAGTGGGACATTGGCTTTCGCCATAGGTTGTGGACGTGCTATTGTTTCTTCGTCATATGCCTATGCTATCGAGGTGCTGGCTGGCAAAAGAGGGTTATTAGCAGAAAGTGCTGAACCTTCTGAACTTTCGCGTTTAATGGAAAATATATTAACAGATGAATCATTGCAAATAAGACTACAAAATCGGGCTTATGAACTTGGCAAAACATGGACATGGGTTAATATTGGTAAACAATACAACAGCTTATTTAAGCAAATATTAAATCATAATTATTTAGAGGAGCATATCGGTTATGGTGGACTTTAGACATTTACTTTCTATGACTGATAGTAACGGTTTACTTCAATTCTCCCGTAAGAATAAGCCTGACGCTAATAGTGGTTATACCCTTGATGACAATGCCCGTGCCCTGCTAATTTCTATTTTCAAAGAAGATGAAGAATTAGCTTATTGTTATGCCAATTACCTTTTTCGTTCTCAATCGGCAGATTCCTGGTCGAACTTTCTTTTAAATGGTAAGTTTAGCCCCAAGTTTGACTCAGAAGACAGTGTAGGCCGGGCCCTGTTAGCTTGTAGTATGGGAGCTACCTGCTCTTGGATTCAAATTCAAAAATTGTGTAATGACATGTTAACCAGAAATCTACCGCTAGTTTTTGATTTTACTTCTCCCCGGGCTATAGCTTATACTTTGCTGGCTCTTTGTAAAGGTAAAGTACCATTATCTCGCGAAAATGTACTAAATATCATAAATCTATTAAGCAACAGGTTATTAAACCTCTATAATATAAAACATGAAAAGGGTTGGTTCTGGTTTGAAGACTATTTAACTTACTGTAACGGCATTATGCCTCAAGCACTATTCTCAGTTTATACTGTTAATGGGGATAAAAAAACGCTTAAAATTGCCCATGAGTCATTAAACTTTCTTAATAGCATCTTGTTCCGGGATGGATATCTTAATATTATCGGAAATCAACAATGGTATAATAAAGGCGGTTCGATTCCGCTTTTTGACCAACAGCCGGTAGATGCAGCTTCAACCTATTTTTCCTGTATGGAAGCTTACAAAGTAACTGGGAATTTTGAATACCTTCAGTTGGCTGATTTGGCTCATAAGTGGTTTCGCGGTAAAAATATTCATAGCATTTATCTCTATAATAAAGAAACAGGCGGTTGTTATGATGCACTTACTATTGACGGCGTTAATCTTAACCAAGGAGCAGAATCAACTATATCACTTATTATGTGTGACATACATGCTTTAAGAAATGCTGAATTATCTGTTAAGAATGGATTTATTTCTTAGAAATTAGTTAAAAAAATTGACATGATGCCTTTACCATTCCTATTATTAAATAAGAATTCTAAATGGAGGTATAATCATGTCTCATTCTACAGATAATATTTTAAAAAGTCTTGCACAAGCTATGTCTATTTTTGAAAATAATTTCCCTCTTGCTTCTTTAAAAAAAACGAATTTTAATCAACAACCATTAATTACTCTTTTAAATTGTTCAGACTCTCGGGTTCCAGTAAATATTTTTGGAGATAGTTTTAACCGTATTTTCTGCGTTGAAAATATCGGCAATCAAGTAAAAACTAGTGAAGGTTCAATTATGTATGGACTTATGCATTTGCATACCCCCATCATGTTAGTAGTTGGGCATAGCGATTGCGGAGCACTTAAGGCTGCCAATTCCGATTATTCAAAGGAACCTGAACCTATAATTAGGGAACTAAACATTGTTAAAAGATCCTTAACTGAAATAGCCTATATTCAGCCTTTAAATGAAGACCCCCAGGTCAAGTTTACCCAATTAGCTGAACTAAATGTTGATATGCAGATTAGATACCTTCTTGAAAACGGTTCTGTAGCCGAACTTGTAAAAAACCGCAGCCTCAGTATGATAGGAATGGTTGTTGATCTGCATAATGTCTATAATGAAGGATATGGCAAAACTTATATAATAAATTTAAACGGAGAACAAGATCCTGCAAAAATTAAGCAACTTATTAACCAAAAAGACCTGTCAGTTCAAATACAAAGATTGACTTAAAGCATTCAAAACTGACATGCTCCATATAGTAAGCATTTTTTACTATATGGAGCATATTTTTGTTAAGATTTTTAGTTTTCTATGGATTTCTAATGGATAATGCGATAACTTTCTGGAATTAAATCAGCCAGGGTAGCTTTAGCCATACCTATGCTAGTATCAGCAGCCCCGTAGTAAACCAAAATATCATCCTCATCTTCCAAAATAGCTTTATCTTTGCCCGGAACTGCTCCACAGGTAAATACTACATTAGGAACCCAAGCTCCGCTTAAACCAATTTCATAATCAGCTTCGGGTTCAAGAATGGGATTAGGTGAACGATAAATTACTTTCTGGGGATTGTTAAGGTCTACCAGCAATACCCCTAGACGGTATACATAATTATAATCTACCCCATGATAAATAAGCAGCCAGCCATATTTGGTTTTTAAGGGCTGGGCTCCTGCACCTATTTTAAGTGAATCCCACATCCTTCCTGGCCGGGGGCCGACTATTATAGCGTGTTTTTCTTTTAACGGAAATTTTATTTCATTAAAATAGGTCACCCATATGCTGGGCTCTATTCGATGATACATTACATACTTGCCATTGATTTTTTCAGGAAAAATAATCGCATCTTTATTCCATATATTTTTGAATGCCAGACCTTCCCGGCACCAATTGCGGTAATTACCACTAATTAAATCGTCAACCTTAATGGAAGCGGCTGCAATCTGTGCGATATTGCCATCATAAGCTGTATAAAGCATATATATCTTATCACCTATTTGAATTACCCGTGGATCTTCGCATCCCCTTGCTTCTTCCGGTATTTGTGGTGATAATACAGGTTCAGGAATACGTTCCAATATCTTATACCCATCACTTATTGCCAGGCCGATATGGGAAATATTATCTTTTCCCACTGCACGATAAAATAAGTATACCCGGTTATTAAGCCGAATTGCTCCCGGATTAAGAACATACTTATTCTCCCATTCGCTATTTTCCAGGGGTTCCAGTAATGGATTCCCTTCATAGCGTTGTAAGTGTTTACTAGGCTCATTAGTCAGCTCTTGTACAACTACCGCTACATCTTTGGGACGAGTTGGGAGCAAAGTGTCAAGCAGATTATGATGGCTTTTTCCGTTCTGGATATGCCGATATACAATATCGAGAATTTCTTGCGAATTATAGCCCAGCTCTTGATATAAGAACTCAAGAAACTCATGGTTAAACCAGCGGCTTTCTATACTAGTGGTTGCAGGGGTAGGAATATTAAGACCCCCTTTAAAACTATAACTAGCCCAGCTCCACACAGTACAAGTAAGAAAGGTTCCATTCTCCAGGACCTGGCTTAAACCATATGATTCCGCCATTAACTTAAATATACGCGCAGTCTCTTGGTCTCCCCGCTGGCTAAATATCTCATAGAGCTGTCTTATCCGTTCGACTAATCCCCGATGATGCATGTTTTCAAATATACTATGGGCAGAAAACTCATCACCTTTTTGCAAACCGAGTAAAGAATTAGCCATTTTATTACTTATATTTTTTCTTTGGGCAACATTTAAACTAAACAATTTAGAATAATTTTCGGCAGCAGCCATCCGTCTAACCAAGCTGGTAAAATATCTAGTTTTGGGATATTTGCCTCCACTTTCCGCTTCCATCCCCTTTACTATTATCCGAGCTGTAACCCGATTAAGATTGGAAATTTTGCCTTGTGATAAAATACCTGTCCGGAGTTCTTCTGTAATTACTAAAGGTTTTAAGTCAACCCATTCAAAACTTTCAGGGGTTAGATTATCCAGAAGCCAAATCAGGTCACGATCAGTATAGTTCCAGCTTTCAACCAGGTTCGCACTTGTTA
>JBMNOV010000017.1:0-35306 GCA_050943255.1 Syntrophomonadaceae bacterium
AGCACATATATTGTTAGATTGAATACATAAAAGTTATAACTAGTATTTAAAATTACTTTAAAAAAAATAACATTAATTACTATTTTTATTAAAGGAGTTTTTATGCAAAGAAATTGGAAGATTATTTGCGTATTTTTAACTGTTTCGGTTATTCTTACTATGTTTTTAGGATGTTCTACCTCTCCCCACGAAAAAAAAGCAAACCGGCTCACCTACTTCGGTTATTTTTGCTGATGGTGATTGGGATAGTATACAGGTACATAACCGTATAGCTGGCTATATAGTTAAAAACGGTTATGGTTATGGGACTGCTTATCTGGCTGGAGAGACTATACCTTTATTAAAAGCTCTTAACCAGGGGGATGCAGATATAATGATGGAGGTGTGGACATCTGATTACTCCGAACAATGGAATCAGATCTTAAAGAACGGTAAGGTAAAATCTTTAGGGACTAATTATTTGGCCGTGCAGGGATGGTTTGTCCCCCTTTATATGATAGAAGGTGATGCAGAGCGAGGTATTGAACCAACAATTCCTGAATTGAAAAAAGTGCAAGATCTTCTTCATTACAAGGAAATATTTAAATTATCCGCAACCGCCAGTAAGGCTACTATTTACAATGCTCCCCGAGGGTGGCCGGCTGAACTGGTTAATCAGGAGAAATTAAAACACTACCACCTCTCCGACTTCTATGAGCTGGTTTCTACAGATTCAGAACACCATCTCCTGGCAACTTTTGAACAAGCTTATAAACGTGAATCTCCCTGGCTCGGTTATGCCCGGGATCCTAGTATTGTTACTGCCGGCCATAAAATTATGCTATTAAATGAAGATCCTTACAGTGAAGAACAATGGGAGCTTAATAAGGCCTGTTCTTATCCCGAAAACGAGGTTATTATAGCCGCTAGTTCCGGTATGAATGAAAAAGCTCCTGAGGTTTTAGATTTTCTCCAAAAATATACTACTACCCGTGAACAGAATAAAGAAATGCTTGTTTATTTAAAAGAAAACGGGGGCGATGCTGAACAGGCTGCACAAGAGTGGCTACTAAACAATCCCGATATCTGGGGTTCATGGGTTCCTGAAGAGATTGCTGAAAAGGTCTGGGCTGTCCTTAATAATGTGGCACCTGCTAAAAAAGGGAGGTAAAAATAAAGGAACTAGCTATGGTACATATAGAATTTAATTGGTTAATATGATATAAAAAGGTATTTTAAAGTGATATACCATCTTAAGTTAGACTATTAAGTTTGGAGGTGGAGATATGGCAAATCAATTGGTAACTGGACGACAAAGAGAAGTGCAGCCCTCAGGCAGTAAATCTAACCAGTATACAAAAATACCGACACGGCAACAAATATGGGCAGAGTATGATAAAAACGTTTTACAGCGTACAATCATAGATCCCCTGGCTGCAACTCCAGCCCATATACTGGGTTTACAAAAGGCAATAGGAAACCAGGCGGTTAGTGGAATAATCCAGACTAAGCTTACCGTAGGCCCGGTTAACGACTACTATGAGAGGGAAGCAGACCGGGTAGCAGAGCAGGTAATCGATACGTCTCACCATAACCACCAGGGTAATACTCCATCAATCAAGCCTATGGTGCAGAGAGCCTATTCCAGGTCATCATCTGATATAAATGAAGGTAAAGCTTATGAAACCGATTCTGCGCTGGAAAGCAAAATAAGAGTAAACCAGTCCGGAGGACAGCCGCTTCCTGAGAGCACCAGGAATTTTATGGAATCGCGATTTGGGGCTGATTTAAGCCAAGTGAGAGTACATACCGGCTCTGCAGCTGAGCAATTGAGCCAGGAATTAAGAGCAGAAGCTTTTACTCATGGTAAAGATATTTATATGGCTCCAGGCCGCTATAATCCTCATGCTCAAGCCGGGCAGCGTTTGCTGGCTCATGAAATAACTCACGTTATCCAACAGGGTGGAACCACGAATTCGCCTACTGTGACCTCGGCAGTACAGCGCTGGCCTTGGGGGAAGAATAAAAAGGAAAAAGAAAAACAACTTACAACACCAATAACGGATCAACCTAATGCCACTAGAGATCCAGCTGCTTATATGAAATGGCTAAAGACCCATCCGGGATTGTTATCCGAAAAAGAAAGGCAGTTCCTTGGGGTTAAAAAAGAACAAAAATATGACTTTTCCACTGAGCAAATGGATGATTTCGCCCAAAAACGCAAAGCCGAACTAGCCCAAGAGCTGGAGGCCTTGGGTACCGGTAAAGGAAAGGATGCCTTTAAACATTCCCGCGATGAAGCAGGCGATGTATCCAGTATGATAGAAGACCCCCGTTTCCAAGCCCGCTATAAGGTAGACCGTAAATCTGACCATGGTAACTGGTTTGCCCGGAAATTTAAACGGGGCATAGAGGTAGCCGGTGATAAGTTGAAAGAGGCAAAAAGCTATCTTCCCGGACAGCACTCGGTAGTTCCTGGAGAGGATTATGAAAAACAATTTGAAACTAAAGGGCAAAAAGCCAAACGAATTGCTAAGACTGCTGCCAAATTAGGAGCAAAAAAAATCCTTGGTAAGATTCCGTTTATGAGCGGCGGCATGGAAATAGCTTCAGCAGTAAAAGAGCATAAACGGCAAAAGAAAGCGGAAAATATAGGGGATAAAGCATCTGCCAATAAATCTGGAGATGCTATGCAAACCCCTTTTCTTCAAAGCATGAGCAGGGGAATAGCTAATCAGCATTTTACCAACAAGATAACTAAAGGCATATCAGGCGGAATTAGCTTGGTAAGCGATGTTGTAACAACAACTGGAAATGTTTTATCTATGGGTTCTTCCTTAGGAATTGCTCCGGCTGCTAACGCTGTATTCCAGGGAACAGTAAAGCCAATATTAAACGCAGGCATTAAAGGCGCTAAAGTTGGAGTTCAATTAGGTAAATTAGCTGCTGGTTCCTTAATTGATGACCGTAAGTATCGCAAAGAAGCTAGTGCAGCCAAATCAGATCAAAAAAAAGGTAATGCCTTAGGTAAACTGGCGGAAGAAGATGCGGAATTTTCTCAAGCTATGCTTAAACATCTGGCTCCAGATCAGATGTCCATGGGCAAGGAGCTTTATACCAATAGAATGATCCAAAAACCTAAGGCTGATCACACGCTAAAACCCAGTGAGGTTGCTAAATTGGCGCAGCAAGAAAAGGCCAGACTTAGAGAACGGAGACGTATGGGAGCTGAATCCAACTGGTCTTTAGAAAGAGAACGGGCAGAAGCTAAATCCCAAAAACAAGCGCAAAAAATGGCAAAAAACAAAACCCAACAGAATAATTCTAACATACCGACACCACCACCACTGCCACCTTGGCCCATTAATACACAGCAGCCACCTGCTTCTAAGAGAGAAAATCTGCTAAGCAAACTTCTGCAATCGGAAGAAAAGAAATGGTATGAATAATTTTCGAAGCTGGTGATATCAGGTGTCAAATAGAACTAAGAATACCCTAGATGCAGATACCATACGTGCTTATGCCCATAGTGGAGAACAAATCCAGAGCGAATTATATTTACTGGATTTGCGTATTAAAGTGCAATTGCATAAACAACAGCTCGGTCAAAGCGAACAACAGGTTAATCAATTTAAAGGACTAATTATATCAGCAGAAGAAGTTGATACTCTATTGGAAGAAAGCCCTGGTCCTGAAGATGATGTATTATACCATCTTCAGGATGCCATTTCCCAAACCGAATCTTATCTTAAAGCTAGAGCAGAGATAAGCCTAAACGAAGACATTTTTTTGCCCCTGGAGCATTTAGCCTGGGCTTTTGACCTCAATTACTTTGAAAGAAACTGTGTTATTTTATGTTTGGCCACAGAATTAAACCGTAAATACGAGAAGCTGTTTGGATATTTGCAAGATGATATTACCTGTAAATACCCTACGGTAGATCTTGCTCTTAAACTGTTATGCAGAATTGATGGGGAACGCAATACAGCCCTTTCCTCTTTTACCAGGAACTCTCCTTTAATAAAGTACCTGCTGAAGGCTGATAAAGATAGCAGCAACATCGGAACACGCCTTTCTCAGCCTTTGCAATTACACCGGCGTATTGTGGATTTTTTTTATCATAATACTGCGGTTGACCCTGAACTTAGCTATATAATAAAGTTCTGCCATCCCTATGCCAATATGGAACCATTTTTATTGGATCAGGATATTCAACAGCGTCTGCGGATATGGTGGAAGATGGTAGTTACTGACGATAGCGACCGCAAACCTTTAGCTGTTTTGTCTGGGCCTTCTGGTAGTGGCAAGCGTTTTCAAATACAACATCTTTGCCAGTATTATGAGTGTAACCTTTTTATTATTGACCTTGAACAAATGCCATTAGACGAATTGCGGTTAAAGCAAACGTTACATAGTATAATTAGAGAATCTTTACTATTCAGTGCTATCACCTGCTTAAAAGGATTATCCAGTTATACCGATAACTATGAAGCAGATAACCAGGAAACAGCTGCAGCCCGGGAGCGTTGGAGGATTTTACTCCATGCCCTGGATGAATTGCCCGGACCACTGTTTATCCTTACGGAAAAAACACCACAACTGGCTGAATTGGAACAAAAGTTTAATGTCTTGACCATAGAATTAGGAGTTCCCGATGAATTAGTGCGCAAAGAGCTTTTTGAAAACTTTTCCCAAGGCTATAAATTTGAAGAGACTCCTGATTGGGGACAAATAGCCAGTAAATTCCGCTTTACTCCCGGGCAAATAAAAAATGCCCTTTTACAAGCCCATGAAACAGCTTACGGGCAAGCTAGCCTGATTACATTGAATAACTTACACCAGGCCTGTTTTAATCAAGGAAGACATTACCTGGCCCGGACGGCCAGCAGAATCACCCCCCATTATAGCTGGGACGATATAATTTTACCTCCTGAGACTATTGAATTACTGGTTAATGGCTGCAATCAGATGAAAAACCGCTATATTGTATACGGGCAATGGGGATTTGCTAAAAGATTAGCCTATGGTAAAGGTTTCAGTATGTTGTTTTCCGGTTTACCTGGTACCGGCAAAACCATGGCAGCTCAGGTCATAGCCAATGAGCTGAGCCTGGAACTTTACCGCATTGATCTGGCACAGGTAGTTAGTAAGTATATAGGAGAAACGGAAAAGAATCTGGGGAAAATCTTCCAGGAGGCGGAATACAGTAATGCCATCCTTTTCTTTGATGAAGCTGATGCTTTGTTCGGTAAGCGCTCAGAAGTAAAGGACGCCCATGATCGCTACGCCAATATAGAAATTGCTTATTTACTGCAAAAGATTGAAGAATATGATGGTATCTCCATACTGGCTACCAACCTGGCTAAAAATCTGGATGATGCTTTTGTGCGCCGGATTACCTTTATAGTGGAATTTCCTTTTCCTGATGAAGAATTCCGTAAACGAATATGGATATCCATGTTCCCCCCACAAACACCGTTGCATGAAGATGTAGACTTTGACTTTTTAGCCAAGCGTTTTGAAATCTCCGGCGGTAATATTAAAAATATTGTACTAGCCGCCGCTTTTCTTGCCGCCCAGAGCGGAGAAGTTGTTACGATGCAGCATATATTACGAGCAACAAAATATGAATATCAAAAAATTGGCCGAGTACTGCTGCGGGAAGACTTAGGCGAATATTACGGGGAAATTTAGGTGGGTTTAATAGACCCTGAATGTTATGAGCAACACGTAAATAAAGCATCATAATTCCGCAACATATTATTTAGCTTTATATTTTCGAATATGGGTTTTAGTCAAAGAAATATTTTAAGGAGGCGGTTAATTGGCTAGTTATACAGCGATTGCTGAAGCAGGTGCATCAATTATCGAGGTATTAAGAGATAACCTCACCCCAGAACCAATCCCTTCACCGGATATGATAGGACTGTGCTCACCAGCTGAAACAGGTGATATACAGCTGGGTTTATACTTATATTCAATAAAGCAGAACCGGGAGTACCGGCGGGATGGAGAACCCATGCTGGTTCTAACTCTTTATTACCTTTTAACCGCTTATTCCAATGCTGATATACAGCAACGGTCTTATGATGAAAATTATATTTTAGGTGCGGCTATTCAGGTACTTCATGAGAATAGTACTTTGGGTAGTGCTTATCTGCAAGGTGATCTGGGGAGTTCTGGAGAAGAACTGCGGGTTGACCAGTATTTTTTACCGCCGGAAGAAATGCAAAAAATCTGGATATTCCCCAACACACCTTATCACACATCGGTAGGATATATGGTTTATCCCGTAATTATTGATACCGGTGGTTTTGTTGCAGCCCCCCGGGTACGGTAGCGGGTAAAAAAATAAAAGGGATTAAGGAGAGAATATGCAAAATTTCATAACCAGCACATTGAAATTAGGCCATAAAGTATCTATGGTACTATGGTTAATTGACCAGTATACTTCCCTAGGCTGTAATGAGGAGATTAAAGTATATTTGAACGGCCGTCCTTCCGACTTCCAGCGCAAAGCCGGAGGATATCTGGTTTTTACTGATCTGGAGGAAGATCTGTACCATATAGTGCTCGAGTCTCAGTACTACTTTACGGAACAGTTCGAGGTTAGCCTCAGTCGTCTTGACCGATCGGAGCCCATTGTTTATGTCCCTTTAAAACCTGCTCCACAATACCGTTTTAATCCGGGAGCAACCGTTATAAGGGCTTCACTATGCAATAAAAAAGGTGATCCGCTATGTGGTACCTTGGTAACTACCCTGGTTAGTAATAACTGTGCCCGGGCAAGAATCGGGCGCCAGGGTGGTAAAACCGGAAATTCAGATATACCCCTGGTGGATTTGACCGGTCGCATAGCCCCGGGCGACCTGTTTTTAATCCGTCCAGCTGGAAAAAAATCTGGTGAGATCTGTGAAATAACTACAATGGGAAGCAGTGAAGGTAGCTATTCCCTTAAACAGCCTCTGCAATCTGACCACAGTCGGGGTGAATTAATAATGCCATTACTTGTTACCCCCAGCGATACCCGAGGAGAAATAGTAATTGGTATTCGCAACCTCCGACAAAAAACGTGCCAGGTGGAAATACAGTGCCAGACTGAAAATCATAACCAAATAATTAGGCTAGAGATAACCACCGGACTAACTCACCAGTTAGGTAAAATAGTATTATAATCTTATTCAATATAAAAAACACTAATAAATGCAACCCTGATTGCTCCCGTCAGAGAGCATTAGTAATTACCTTCGGTATAGTACCTTAGCTATATCTATGTTATTTTTTGTATTCTAAGGATCAGTGTTTTAAGCAAAAAACTTAAAACTACCATTAACGACGCGATTTAAGTTCAGCAAAAATATCTCCTAACTCAACTCCCTGCTCGACTAGCAGAACCAGAAGGTGGTAAATGAGATCAGATACCTCATAAACAACTTCAGCTTTTACTCGATTTTTAGCAGCAATTATTACCTCGGCGTTTTCCTCGCCTACTTTTTTCAAAATTTTATCCAAGCCTTTGTCAAAAAGATAAGCAGTATATGAACCTTCAGGCATCTTCGCCCTGCGGTCACTGATAATATCATATAATTCGTAGAGTATTCCCGGACCTTCGTTGGAGGAATATACTTTATCAACATCAGTTACAGTCTTTTGGATTTCATTACCATTAAGGTCACGGTAAAAACAGGTATAATGTCCAGTATGACAGGCCACCCCGGTTTGAATAACCTTTACCAGTAAAGTATCCTGATCGCAATCATACAGTATTTCCTTAACCACTTGGTTATGCCCAGATTGCTCCCCTTTCATCCATAGCTTTTGCCGGCTGCGAGAATAGAACCAGGTCTTACCTGTGTCTAGCGTCTTTTGCAAAGATTCCTTATTCATATAAGCCATCATCAAAACCAGGCCATTTTGATAATCCTGTATTATAGCTGGTATAAGACCCCTATCATCAAATTTTATATTATCAATCATAATCTTACTGATACTCCTTTACTGGCTAAATATTCCTTAGCCTGTTTGATGGTATATTCACGATAATGAAAAATAGAAGCACAGAGAACGGCATCAGCTTTGCCTGTCTCTACGGCTTCATATAAATGCTCCAGTTTTCCTGCCCCTCCCGAAGCAATAACTGGTATACCTACCGCTTCACTGATAGCGGCAGTCAGTTCAATATCATAACCATCTTTGGTTCCATCTTTATCCATGCTGGTGAGTAATATTTCACCAGCTCCCCGTTTCTCCACTTCTTTTGCCCATTCCACAGCATCAATCCCAGTTGCTATTTTCCCCCCATTAACATATACTTCCCAGCCGCCATTTACCCGGCCCCGAGCATCTATCGCCACTACTATACACTGGCTGCCAAATTTTTTTGCCCCTTGAGTGATCAGTTCCGGATCTTTTACGGCAGCCGAGTTTATTGACACCTTATCTGCACCAGCATTCAGTAGGTTACGAATATCGTCTATAGTACTAATCCCCCCGCCAACGGCAAAAGGTATAAATACTTCCCGTGCTGTTTTTTCGACCACTTCTACCATAGTTTTACGGCCTTCCAGGGACGCACTGATATCCAAAAATACCAACTCATCCGCACCCTCCCGGTCATAATAGGCAGCCAGTTCTACTGGATCACCTGCATCACGCAAGTTCTCGAAGTTTATCCCTTTTACCACCCTGCCTTCATGAACATCAAGACAAGGTATAATCCTCTTGGCCAGCATAAATCCATCCCCTTAGTTGAATTAATAAAAATAAAGAAATAATAATTATCTTTGGAATACTCCGTATTCCCTTTGGTTTCTAATTAATTACCCTACACGAACCTCTAATGTACCTCTGGTTACAATTAGTGTTATCTTATTTTTTAACTCTTTGCTATTTGCAAAGCTTCTGCCAGGTCTATCCTTTTATCATATAGGGCCTTACCGACAATAGCCCCAGTCACTCCTTTTTGTTCCATATCCTTTAAAGCACGTATATCTGCCAGGCTGGAAACTCCCCCGGACGCAATAATATTAAGGCCAGTCTCCCGCGCCATATTCTCAATTGAGACCAAATTAGGTCCCTGTAATAGACCATCGCGTGATATGTCTGTAAATACAGCTATTTCAACCCCTATAGCTTTCATTTCTTGGCCGAAATTCAACGCCGAAAGAGATGATGTCTGTACCCAACCTTCCACTGCTACCATGCCATCTCTGGCATCTAACCCAAGTACAATGTGTTCCGCTCCAAAATTATTTATAAGTTCTTTCATAAAATCCGGACTGCTTACCGCCCGGCTGCCAATAATAACCCGCCGTGCTCCAGCATTAAGCAGGTTCTCAACATCCTCCAGCCGGCGCAGGCCTCCACCCACCTGAAAAGGAATATCTATAGAATCTGCTATAGACTTGATCGCTGTAGTATTGCGAGGGATGCCGCTAAAAGCCCCGTCCAGATCCACTATGTGCAGCCACCTAGCACCCTGCTCCTGATAACTTCTTGCTACCTCTGCCGGAGTATCAGAATAAACGGTCTTTTCATTAGCCCTTCCTTGAACTAGCCGCACACATTGACCATCTTTTAAATCTATAGCTGGATAAATTATCATTTTTTTCACCTCGACTTTATCTAAGGTTTATAAAGCAGCAAAGTTCTTTAATAATCTTAATCCCGTATTACCTGATTTTTCCGGATGAAACTGGGTTGCAAAAATATTATTCCGCTCAATTGCACAGGCAAAATCAGGGCCGTAATCACTAGTTGCAGCAATATATAATTCATTCTCAGGTACAGCATAATAAGAGTGTACAAAATAAAAATAACTCCCTTTCGGAGTTCCCCGAAAAAGTTGGCTATTGGAGATTGGCTGCACCTGGTTCCATCCCATATGAGGTATTTTATACTGTTTAGGCAGCTTAAACTTCACTACTTGCCCTTTAATAATATCTAACCCCCTGAACCTGCCGTTCTCTTCACTTTCACTAAATAGGAGCTGCAAGCCCAGACATATACCCAATAAAGGGGTCTGCTTTCTTATTACTTCCCTAATTGCTGCATCAAGATTTAATTGGCACAGGTTATTTATGGCATCTGCAAAAGCACCGACACCAGGTAATACTACCTTCTCAGCCTTTATTATCTCTTCTGGATTGTTGCTGGTATAAGCCGCAAAACCTAATTTATGAAAGGCATTTTCCACACTGGCCAAATTACCCATACCATAATCTATAATTACAATCAAGCACATTCTCCCCTTTTATAACCACCATAGTATGACTCTTACTAATCATCCCCAGCCTACCCTAATACCCCAAGCAAAGACCGGCTGACTAGCGTATCTTTTACAACTTCCCTTTGGATGACCATACACCTTCAACCCCCGGTTCAATAGCAACTGCCATTTTTAAGGCCCGGGCAAAAGCTTTAAAAATAGCCTCAATAATATGATGAGCATTCTCACCGCGTATTAAATCAATATGAATATTCATACCAGCTGAATTGGCTACAGCTTGAAAAAACTCGCGTACATTCTCGGTGGAGAAATTGCCCACATTGCTACAGTTAAATACAACATTATAAGCTAAATAAGAACGGCCGGAAAGGTCAAGCACTACCCGGGCTAGGGCTTCATCCATCGGAATAGCAGCTTCACCATAACGGTGGATGCCTTTCTTATCCTGGAGAGCAGCTTTTAGTCCTTCACCTAAGGTAATACCAATATCCTCCACCGTGTGGTGATCATCTACCTCTATATCTCCCCGGGCAGTAATTATTAAATCAAACAGGCCATGCACAGCTAAAAGAGTTAACATATGACTAAGAAAAGGGATCTCCGTATCTATCTGGTGTCTTCCCGTACCATCTAATTCTATCTGAACCAGTACTTCGGTTTCTCCCGTACGCCGTTGGACTTCACCCGCCCTTTTCCAGTTTTTCATACTCACTTCCCCTTTCGAACTCTAACCGAATTGGCATGAGCAGTTAAGCCTTCTACTGTTGCCAGCTTTATAATGTCAGGCGCATCTGCGCCAATACCTTCCTGCGAATAATAAATTATACTAGAAGCCTTTCTAAAGGTATCTACTGTAACAGGTGAATAAAAACGAGCCGTACCCCCAGTAGGAAGAATGTGATTCGGTCCAGCAAAATAATCACCCACAGGTTCCGGGGTATACTGCCCCATGAATATAGCTCCGGCATTATGAATTTTGGATATGATGCCAAAAGGATTATCAACCATCAATTCAAGATGTTCTGGTGCCACCTTATTAGCTATCATACAAGCCTCATTAATATCCCTGGTTAGTATAAATGCCCCGTTTCTTTGAAGAGATTCCTCTATTATGTTACGCCGGGACATGTTTTTTACCTGCCGCTCTATCTCAACTTCAACCTTATCTATTAAATCTACGCTATCAGTTACTAGAAAACTACGAGCCATTACATCATGCTCAGCCTGAGACATCATATCAGCTGCCAGATAGACCGGATTTGCCTGTTTATCCGCAATAATCAATATTTCGCTAGGCCCTGCCAGCATATCAATGTTAACCTCACCATAAACCATTTTTTTAGCCAGGGTTACATAAATATTGCCCGGGCCACTGATCAGGTCAACCTTTTTTACGGTTTGGGTACCCAAAGCCAGGGCAAAGACAGCCTGAGCACCACCCATTTTATATATCTCGGATATTCCCAGCTCAGAAGCTGCCACCAATGTATATGGATTCATCTTCCCATCCTGGTCAGGAGGACTAACCATAACGATTTCTTCTACTCCAGCCACCTGAGCAGGTATCGCATTCATCAAAACCGAAGAAGGATAAGCTGCGGTTCCGCCCGGAACATAAATACCTACCCGTTGTAACGGGCGAAATAATTGTCCCAGAATATTACCATGTTCATCCGGTTCCATCCAGGAATTCCTTAGCTGTCTGACATGGAAACACTCAATATTTTTAATTGCTGATTCTAAAGCGAAAATATAATCATCATCGACTTTTTGGTAAGCTTCCTTAATTTCTTCATCACTAACTAAAAAATTACCCTGGTTAATACTAGCTTTATCATATTTCAGGGTATAAGCAAAAACTGCCTCATCACCTTGGGCTCGAACCTGCCGACCTATTTCGGCTACCATTTCCTGGTATTCATTCTGACCGATTTGGGCCAAATCAAGCAAGCGTTCCAGTTCTTGACTATCTGCTTTTATTCTCCTGATCTTCACTGGCCATTATCCTCCTTGACAATTCTCTGCAGGGTTTCTATCACAGGTTGAATACGCTCATGCTTAATTCTATAGCTTACCCGGTTAGCAATCAGCCGGGCAGTAGAATCCATAATCCTTACTAGTTCCACCAGGTTATTCTCTCGCAAGGTCTGCCCAGTTGAGACAATATCCACTATAACGTCGGAAATACCCATAATTGGTGCTAATTCCACATTTCCATGCAGTTTAATTATCTCTACCTGCAAACCCTGACTGCGGAAAAAGCGCTCAGCTACTGCCGGAAATTTTGTAGCTACCCGTTTATAGTTCAAGTCCTTCAGACTTATACCTTGCATGGCTGCTGGTACCGCCACCACAAAACGGCAATATCCGTATTTGAGATCAACCATTTCGAATATGTCTTTAGCCTGCTCAACAATAACATCCTTGCCTACCATCCCCAAATCAGCAGCACCTTGTTCAACATAGGCAGGTACATCAGTAGGTCGGCACATAATGTATTTAATAGCTACATCATCATAACTAAATACCATCTGACGGCTTTCCGGTTCTATTCCTGTAACCGGCAGTCCCGACTGCAGAAGCAATTTTAGCGTCGGTTTTAGTAAAGTCCCTTTAGACAAAGCTATAGTCAAATAATCCTGTTGCACAACATTCTCCTCCATTAAATTAATTGACGCAGATAACGCAGATTTTGCAGATGTAATCTGTGCTTCCGGAGGATCACCGTTATCTGTGTCCTTTCCCCATACTAATCCAAATATAGCAAAGTACAGTTTTTTCTCTGTGCTATTTGTTCCAGAGTTTCTCGATTATGTCCTTCGACATCCATCTCAACTATATAACCCTGGGCTCGTAACTGGCTGGCCTGATCTTCCACTAACCGGTAATTGCGGCCACCCAGCAGGTAACGCTGGGGCTCATTATCCTGGTTCTTCAGTACCAGTGCCAAACGATCCATTCCCATAGAAAATCCTGTAGCCGGACATTCATGGCCAAACTTACCCATCAAGTTATCATACCGTCCCCCTCCCAGCAGGCCATAACCAAGGTCGGGAGAGTACCCTTCAAAAACGATACCTGTATAATAATCCAAACCGCGCAATACACCCATATCAAGTACAATCTTATCCTGTACTCCACTAATTTTGAGGGCACTGTATATTTGCATTAAATCATTGATTGCCATCGCTGCCTTTCGATTCTTTTCGGCCCAGGGTATCTTATTTAACACCTCCGGCCCTCCATGTAATACTGGTAAAGCCGCAATAGTTTCTTTTAGCCCTTCTTCAATTGCCATCTTCTCCAGTACCCTGGATAATTCCACCAGATCTTTGCTCTCCACCAGCCTCCTGATTAAAGTTCTATTTTCAGGATCCATATGGCTATCATCTACTAGGCTGTTAAATATGCCCATTTGGTTAAGGCTGAGCTTGAAATTATCTAACCCTATATCCTGCAATGCCCGCACGGCTATAGTAATTACCTCTGAATCTGCCCAAATACCTGATGCACCTAACAGCTCAATCCCCAATTGCCAGAATTCCCGGTACTGGGCTAGATGGGGCTGGACATGGCGAAACACATTGGCCCGGTAAAATAAACGCCGGGGAAAGGAATCATCCTGCATGTGGGTTGCTGCCAAACGGGCAATTGATACTGTCATTTCAGGCCGTAGGGAGAGTATGCCCCCTTCCCGGTCCATAAACAAAAAAAGCTCCTGGCGGATGTTACCACCTGCGCCATTTTCCACTACTTCCAGGTATTCAAAAGTAGGTGTTATGACCTCCTCATATCCATAACTCTGGAATAACCTGAAAGCCTTATTCTCAATCGCGCGCATCATCTTAACCTCAGCCGGAAGCAGATCTCTTAATCCCTTGGGTATCTCTCTTTTCTTCATCAGCTTTTCTCCCCATTTATATTTTCTAATACCCTTCTGTACCCATCGGCACCGTAATTTAAGCAACGCTTTACCCTGCTTATAGTAGCTGTACTCGCCCCAGTATTGTTAGCGATAGTATTGTAAGTAATTTCCTGGGTGAGAAGATAGGCTACCTGTAAGCGCTGGGCCATAGCTTTAATTTCACTAATGGTACATAAATCATCAAGCAACCGGTAAGCATCTTCCTCACTTTTGAGAGTCAAAAGAGCCTTAACCAGCATATCGGTGTTTTTATCACTCCAATTAGGCCTGAAAGTCAAGAGTATACCTCCATTATAGCTATAACAGCTTATACCCGTTGATTACCAGCTCAAATTCACACTTTAAGTATTCAGCGGCTCGACGGGACATAACTAATTTTGTTAAAAAAATTTCAAAAAAACCCATAACTGAGCAAACACTAGTATCTATGTCAATATTCATAGTTATCACTTTATTTTCACTATCTATATCTAACCTGGAATTGGTAACAGCATAATTAACCCGGTCACGGGGAGTAAATGCTGCTATATCCGTTTTACGTACCCGCGAACGGTGAACATTAGATTTGTCAGCTAATATCAAGGCAGCTGCTACGTTATTAACACTATTCCCGTTAGCTCTTTCCTCGTGATTACCTATAGCCCCTATAATAGTAGCTATTTCTGGTGGGTCCATCTTTAATTCCATAAGAATATTAAAAGCCAATATTGCTCCTGACATTCCATGATCATAACGATTAATCAAATTGCCTAAATCATGTAGGAAACCGGCAATAGACCCTAATTCGGCCTCTCTTTCCGGAAAACCAAGAGTTGTAAGAATGTTATAGCATAATTGCGCAGTTGTTTCGGCATGGTGTATATTATGCTCGATAGCACCCATGTTACCAATATAATCATTCCCCAAGCACATATACTCCCTGACTAGCAGATTATCTTTTACCATAGCCAATGTTATCTCCAATACATTTCCCTCCACGGTATATGTATTACTCAAATTCTTCTAATATTCTCCTGGCTTCCCGCGCTGCCTTGGTATTCTCCGGTATAGTATCAATCCTGTTTAATGCTTCTTCTCTATCACCTTTATATAAAAACGCTTTGGCTTCGGTCAGTATTATATATGCTTGCTTTTCCCTCTCGGCTTCCGCAATTTTTTCCTGCATCTCGGCCTTTTGATTTACCTTTTCCAGGTTGCGGTATAGTGTGATAGCTTGATCATATTTCCCTTCCGCTACCAATGCTGCCCCCTCACTGACTATCTTCCGGGTTTCTATCCGCTCGGGAAGATTACTAAGCATATAAATATAACCTGCGCCAACTACTAGCAATCCTATTAGAGATATTACCCAGCCAAGTGGATAAGCGCTTTTTTTAGATATAAACCTCATAAAAATAATGAAAGGTATCCCAAATAAAAGAGTAACTTTAAGGAATTCCCGCATCGGCATATAAAATACAGTCAAAATAATTACCATTACTATGGCAATTCGAATAAACCTGGTTCTAAAGCTCATAACTATCCCCCTTGAGCTAATGCCTTACGCCCTATATCTCTTCGATAATGCATACCTTCAAAGCTTATTTTTTCTACTTCCGGGTACACCTTTTCTATCACTTCTTTAATATCAGCTCCCCGGCATACTACAGCTAGTACCCGTCCGCCATTACTATAAACTCTTCCATCTCTAACGGCTGTACCCGCATGAAAAATTAAAGTCTCAGGTTTTAGCTTATCCAGCCCGATTATTTGTTTACCTTTTTCATAGCTCCCCGGGTAACCCGCAGATGCCAGCACAACGCCAACACAGCTACCTGATTCAATCTCTACCTGATAATTTGCCAGACGTCCCTCAACTGCTGCTTCCAGCAAAGGTATTAAATCACCTTTAATCATGGGCACAATCACCTGGGTTTCGGGATCACCAAAACGGGCATTGAATTCCAGGACTTTGGGGCCATCTCCAGTTATCATCAAGCCAGCGTAAAGCACCCCTTGATAGGGACAGCCTTCTGCCGCCATTGCCTGTAACACCGGTTTAATTATACATTTTTCAACCTCCTGGCAAAGCTCGGGTGTATAGATAGGGGGATTTACATAGGCACCCATCCCTCCAGTATTAGGCCCTTGATCATTATCGAAAAGCTGTTTATGATCCTGAGCTGAAATAAGGGTTATATAATCCCTGCCATCACAGATAACAAAAAAGCTTACTTCTTCCCCCAAAAGGTATTCTTCGATTACAACCTGGTCTCCGGCTTCTCCCAGGCTATGTTTAAGCATAATGTTATCTAATGCTTGGTAAGCCTCTTGGAGATTTAAGGCAATTACCACGCCTTTGCCAGCAGCCAGACCGTCAGCTTTTATTACAACTGGCTTGCCTTTATCAGTAAATGTTCGTATATAAGAACGAGCTTTTTCGATATCATTAAATACATTAAAACGGGCAGTAGGTATACCATGTTTATGCAAAAGTTCTTTAGTAAAAACCTTACTCCCTTCAAGGCGGGCAGCAGCAGCAGTTGGTCCGAATATTTTTAAACCGGCTTCCTTAAACTGGTCAACTATCCCCGCCATCAGCGGTGCTTCTGGTCCTACAACCGTCAAATCAATACCTTTATCCTGGGCAAACCAGAGTAATTTTTCTATATTATCAGCCGCTATATCTATGCATTCGGCTTTTTCAGCTATCCCTGGGTTACCAGGTGCAGCATAAATTTTATCTACCTGTAGGCTCTGCGCCAGCTTCCAAACCAGTGCATGCTCCCGCCCTCCTGAACCAATCACCAGTATCCTTTTACCCATATCTACCTCCGCCAATCATATTAACAATCTGTAAAAGTGTATAATGAAGTATTCTTAAGATATTTCGTGAAAGTAACTTTTCCGGATCGCCACTTTTAAAACTGTTACCTGGCAATACTTAATTTAGTATTTCATCTTTGTTAATGTTTAAAGTGTCTTATTCCGGTGAAAACCATAGCAATACCGTGACGGTTGCACTCTTCGATACTCTCTTGATCACGGACTGAGCCACCTGGTTGTATTATAGCTGTAATACCATAACGGGCTGCTAATTCCACAGTATCCTTAAAAGGGAAGAAGGCATCAGATGCCATAACTGCCCCCCGGGCTTTTTCTCCGGCCTGTTCCAAGGCAATACCGGCAGCCCCAACCCGGTTCATCTGCCCGGCCCCTACCCCTATGCTCATACCATCTCGGGCTACAACTATAGCATTAGACTTTACATGCTTAACTATCTTCCAGGCAAAAGCCAATTCCTTTAGCTGTTCCGGTGTAGGAGTAACATCGGTAACGACCTGCAAATTATTTATATCAATTTCCGCACTATCTTTATTCTGAATTACAAAGCCGCCACTTACGGTTTTTAGTACCAGCTCTTCATATTTCTGCAGCGGTAATTCCAGTACCCGTAAGTTTTTCTTGGCCTGCAGGCATGCCAAGGCCTCATCATCATATCCCGGAGCAATTATAACTTCCATAAAAGGTTCGGCAGCCTTACGTGCTGTGGCCAGGTCCACCTTACGGTTAAAGGCAATAATACCGCCAAAGGCAGATACCGGATCCCCCGCAAACGCCCTAGTATAAGCCTCTTCTAGGGTACCGGCCACAGCAGTTCCGCAGGGGTTAGTGTGCTTAATAATAACACAAGCAGGTTCTTGAAATTCTTTAACAAGTTCCCAGGCGGCCTCGGTATCAATTATATTATTATAGGATAATTCTTTGCCATTAAGCACCCGGGCATCAGCCAGACCGGTTCCAGGGTTCATATTACGGTAAAAACAGGCCTTCTGATGAGGGTTTTCACCATAACGCAGTTCATACATTTTTTCCCCGGCTAAAATAAAATTGTCATTAAAATAACTATTATTTAAACGAGATAGGTAGCCCGCAATCATGGAATCATAAGCAGCAGTATGGCTAAATGCTTCCAAGGCCAATTTAAGCCGCATTTCTGGGCTTACTTCACCATTTTCTAATGCTTTAAGTACTAGACCATAATGTTCAGGTTTAACTATAACAATAACATCCTTATGGTTTTTGGCCGCCGAGCGTACCATGCTAGGACCGCCAATGTCAATGTTCTCTATAGCTTCTTCAATAGTTACACCCGGCTTTGATATGGTTTCCCGGAAAGGGTAAAGATTAACTGCTACCACATCAATTGGTTCAATCTGGTTTTGTCCAAGCTGTTCCATATGGTGAGATACATCTCTGCGGGCCAGTATCCCCCCATGAATTGCAGGGTGCAGGGTCTTGACCCTTCCATCCATTATCTCAGGGAAACCAGTAATGTCAGCAACCTGCTTAACCGCAATTCCTGCTTCCTGCAAGGTTTTAAAAGTACCCCCGGTAGAAATTATTTCATATCCCAGCTTTTGCAACCCCCGGGCAAAATCAACTATTCCCTCTTTATTAGATACACTAATAAGCGCCCTTTTCACTTATTAAAAACCTCCCTTTTGTTATAAATTTGAATTTGAGTCTACTGCAAAAGACATAATGTGCGAGTATGCCTTAATCCTTGATAATTACTTTTCTACCCTCCAGGTAAACCCTTCCTTCAGCCATTAGCTGGAGACCGCGCCAGTAAATTTTGTGTTCCTCGGCTTGAATCCTTTGCGCCAGGGTTTCTTCATCATCCCCAGGTAATACCTTGACAACTGCTTGCATAATAATAGGTCCGGTATCCATACCTTCATCAACCAGATGCAGGGTACACCCGCTAAACTTGACCCCATAATCGATTGCCTGTTGCTGGGCATGAAGTCCCGGAAACGCTGGTAATAAAGCCGGATGTATATTAACAATACAGTGGGGAAACGCATTTAATAAGGTATTACCTACCAAACGCATATAACCTGCCAGAGCCACAACATTAACCTGGTAGGTCTTAAAAAGCCCTACTAGATGAGCCTCATATGCATAACGGCTTTCAAAATCCCGGGGATTAATATATACAGCATTTATATTTAAGCTTTTAGCTTTGGCCAGTACCGGAGCTGATTCCTTATCACTAACTAATAATCTTATATCTGCATTAAGCTCTCCACACTTGGTCGCATTGAATATAGCTTCAAAATTAGTGCCCCGGCCCGAAGCTAATACCGCTAATTGCAAACGCCCAGGTTCTATAACTTGTATCATTTTATTATTACTCCTTCTGCACCGGAAATCACCTTACCTATTACTATAGGCTTTTCCCCTTTATCATGCAAGCACTTTAAAGCTTTACCACATTGAAGTGCAGAAACTGCTATAATAAATCCAACTCCCATGTTAAAAGTCCTATACATTTCATTAGGGGCCACCTGCCCCAGTTCTGCAATTAGTTTAAATATTGCCGGAGTATCTATAGTAGAACCCTCGATTTCTGCCCCCAGCCCCGGAGATAGTATCCGCTGCAGATTTTCCCCTATACCTCCACCAGTAACGTGAACCATACCTTTCACTTCTATTTCCTGCAGGAGTGATAAAACAGTTTTTACGTAAATACGAGTAGGTGTAAGCAGTACTTCTCCCAGTGTTCCTCCTAATTGCTCGATAGAATCACCAAGCTTAAAACCCGCCTCTTCCAGCAATACTTTCCGGACCAGGGAATAACCATTAGAGTGTAAACCCGAAGATGGCAGGCCTATTAATAGGTCGCCATCTGCAATATCATTACCATTTATAAGGCGGGAACGTTCTGCCACTCCTACGGCAAAACCAGCCAGATCATACTCATCTTCACCATAAAAACCAGGCATTTCCGCAGTCTCGCCGCCAATTAAGGCACATCCAGCCTGCTGGCAGCCTAGGCTGACACCTTTCACCAATGACTCCACCAAAGAAGGCTCAAGCTTACCTAGTGCTATATAATCCAAAAAAAACAGAGGTTCGGCTCCATGAGTTAAAATATCATTAACACACATTGCTACCAGGTCTATCCCTACACTATCATGTATCCCCATCATTTGAGCTATTTTGAGCTTGGTTCCGACCCCGTCTGTACCTGACACCAGAACTGGTTCCTGATATTTATCTTTATCAAGGGCAAAGAACCCTCCAAAAGAACCTATACCTGCCAGCACTTCCGGCCTCTTGGTCATTCCTACCCATTTTTTTATCATTTCCACTGACTGGTTAGCAGCATCAATATCAACCCCAGCATCCTTATAACTTATTCCCTTATTACTCATATTTAAACCTCCACTGATTCTACTGTTAGAGGGTAATTACCACTAAAACACGCATCACAGAAGAACGGAAAGCTCTGTCCCAGGGCATCCTGCAATCCTTCCCGGCTAATATAATTAAGGCTGTCAGCGCCAATAAACTCACGTATTTGTTCATTTTCCATATTATTGGCAATAAGCTCTTCCCGGCGAGATGTATCTATACCGTAATAACAAGGATATTTAGTCGGAGGGGAAGCAACCATCATATGAACCTCACTTGCACCAGCATTACGCAGCATCTGCACTATCTGCTTACTAGTAGTACCACGGACTATGGAATCATCAACCATAATCACTCGCTTACCCCGTACAACCTCTTCAATGGCATTCAGTTTCAGCTGCACTCCCAGTTCCCGCATCTCTTGCGTAGGCTGGATAAAGGTACGTCCTACATAACGGTTCTTCATTAGTCCCTCCTCAAAGGGCAGGCCCGCTTCTTCAGCATACCCCAAGGCTGCTGCCGTCCCTGAATCTGGTACAGAAATAACTAGGTCAGCCTTTATATCACATTCATGAAAGAGTTGGCGTCCTACATTACGTCTGGCCAGATATACATTTATACCATCTATGGTGCTATCTGGCCGGGCCAGGTAGATATACTCAAAAATACAATGAGCTCGCCGCGGGGAATTAATAACCTGCTGGGAACGCATCCCTTCCCGGTCAATTACAATAATCTCCCCCGGGTTAACATCTCTGACCAACTTCGCCCCTATGGTATCAAGAGCTGCTGATTCAGAGGACAAAATATAATTACCTTTGAGGTTGCCAATACACATAGGCCTTATTCCCATCTGGTCACGAACTCCTACCAGCCGGTCCTCGGTCATTATTACCAGGGCAAAAGCCCCTTTCATATCTATCATACACTTGGCTAAGGCATCCTCCATCTTATCCTGGGAATACCGGGCCAGCAGGTTAGCAACTATCTCAGTATCAGTGGTGGTTTGGAAAACCGAACCATAGGTTGAAAGGCGTTTTCTTAGTTGGGTTGTGTTAACAAGATTACCATTGTGAGCCAAGGCAACCATCCCATTAAGATAATGAAAAACTAGAGGCTGGGCATTAACCAATCCACTTCCGCCAGTAGTAGAATAACGCACATGGCCAATGGCAATATGCCCGGTTAAATCTTCAAGGTTTCTGGGTTTTATTACTTCTGATACTAATCCCATACCTTTGTAGAGATTTATCTTATGACCATTGGAAACGGCAATCCCGGCACTTTCCTGTCCCCGGTGCTGCAAGGCATACAGCCCGTAAAAGGTTGTCCGAGCAGCATCAATATCATCTTGCGGGTTATTCAGGAATATACCAAAAACCCCGCATTCATCCTTAAATTTATCTTCTATTTCATGTGGCATTCTATGGCCTCCCCCCATATTTTTGCGGCCTTATTTACATTCAGGCGGATTATTTCTTGATCTCCATCCATATAAACCATATCAGTACCTTTTACCCAGCCCAGCACCTGAACCTGGATATCATACCGTTTAGCTATTGCCATAAGTGCTTCTAACTGGTTATCCTTTACACTAACTACTGCTCTTCCGGGTGCTTCCGAAAACAAAACCCCATCCCAGCGTTGGTTATTGTTTGGCACCTGGATTTCAAAACCCTTGTTACCCTTAATAGCCGATTCAGCCAGGGTTACTGCCAGACCGCCATCTGATATATCGTGACAGGAAGATAACAAGCCCTCATTATTCAGTTCTAAAAGCATATCAATAAGCCTTTTTTCTTCATCCAGATCAACCTGCGGTACGCTCCCGCTTTCCAGCCCAAAACAAGTGTAGAGATATTCGCTGGCTCCCAGCTCATCCCGCCATCGTCCCAGCATTATAATGCAATCACCTTCATCCTTAAACACCATATCACAGCGGTGGTTAATATCATTTATAAGCCCAACCATTCCGACTACTGGAGTAGGATAAATAGCCCCGGCAGCAGTCTCATTATAAAGACTTACATTGCCACTTACTACCGGTGTACCCAAAACCCTGGCTGCTTCTGCCATTCCCGCTATAGCCTTTTGCATTTGCCAATAAATATGCGGTTTTTCCGGATTACCAAAATTGAGGCAGTTTGTTAATGCCAGTGGTCTCGCCCCCACACAGGCTAGGTTAAGTGCTGCTTCACATACGGTTAAAATACCCCCCCGATAAGGATCAAGATAGACAAAACGGCTATTGCAATCCGTAGTCATAGCTACTCCCTTGGTCGTGCCCTTTACCCGCAATACTGCGGCATCACCGTCACCTGGAACTACCGAAGTATTTGTCATTACCTGATAATCGTACTGGGTGTAAACCCATTTCTTGCTGGCTATACTAGGGACAGCCAGTAGTTTCTCCAGTGCTTCCTGGCAGTTACCCGGCAAGAGTGAATTAAGGTCAAAGTTTTGCGCTTCCTGGTAATAGGAAGGTTCTATCCCTTCCCTGACGTAGACCGGACAACCTGCAGTTAAAGCTTCTACTGGTACTTCACCTACCAACTGTTCTCCTGCAAATACCCTGAACATACCGCTGTCAGTGACCTTACCTATAGCTGTGGCATCCAGTCCCCATTTATCAAATATCTCTTTAATCCTTTCTTCATTGCCCTGATGAGGTACAATTAACATCCTTTCCTGAGATTCCGAAATCATAACTTCATAAGGACTCATGCCCTGCTCCCGGCGCGGCACTTTTAGCACATCAATTTCTACTCCCATACCCTTCTTACTGGCAGTTTCAGCAATAGAACTAGTAAGTCCGGCAGCCCCCAAATCCTGCATTCCTGCTACCAGATCTTCCTTTATAAGCTCCAGGCAAGCTTCCATTAAAAGCTTTTCCATGAAGGGGTCGCCCACCTGTACTGATGGGCGTTTCTGCTGAGAGCTTTCGGATAACTCTTCCGAAGCAAAAGTAGCTCCATGAATACCGTCACGCCCTGTTTTAGCTCCCACTATCATAAGCGGGCTCCCTGCTTCATTAGCTACTGCCAGAGCTATTTCTTCAGTATTAACCAGCCCTACACACATGGCATTAACTAGAGGGTTACCCCTATAACAAGGATGGAAATAGACCTCACCAGCAACCGTAGGAATCCCCAGGCAATTTCCATAACCGGCAATACCTGCTACCACCCCGGAAAATACTTCTCTTACCCCGGGATCATCCAGTTCGCCAAAACGCAAGGAATTTAAAGAAGCAATGGGGCGTGCCCCCATAGTAAAAATATCTCTTACAATACCTCCTACCCCGGTCGCCGCCCCCTGGTAAGGCTCAATTGCTGAAGGATGATTATGACTCTCTATTTTAAATACCAGGGCTTGGCCATCACCTATATCAACTACACCAGCATTTTCTCCCGGACCCTGGATTACCTGGGATCCCTTAGTCGGGAATTTTTTTAATAGTGCACGGGAATTCTTATAACCACAGTGTTCCGACCACATTACCGCCCACATACCTAATTCCAAGTAATTAGGTTCCCGTCCCATGATTTCTTTTATTTGCTCATACTCCTCATCTAGAAGCCCCATCTCTTTATAGCTTAATTGCTTCATCTACCCCTTCACCTCCTTCAGCCAGTTAATCATTGATGCAAATATGTGGTAGCCATCGGTACCCCCAAGCACATCCTCTGCACATCTTTCCGGATGAGGCATCATACCTAAAACATTACCTTCCCGATTAATAATACCGGCAATATTAGCCTGGGAACCGTTAGGATTATATTCTTCACTTGCCTCCCCATTAGGTCCACTATAGGTAAATACTATTTGATTATTTCGTTTTAAATCCTCCAGGGTTGGGGAATCACAGAAATAATTACCCTCACCATGGGCCATCGGCACCCTTATAAGTTGGCCTTCCTGCAGCTGGTTGGTAAAAGGAGTTTTACTGGAATGTACCTGTAAATATACCGTTTCACAGACAAAGCGCAGGCTTTTATTCCTGAGCATTGCTCCTGGTAAAAGTCCCGCTTCTAATAAAATCTGAAAACCATTGCAAATTCCAATTACCAAACCACCCTGCCGGGCGAAATCAACCAGTGCGGACATTATCGGAGAAAAACGAGCAATTGCACCAGTACGCAAGTAATCGCCATAAGAAAAACCTCCAGGCAGGATAACGGCATCATAGCTACTGAGGTTCTCTTGTTTATGCCATACATAGTCCACTTCCTGATTTAACACATTTTTGATTACATGATAGCAATCAGCATCACAATTAGACCCGGGAAAGACTATAACAGCAAATTTCATCCTTATTCCTCCCCCAGTTCAACCCGGAAATTTTCAATAACCGGGTTAGCCAGGAGCTTATCACTCATCTCCTGCAGCTGCCGGACCGCTTTGTCCGAGTCGGAGCCATCAAACCACACTTCAATATATTTCCCTATCCGCACTTCATTTACATTATCATGGCCCAGCACGTTAAGAGATTTTTTTACTGCTTCTCCCTGAGGGTCAAGCACTCCTTCTTTCAAAGTAACGTAAATACTGGCTTTCATAACCCTTTTCCTCCCTTGGTTATCCTTCCAGTCCACAGCGCTGGAAAATATAATCTACTTTAGCCGTGTATATTCCTAAATCAAATACCTTATTAACTTCTTCCAAGGTAAGTACCTGCATTATTTCCTGATCTTGCAAAACTAATTCCTTAAAATCCAAGCGTTCACGAAAGCTCTGCATAGCATTGCGCTGCACCAGACGGTAAGCTTCTTCCCTAAGTAAGCCTTTACCCACCAAGGCCAGCATCAGTTCCTGCGAAAAAATTAATCCCCTGGTTCTTTTTATATTGCCCATCATATTATCTTCATATATTTGCAAACCAGATACCACAGCCGTAAACTTTTCCAACATATAATCCAAGAGGATGCAGCTATCCGGGATAATTACCCGCTCTACTGAAGAATGGGTAAGGTCACGTTCATGCCAAAGGGCAACATTTTCCAGAGCAGCCATGGCATTGCCCCGGATTACCCGGGCCAAACCGGCTATTCTTTCACTTGTCATAGGATTACGCTTATGCGGCATAGCGGAAGAGCCCTTTTGCCCTTCATGGAATGGTTCTTCCACCTCCAGAATCTCGGTACGCTGCAGGTTTCTAATCTCGGTTGCCATCTTCTCCAAAGAGCTGGCTATTACCGCCAGGGTAGTCATAAACTGAGCATGGCGATCACGCTGTATTATCTGGGTTGAAACCGGACAAGGCTTAAGCCCCATCTTAGTACAAACATATTCCTCTACCCGCGGGTCAAGGTGGGCAAAGTTTCCCATTGCTCCCGATATAGCCCCATAAGATATCATTTCCTGGGCCTGTTTCAGTCTTTCTATGTTCCGGTTTATTTCGTCATACCACAAGGCCATTTTCAACCCGAAAGTGCTTGGTTCTCCATGGACCCCATGTGACCTGCCTATATTTAAGGTGTACTTATATTTCCTGGCCTTCTCCGCCACCACGTCCTTTAATACCTGCAGACGATTCAGGATTATAGCGGCAGCATCCCGCATCTGCAAAGCCAGTCCGGTATCAAGAATATCAGATGAGGTCATTCCTATATGAATGTATCTTGATTCCACACCAACATTTTCGGCTACAGCGGTTAAAAAGGCAATAACATCATGGTGTACCTCACCTTCAATTTCACGGCAGCGCTCCAGGTCAAACCGGGCTCTTTCCCTAATAACT
This sequence comes from Syntrophomonadaceae bacterium, assembly GCA_050943255.1. Classification (GTDB taxonomy): domain Bacteria; phylum Bacillota; class Syntrophomonadia; order Syntrophomonadales; family Syntrophomonadaceae; genus UBA4844. Next base: position 26,056 of record JBMNOV010000017.1, read on the forward strand.
TCTAAAGCCTCCGGCGGTATCTGGCACAGCATCGCCCAGCCTTCACAAGCAGCAATTTCAATCTCCAGCCAATTTTTAAGCTTACTTTGTTCCGACCAAATTTTACCCATCTCGGGTAAAGTATAACGTTCGATCATTCCTCAGGCCTCCTTATTACTAAGGTAGGCCTTAGTTCCGATATCCTTTAGTTTTTTATCTTTGGCTGCTACCTCGGCTGCCATCCGGGAACGGTATTCCTGCATCTGCAATTGCAAAACCTGGTCACCTAGCCCCAATATCTGCAAAGCTAGTAAAGCAGCATTAGCACTACCGTTAATAGCTACAGTAGCCACCGGAATCCCCCGGGGCATTTGAACTATAGAGTAAAGTGAATCAACCCCGGATAAAGTACTAGTTTTAATAGGCACTCCAATTACTGGTAATACCGTATAAGCCGCAATAATACCAGGCAAGTGGGCAGCTCCTCCCGCACCGGCAATTATTACTTTTATACCTCTTTCTAAAGCAGAAGCTGCATATTGGGCTGTCTGTTCCGGTAAACGGTGAGCGGAGCTTATGGTCATTTCATATTCCACCCCAAAGCTCTCTAATACATCAGCAGCCTCTTTCATTATGTGCAAATCTGAGTCACTACCCATAATAATTCCTACCGCAGGCATTCAAACCCCTCCTTAAGTTGTCACAAAGAAACTAAAAACCCGGGTAGAGAGGATTCTTTTTCTCCGAAACCTCTCCGCCTGGGCTTTTATCCCTATACGGTGTAATGCTAAAACAGCATCTGTGCCACTTGGACCAGACCATATCAAATATGCGGAACCCTAGACACACTTTCGTGTTTCTAATCATTAGTATATCATGATCTTAACAAAGCACATTCAGCGTGTCAATCATAGGAAATAAGGGAATTTAAATTTCCTGTAAGCGATCTTTTAGTTTGTTTATTCCATCCCAAAGCAGCTGAGCTTCACTGCGAATATCCTTATCATCCAATGTGGCTAAAAATTCGAAGTCGGTCTCTTTTTCTATTTCACTGAGCTGCTCGACTAGGTTATTGGCAAGGTATTTTATCATTTCCTCCATAGTATCTCCTCCTTATGTACTCGGTCTAGCGATTCGCTAAATCTATTTTTTTATTTTTTGAATTATTTCCCATATATTATTTTTATATTCATTTATTATTAATTATTCAGCTATGAGCTTTTTTATAATAAAATAATCTGGTTAACCGCCTACTGACAGTAATCTTAATAGACTAGCGTAATAATATTTATAAATGTCTAATATGCAAAAGCTAAGAGAAAGGAAGTGGATAAGATTGTATAAGAAAAAAAGAAATGGCTTTACGCTATTTATTATTTTTGGTCTATTGCTAATTGCTATAGTCCTGGGGGGCTGCCAAAGTTCTAGCCAAGCTGATCCCAATAATAATAATCCCCCTGAGGGCAGTAATAAACCCCAACCAAGTACTATTGAAGCCGTACTCTATTTTAGTGATGAGCAAGCTGAATACCTGGTTCCTGAAAAACGTACTCTTGCCATTGAGGAGGACAATGACGAAGTTCTGGCTAAAGCAATTATTAATGAGTTAATAGCCGGCCCCCGCAATGAGAATTTAGGTGCTACCATTCCGGCCAATAGTAAACTTCTATCATTGACTATCCAAGACGGTCTGGCCACAGTTGATTTTAGCGAAGAAATCCGAAGTGAACACTGGGGTGGCAGTACTGGCGAAACCATGACTATTAATTCTATTGTAAACACTTTAACCGAAATCGATTCAATTGACCGGGTACAGCTGCTAATTGCTGGCCAAAATGTCGATACACTGGCAGGGCATTGGGATATTTCTGAACCTTTCGAGAGAAATGAAGCCATTATTAAAAAATAATATCCCCTGACATCCTGCAGCAATTATTAAAACAGTAGCCGCGTGAACCCCAATAAGGTTCTGCGGCTTCCGTATTTATAAACTATTAATTAATTTAACTTTAGCAGAATCAAATATAAATATAATAAAGGAATTTTTATATACTAAAGGGAATATATGAGCGATACAATAATAATGTATTAAACCCTGTGGATATAAAAATTTAAGGGGATTTAACTATGGTAAATTCAGATTTCCAAGTAATATTTTGGGGTGTTAGGGGATCAATTCCGGTACCAGGCCCTGATACCTTAAAATATGGAGGTAACACCTCGTGTGTTCAGGTGCAGATCGGTGACCGTCTAATTATATTCGACGCCGGTAGTGGTATATATAAACTTGGACAGCAGCTGGTTAAAAGTGGCCAAAAGCTTAATGGTGATATTTTTATTACCCACACCCACTGGGATCATATTCAGGGCTTTCCTTTTTTTGCTCCCGCTTTTGTGAAGGGAAATTATTTTAAGCTTTATGGACAGAGTAAAACTGACATCACTTTTACTGACCTTATGGCTGGACAGATGACATACCAGCACTTTCCGGTAAGCCTACAGCAGATGGGCGCTAAATTTGAGTTTATTGAACTTGATAGTGGTACTACCTTTGACCTGGGAGACAGCATCAAACTTACCACCACATCAAATAACCATCCTAATGGTGGTCTTTCCTATCGCCTGGATTACCAGGGACGTTCCTGTTGCTACATAACCGATACTGAACACTACCCCGAGATTGACCATAACTTGTGCAGATTCGCGCTGGGCTCTGACCTTATCATATATGATGCCCATTTTACTGATGAGGAGTATATTAATTTCGTAGGCTGGGGACACTCCACTTGGCAGGAAGGTATAAAACTCGTTCAGGCCGCAGGTGCTAAAAGACTAGTCCTTTTTCATCACGCTAACTTCCGTACCGACCGGGAAATGGAAATAATAGAGAAAAACGCCCAAAAATGCAATAGTAATTATATAGCTGCGCGTGAAGGAATGGTGATCAAGCTTTGAAAAAATATACTCCCGCAATACTGGAACAGGTTGAAGATATTATAAAAATTGGTATTGCCCTTTCCACCGAAAAGGATAAAAACCGGCTTCTCGAAATGATTGTCAGTGAGGCCAGAAGAATAACTAATGCTGATGCCGGAACTCTCTATTTGTGTGAAGGGGACTGCCTAACTTTCCGGATTATGCAAAATGAGAGTATGAACATCTATAAAGGCGGACATGGGGAACCAATTGGCCTGCCCCCGGTTCTTATGAGAATGGAAAATGTATCAGCTTATGTTGCTATTACCCGGAAAAGTATAAATATTCCCAATGTATACCAGGCTAAGGAATTTGATTTCTCCGGTCCCATCAAATTCGATCAAGCTACTGGTTATAAAACCCTTTCCATGTTGGTAATTCCCCTGGAAAACCATGAAGACACAGTTATAGGCGTCCTGCAGCTTATAAATGCCCGTGATGAAAGCGGAAAACTTATACCTTTTGCCCCCTATTTCGAGAATGTGGTGAGTTCTTTAGCATCCCAGGCAGCAATATTCCTTACTAATATGCAATTATTAAACGACATTGAAAACCTTTTTAATTCCTTTGTTGAGGTAATGGCTACGGCCATAGACTCCCGTACCCCTTATAACGCTAATCATACCCGGCGGGTAGCTTTGCTGGCCGGGGAATTGGCCCGGGCTATTAATCAGGAACGCCTAATAAATGGAAAAGAAGCTCTTTTTGACGAGGATCATATTGCCGAATTGGTTATGGCAGGCTGGCTTCATGATATAGGCAAAATCGCTACCCCGTTGGAGGTAATGAATAAAGCTACCCGGGTGGAGCGACAATTAGAACTGATTATGCAACGTTTTGATTACATTTACACTAGTGTGGAAGCCCAATATTTGCGTAAATATTTAGAAAACCTTGATAATAAGCCATTATTAGCCCGATTAGAAAAGGAGTGGCAAGATGAACAAAATTACATCAAAAAAGCCCGTGAATTAGTCTTGCGCTGTGACAATCCGGCAACTTTTATTGATGCTGAAATCAAGGGGAAAATACAGGAAATTGCAGCCCGAACTTATCTTGACCAAAACGGGCAAGTAAACCCATGGCTAAAAGAAGAGGAAGTCACTGCTTTAACTGTTGTAAAAGGAACCTTAACTGAGCAGGAACGACGTATCATGGAAGATCATGTATCAGTAACAGCTCGAATGCTGGATAAGATACCATTTACCCGTAAATTAAAAGATGTTCCATTTTGGGCATCGATTCACCATGAACACCTGGATGGCAAGGGATATCCCCAGGGACTTACGGGTGATGCAATTCCCGTAGAAGGCCGGATACTCGCTCTAGTTGATGTCTTTGATGCCTTAACCGCTGATGACCGTCCTTATAAAAAAGCTATGCCCTTGGAACAGGCGTTAAAGATTTTAGGGTTTATGGTTAAGGACGGGGAACTGGATGGGGAGCTATTAGAGATATTCAGCCGGTATAAGGTGTGGGAAAAAATCTAGAATATTGGCTAAGGCTGTCAGCCTAAAACTGCTCCCTGTCAAGCATACAGGGAGCAGTTCCATTATATTTCCTTTGACAGCTTAACTCATATTCCCAGTAACAATAATATCATTTTCCTACTGGGGACTTTCTTTTCTACAGTATTTTACTACATAAGCTTTGCCATCTTCACCTTTATAGGCTACTATAGGGATACCGTTATAAACGTACATATCTAGATTCTCATAACCAGGAGTTATGATAGGAGCAGACTCCATATGTCCGATAAGATTCCACTCATTATTACAGTCATCATATTGCATGATACATAATTTATTATTACTATCAGCAAAACCTAAATAAATGATCCCCTCACATATTTCAAGGTTTAAGGGAACATCCCCAGGTATAATCCCCGGAGGAGAAATATCCTCAATACTCGTAAGCTCACCCTGGATCTTTCTATATACTTTAAGGTTCTTTTGTTCACCGTCTTGCTCTACAAATGCTACTAGACAATCATCGGTATTTTCATCAAGTGCCAGCGAGATGCCTGCAGCTTCATTTAAGCCAGTGATCCAAAATATACCTATTTCCTCCCAACCCGGTTCAACATTACGCATGATACTAATTGTACTGCCAGTACTAAAGCCAACATACTGACCTTGATAAATATTAATAAATTGATCCAGAGCAATAATTGGATATGCACCTATATAGAAAGGTTCAGCAATATGCAAATCACCATCCCTATATGACGCAAACTGACCATATACATACCCGCCGCTTACTGTATCCGCAAAAACCATAACCGGTTCTGCTATTACCCCATCTATTAGTCTTAGCCCTAATTTTAATAGGCGAGCATTAGTTCCAGTTTTCTCAGCTATTATGTTCCAATCCCATTCCCATTTACCATCCCATTCATTATAAACATCGATACGTTCAGCCAGTTGTACAGTACCGCTGGCATCAATAAAAGCACCATAGATTCCCCAGGGTCCGCCTGCCAACTCTGTTTCCCTTACTTCAGTCTCGGTTATAAGCTCCGGTTCTATCCACCCTCCAGGTTTATAGGCAGTATAAGCTGCAATCCCGGCTTGAGCCTCATCTTTGTAAATTAATTCTGAGATACCATAGCCATAGTAGCTAGAAAATAGAGAAAGGGCACTGGCTGGTCTTGGAGAAGCAGCTTTCCCCCCAAGTTTAACCCAGCCTTCAAAATTGCTATCAATGATAATATCATTTGCAGCTACATTACCAGCACGGTCTACTACCAGATAAGCCGGTATGACAAAGTCCTGGTTGATTACTACCGGTTCACAATTGTTTTCTATGCTCATACAACTACCATCTAGGTTTATATAAGGGAAATACTCGCAAAGTAAACCATCACACCAACCACTGCCATCATCAACACAATTGGCCTCAATCAAAGCCACGATGTCATACCAGCTATCATCAGCAAGAAAGTCATCCACTGCTATAAGATTAAACATTCCATCTATCAAGTTAGGGGTATCAGTCACAATATGATTAGGCCTGGTATTATCTGCAACCATCTGCACCTCGATTATATCATCTGCGTCATATATATCTATTTCTATTTCCTGGTCAGAAGCCCTATATCCCGGCAAATCATACTTGGTTATAAACCAATACCCCAAACCTCTAGGTAAGCTTATAGAATAAGCGCCATCAAAATCAGTTATAGCACTGTTTACCATATTATACTGGAAAAAGTGACCTATACTAGCTATACCTAATCCTCCCGCAGCCTGGGCAGCACACAAGCCACCCCAAGGTACTACTGCACTTACCTCAACCCCTTTTAAGGGGTTATTATCTTGGTCTTTAACTTTTCCATTAATGGTAACGGCACCAGTAATAGTAAACTCCAGGCTTTTATTTAAAATCTCAACCCCGCCTACTTTAAAACTGGAAATAATATGAGAGCCATCAGCCCCGATAAAATAACAAAAACCGTAATTGGAATTGTACATCCAGAATGGAGCCTGACCTAAACTGGTAGTTACCCCATCTACTACCACACAAACTTCGTCTGGGGCCAGGTCAAATACCAGTTCACCGCTGGTATCTTCTATACTAAATCTTAGTAAAGCAATACCACTTTCCTCTTCATTACATATTTCTAAAGTAGAGTTATTACTGCTTATGTTACCCAAAGGATTAGTGTTAACTGTAATAACTGCCTGATCGCTCTTAACTACCCCGCCCAGCTTAACCTGCAGGTATATACTGTAACTATAGCCATGGGGTAATCCCAAACCTGATAGGTTCAATTCCCAGGCAGATAAGTCATCTGTACCATCTTCACTCTTTAGTGGCCCAATTAAACAAGCCTCACTGCGGTTAACTACATAGCTCTTGCCTATGTATTCACCTGTGATCGGATCGCGTTTAGGCTTAATCCATCTATCCAAGGTGTTATTTTTAATATAAATACCTCCACCTGTAACTACCTGGCCATGACCATCGGTAGTTCCCTTAATTATACCTAGTTCGTCGATTGCTGAACCATCAACTATAGAGGTTATGCTGCCATAAACCACTGGTGCACCCCGGGTTATGGTAATCGTATAATTCGTTTCACTATTATCAGCAGCCGTTACCTTGATAATAACCGTATTATCACCGACCGCCAGGTCTATGGCCGGGCTGGCTGATCCACTAATTACTTCCTGGCCGTTAACCGTTATTACAGCCATGCTTTCTACCGAAGTCGGAGTTATCGTAATGCTCCCCACTTCATAGCTTACCGCTACACTATAGTTAGTAGTTGCAGAGGTAAAATCCGGGGCTAGGGTGCCACCGCTGATAAGCAGGCTGCTAAGCTGGGATCTTGCCTGATTACCTGGTGGAGGTCCCGGGTCAGTATTATCACTTGGAGCAGGTGCAGGTGTTTGCGGCTCAGGAATAGCCGGGGCCGGTAAGCTTAACCCCTTCATCTCTCGAAGAAGGTTCTCTCTTATTTCCGGTTGCAGTTCAATCCCGCTTTCCTGCAAAGCATTAATTATAACCTCTACTATTGTTTCGATTAAATCGTCCTCGGTTTGCGGTTCGCTTGATCTTTCCTCTAACTCACCGGTCAGCGAATCGGGGATTTCAACTATTACCACGGTAGGTTGAGCTTCCTGATTTAGATCCATCTGCAGTGCTGTATCTACTACCCAAGCCTGGATAGATGTTTGGGCAAATTCCGCTTTATCCGCTTCACTCATACCAGCAGCCAGATCAGGATCTGCTCCCTGGTTAGCAATACCTGTGCTTTGCCCCCCGCCAACAGGAATAGTAACTCCACTGCTACCGGTTATTTCTGCACTTCCGGTTAGGCAGCTTACACTGCATCTACCATCGGGACTGACGTTAACCATTATAAAGGTTCCTCTAATAGCGGCTACACCCCAGGGCATATCAACCTGTACTTTTACTTTTTTTTGCTGGGCAGTATGATACCATTGATTCGTGGCCGCCGGTTGAGCTGCAAATATATCGAAACTATCCCGGGCAGCTAAAAGTTTTCTATCACTAAAACTAATACTTTCTTCTTTAACTTGCTGCCGGGTAGCAAGAGCTGTAAATAATTTACCTTTCTTCAACTCTAGCTGTAAAAAATCTACCGCAACTCCCGGGTTCCCATCGATCTTAATATAACTGCGTCCAGCTGCTTTTTTTACATGTAAAGTTGTTCCTTTCTCTATTAAAGTACCACTGCCATCAGCATAAATTATTCTGGCTTGGCCGTTAGTACCTGTCTCAATAATATCATTTTCCCTTACCGTAACTTCATTTTTAACTACCTGACTTTTACCATTACGGATAAGGGATACATGCCCCTTAATTTCGGTAAGTGTCCCGGTAAGACTGGTTTGGTATAGACCGGGATCACGGGTGAGAAGTATAGCAAGTGCCCGGGCCATACTCCCCCGGTTCATTATCGCATCAGGATATATATTTTTACCGTCAGGAGACCGGCCTATCATCTCTAAAGCCAGAGCAGTAGCTAAAGCAGGAGCAGCCCAATGACTAGAATCAATATCCAGCAAAGCTGGTAAAACTGCTCGATCCGGCTGGGTGCAGAGGCTCATAACCAGAGTTATCCCCTGGGCACGGGTAAGCTGCTCATCCGGTCTAAAACTGCCATCAGGAAATCCCTGGATATATCCAGCTCGAGCTGCAGCAGTTATATAAGGTGCTGCCCAGTGATCAACAGGAAGGTCGCTAAAAGGGGTTGCGCTTACTGCCGGGGTATAAAGCTTGGCTGCCTGGGCAAGAACTACCGCAGCCTGTGCCCGGGTTAAGCCTTCCCGGGGATGAAAGGTTCCGTCCGGAAAACCTTTGATTAAGTTCAGTTGGGATATGTATTGGATATAAATTAGATTGGGATCCTGGGGGGTAACATCACTGAAGGAACTGCTGGCTGTAGCTTTTCCGGGTTCTCCCCCTACTGCGGGTAAATTGGTGACCAATAATAGAAGCATAATTACTCCCATTAAAAGGATAGTTGGTTTAAATTTATCCTTTTGCTGCATCTTTCTCCCCTCCGGTTTTCTGGCAAATCATGTTAATTATAATTATACCATAAATAACTTATTACTAGGAATAAACTAGAATAAAAAGCGGTTTTGCTTAATTATTTAAATAATAAAGCAAAACCGCACAAAAAGGCCTAATCTCTTATTCCCACTCTATCATTAAACTTTATCTTGAGGTTATTTCCCTTGATTTCAGCTATTTCTATTATCTCCTATTCTCAAATTATTACCTTTTTTTGAGATTAGAAATATTTTTGATGCCATATTGCT
>JBMNOV010000102.1:0-3999 GCA_050943255.1 Syntrophomonadaceae bacterium
AATACCACATCCTGGTACTATTTAAAGAGCAGCGGTGCGATGGCTACAGGCTGGCGGCAGATCAATAATAAGTGGTACTATTTCCAGCCGGGAGATGGCACTCTTATTATGGATACCTGGGCTAAGATTGACAATAAGTGGTATCATTTCGGTACCGATGGCGCCATGGTGACCGGTTGGTTCAAGCAGGATGATGCCTATTATTATCTTAATGCGACCAACGGAAATATGGAGACCGGATGGAAGACGGATTCCGAGAGCAATAAGTATTATCTTAATCCATCCAATGGCAAAATGTCGACCGGATGGACGGAGATTGATAATGTATGGTATTATTTCGGCTCAAACGGAAAGATGGTGCGTGGATGGCTGAATGACGGCGGTACCTACTATTATCTTAACGATGGCAAGATGACAGCCAATACGACGTTGTCCATTAATGGCACTAACTATACCTTTAATGCAAGCGGTGCTTGTACCTCTAATACGAGCGGAATCACAGCAACCAATGCCAGTGCGAGATCTGCCGAGGCATCCAAGTCCACCTCGTCCGGAAGTACCAGTGCATCCGGTAATGGTCCGGGATCGGACAGCAGTACGCAGAGCTCAGGTACATCGATGGCAACGACACCGTCTTCAAGCACAGGCAGCAGTTCAACAAGCAGCAGCTCTGCAGGCTCGAGCGGTACCAACCCAACGACATCCTCCGGTGTAAGCTCGGTTTCTGTAAACGAGCAGCTGGATGCGGAGTATGAAGCCAACAAATCCAAGTCTTCGTCCGTAACATCTTCCGGTACCAGCTCCTCCGGCACACTGAGTGTGGGCAGTACAACAGGACCGTCATGAGGATAGAAATCATGCGTTAAAGAACATGTATTAAGCGGAGTTCCCGGGGACTCCGCTTTGTTTTTATGATATGAAAGGAAACGATATGATTGATAATGACTGGCTGGAGCCGATGAAGCCGGAGTTCGGGAAGCCCTATTACAGGAAGCTGTATGAAACCGTGCTTAAGGAATACAGGACACGGAAAATATATCCGGATCCCGCGGATGTTTTTAATGCATTTGCATTCACACCGTTAGCCAAGGTCAAGGTTGTGATCCTCGGGCAGGACCCTTATCATGAGCCGGGGCAGGCACATGGACTCAGCTTCTCCGTGAAACCGGGTGTGGATATCCCGCCGTCGCTTCAAAATATCTACCAGGAACTGCATGAGGACCTTGGCTGTTATATCCCTAATAACGGGTATCTGAAAAAATGGGCAGATCAGGGAGTTATGCTGCTTAACACGGTGCTTACGGTACGGGCGCATGCAGCCAATTCCCATCGGGGAATCGGATGGGAGGAGTTTACGGATGCAGCCATCCGGGTGCTGAATGAGCAGAACCGGCCGATGGTATTTATCCTGTGGGGGAGACCGGCGCAGAATAAGGCACCTATGCTCACAAATCCCAGGTTTCTCATTTTAAAATCTCCGCATCCGAGCCCGCTCAGTGCATATCGCGGCTTTTTTGGATCGAAGCCCTTTTCCAAAACCAATGATTTTTTACGGAAAAACGGTATAGAACCTATTGACTGGCAGATAGAAAATATATAAGCAGGCAGATGTAAACTATGGTATTATGGTACATGCATCATTTTAATAGGAGATTTTATGTATGAGTTTTGTTGAAATGCTGAAGGTCATTGTCCTGGGCATGGTAGAGGGTTTTACAGAGTGGCTGCCGATTTCCTCGACCGGACATATGATTCTTGTAAATGATATCATTAAGCTGCAGCAACCGGATGACTTTTACGAGGTTTTTGAGGTGGTGATCCAGCTGGGTGCCATTCTGGCTGTGGTGCTTCGCTTTTTTTATCAGCTCTGGCCCTTTGGCAGAAACCGCCGCACGGGGAAAACCGGTCTGATCCCCTCCAGGGTCAGCCTCTGGATCATGATTATTTCTGCATGCCTTCCGGCAGCAGTGATTGGTCTTTTGTTTGATGATCTTTTAGATAAGTATCTTTATAATGGCTTTGTGGTTGCGCTGATGCTTATCCTCTACGGCGTACTTTTTATCTGGATTGAGCACCGCAACGAGCATGCGGAGTTCCGGATCAATACGCTGCGGGAGATGGACCTCCGTACGGCAGTGTATATTGGCTTATTCCAGTGTCTTGCGCTGATTCCGGGTACGTCCCGTTCCGGCGCGACAATTCTCGGAGCAATGCTTGTAGGTGTTGCACGTACACCGGCTGCGGAATTTTCCTTTTTCCTGAGTGTTCCGGTCATGTTTGGCGCAAGTCTGCTTAAGCTTGTAAAGCATGGACTTGGTTTCTCCGGATCCCAGTGGTTTTATATGATCCTGGGTATGATCGTGGCATTTCTCGTGAGTGTATACTGCATTAACTTCCTGATGCGGTATATCCGGAAGCATTCCTTTGCATTATTTGGATATTATCGGATTGTACTGGGAGGTATTGTGCTGATCTGGTATATTGTATCTGCACTTGTACGATAAGGTTTCAAAAGCTTTAACGGTGTAAGAAAGTCTTAAGGGGTATGTAATCAGATGTCGGTTGCATGCCCCATTAAATTGCGTTAGACTTTTTTACGATCAAGATATAAGATGTATCTGTAAATGAGTAGTATAAAGGGAGTTCCAATGAATAAGTTACGTCTGTTTGCCGCGGCATGTATACTTGCGCTCGGGATGAGCACTCAGGCTTTTGCAGCCACCAGTATCGGTTTAAATCTGGACTGGAAATATGCTGAAAATTCTAAAATAAATACCGGTAAAGCCGTATTGTATACCACGGATGTATCAAAGCCCAAGGATATTACGGTCGCAGTTAATGCGGGACACGGCACCAAGGGCGGCGAGTCGGTCAAGACTCTGTGTCATCCGGATGGAACACGCAAGGTGACCGGTGGCTCAACTGCGGCGGGTGCAATCAAGGCAACCGCAGTATCCTCCGGGATGACGTTTGCGGATGGAACACCGGAGGCAGCGGTTACGTTGGAAATGGCGCATATCCTTGGACAGAAGCTTCTTAAAGACGGATATAACGTACTGATGATCCGGACAGACTCGGATGTACAGCTTGACAATATTGCAAGAACTGTCATTGCAAACAACAAAGCGGACTGCCATATTGCATTGCACTGGGACTCTACCAATAAGGATAAGGGCGCATTTTACATGTCCACTCCGGACGGACTGAAGAAGATGGAACCGGTGGCAAGCTACTGGAAAAAGCATGAGAAGCTGGGAGAGAGCCTGATTTCCGGCTTAAAGGCGGAGGGAGTAACGATTTTTTCCGGCGGCTCCATGGATATGGATCTGACCCAGACATCCTACTCCACGATTCCTTCTGTGGATATAGAGCTTGGAGATAAGGCATCCAGCCACTCGGAAGCAGCCTTGGATAAGCTTGCGGACGGGCTTGTGAAGGGCGTAAATACTTATTACGGCTTTACAAAATGATAAAAGCATCGGATAAAGGTTTAACGATAAAGGTTTTATGATAAGAGCTTTATATTAAAGATAGAAGTATCATGTGCATGATATAGATTTTCAGAGAACTGCCGCAGGCACGAAACAAGTGCTCATGCGGCAGTTTTTTTACACTTTTGATGGAATCGGAAGAGTAAGAACCAAAGTCTGGCAGCCACATGCGGGTAAAGCTGAAAGATTGTATGAAAATTAACGTGAAATCTTTAACAAAATTTCTGCGGTTGTACTTGCAAAAAGACATTCCATGGAATAGAATATAACCATACTAAATAGAAAAAACTATTTACGCTATCACAAGCAGGAGGATTTTACTATGGCAGTAAGAGTTGCTATTAATGGTTTTGGACGTATCGGCCGTCTTGCTTTCCGTCAGATGTTTGATGCTGAGGGATATGAGGTTGTTGCCATTAACGATCTGACAAGCCCGGAGATGCTTGCATATCTCCTTAAGTATGATACAACTCATGGCAGATACAACGGAACCGTTGAAGCTGGTGAG
>JBMNOV010000073.1:0-7063 GCA_050943255.1 Syntrophomonadaceae bacterium
AAACAATGCTCACAGCTAATCCATTTTTTATAATTGATTAATCTTTATGGTAAAATATTATAATGGGAAAAATATTACAAAGTAGGTGAATTAATTGAACGAAGATGTCTTATATACACCGGAGGAGATTGCGCAAAAACTAAAAATAACAAAAGGTACTGTATATGAGATGATTAAAAGAGGGGAACTTGAGGCTCATCGTATCGGAAGGCATATACGTATATCTCAAACCCAATTTGAAATTTACCTTTTAAAAGCTAAAGGCTATGATAATATATTTGAAGCAACCTTAAGTCAAGAAAAAGATGGAACCTTCGCAAATATTGGGTCAGTTAAAATTCATGTTGAAACTCCTCATGTGGGACAAGTTAAAATTTCAATCCGCCCAGAAAATATCATATTAAGTATAGGCACATTTGTAAGCAGTGCAAGAAATATTCATAAGGGGACAGTAACCGACATTTTAAATGCTGACTCTAAAGCACTTGTAACTGTTGATATGGGAATTCCCATAAAAGCACTTATAACTATGCAATCTTTAAAGGAACTGGGCATTGAACAAGGGACTGAAGTATATGTTGTCTTCAAAACTATGTCTGTTAAAGTGTATAAATAAGTGAGTATAACCCTATAATTAATTATTTTTTTGGTTACAGTATCGTGTTTATCACCAATGGCATGTGCTATAGCCTATACGGGCGATCATGTTCCATAAAAGTTCTAGTAAGTGCCTTTAGTTCTATTAGGAACCCAAATATACTAGTCTGTCAGGCTGATAAAACGATATGATCATTGCTCGTGCCCAAAAGGTAAAACTAACCAATTTAGCCGAATAACATAATAGCGACTCCGATAACAGCTAAGTCTATACCTCCAATGAAGGCAAGCTTCTCGGCAAATTTGTTACTTTGAATCAACAACTCACTCTCGTTTTTAACTGAAACGATGAAAGGCTTCTTGCTATTGGAAGGCTTACCTATCCAGAGCTGCCCGTTTTCCATAAATGCCTCGCCCAATACATACAGATGAGAAAGTCTTGCTTCCGCGTTATCTGGCATCTAATGACCGCACAGTTGTCTTTACTTATTATTTTCATAAACTTATACTCCATTTTATCCTGTTTTGATAGAAGAAGCCGGCCTTTTCGGAAAAGATGCTATGATCGCGATGATAGAAGGCTTTATTAAGGATTATAATAGTTTTATGGAAAAGCCGCAAAAGACCTGCAAAATTACTTTCCATTGCATAAATATAGCCTGCCGGTATAAAGCAGGCTAAACTGAGATAATCTCTTAATAGAGAACTAATCTAATCCCCGTAGCTTAGGAGGAGCCGGATATTTAGATTTTTTCATTGCTTCATCGGTACTTACCGTTTTTTTCTGGGCCTTTGGTTTTTCCTTGCCTTTTTCCGCCAATTTCGATCCCCCTTTATATAATTTGTGAATAGTTTACCCCATACGAATCAATAATTAATACTCCAGATAATGTCAGGGGAACGGGAATAAACAGGAAAGTGTTGTTTTAAGCAGCCTCCCTAGGAGGGAGGCTGTTAAATTAAGATATTTTGTGTAGGTTATTAAACCATTTTTCGTTGTGATGAGAACTGAATTCAGCATCAACATAACCAGTGATCATCATAGATGTAAATTCTTTGCGTGATACTGGATGAATGGCTGCCAGGAAAAAATGGCCAGCTACTGCCAGCATCATAATTATGGCATCCCAAAAATGTACAGTATAACACATCTTTAGAAATACAGCAGGGACCTCATGCCGCCATAACCACATGGGGAACCCGGTTAAAATAAATAGTATACATCCCAGGATTACTAACCAGCCTAAAAGCTTTTGACCAGCATTGTACTTATCCTGAGGCGGGATACTGCCTTTAAGAAAGGGAATATAACCCCCCATAATTTTTAACCATTGAAAATCATCTTTGGTAAAACGGGAAATGGTATCAATAAATTTGGAAAACCTGTCGAAGTTAAGTAAAATATAAATGATGGGGCTGGCCGTAAAAACAACCGCTGTCCACCTGTGCACGAGTGACGCGTTGGCTGCCCCACCAAAAATCTTATATATAATTCCAATATCCCAATAGAAAGCAATACCAGTAAGACCAAGGATAAGAAAACAAACCAAATGAACCCAATGCATTGTACGGGTTTGTGAAGAATGTTTCAGTACTTTTCCCTTTATTTGACTCATCTATTTCCCCCCTTATTAAGCAGCAGTATGCTGGTGTTTGTGTAATTCGGCAATTAAGCCGGGGATATCGTTACCATACTTGGTATGAAGCAAGTGATGGGCTTTCTCACTAAGAGGTTTTACATCACCTGGTGATAGGAAATCTTGATAAAGCTTTAATATTTCAGGGTTTTCATGAGATTTTCTTAATGCCATTTTTTCATCCAGTGTGTAAAGGCCGGATATTCTTTCCTCAATATAGGCAGTGCTGGCCTTAAACATATCAATCCCGATTTTGGCAAAAATCCCGCCTAAGACGGCTGTAACTACGATCATTCCAGCTCCCTTAAAGAACTGTCGTCTGGTTATACCTTCTTTTTCTGTAAAAGTACTCATTGCCCAGTCTCCCTTCTGTTAGTATGTGTCCCTTCTTATAGGTTGCCCTCCACCATTTATGCAACCCCCAGGACAATTCATAACTTCGATGAAATGATATTTACTACGACCAGCTAGTATATCATTAACGATGTTGTCAACATGTTTCAATCCGGTTACTACACAAACATTAACCGGTAGTTTTTTCCCTAATGCCTTAACCGGGATTTCAACGGTTGCTTCCCTAACTGGTTCTATTCCTCGAACCGTATTAAATTCAATCTTACCAAGGGTTTCTCCACTTAATAACTCATAAGCGGTTCTTAGGGCTGCTTCCATAACCCCTCCAGTTGCTCCAAATATTGTAGCAGCGCCGGTAGATAACCCGATAAATTTGTCTGCACTTTCATCCGGGAGATTTAAGAAATCAATATTGTTGTCTTTGATTAGCTGAGCCAGTTCCCTTGTAGTTAATACAAAATCAACATCCTTATAACCGCTTGCTATAAACTCAGGCCGGTCGCATTCATACTTCTTTGCTGTACAGGGCATTACAGATACTACTACTATATTGGCGGGATCTATATTTAGTTGTTCTGCACCATAGGTTTTGGCGACTGCGCCAAACATCTGTTGTGGTGATTTAGCAGAAGAAATATGTGGTAAGATATGAGGATACTTGTCTTCGGCATATTTAATCCAGGCCGGGCAACAGGAAGTAAACTGGGGCAGGGGCCCTACGTTTTCAAAACCTTCAACCCCCAATGCATTATAAACTCGTTGGATAAGTTCCGTACCTTCCTCCATAATAGTAAGATCAGCAGCAAATTCGGTGTCATATACCTTATCAAACCCGAGGCGTCGCAAAGCTGAATACATTTTGTTTTTTACATTTGTTCCAGGAGCCAATCCGAATTCTTCTCCCAAAGCGACCCTGATAGCAGGGGCTTCTTGCACAACGACATATTTTTCAGGATCAGCTAAAGCTTCTTTAACCTTATCCATCATGCTGATATCTTCAATAGCACCAAAAGGGCAATTGATCAGACACTGCCCGCAGTTTACACATGTTTTTCGGTTAATATGATGTTTTTGTCCAATTTTCCCGGTTATTGCTTGTGTAGGACATATAAAGGTACAATGATCACAAGCTTTACAACTATTATTCACTTGGATAATCCCTTGATCTTGTAAGATATTCAATTATTCTCCCTCCTTTAGAGATTTAATATGGATAAAAAGTTCACCTCCCTTTTAATAAATAAATCCCCTTATAATAAAAGATAGGTATTTTGGAAAAAGCACACAAAATACCTATCTTTTTAAAGCTTTATTTGTGCTCCTTTCCAAACACGGGAGGCATAGCCGTTTCCAGCTATACCCAGGCTCAAAAACCATAGTAAATACCTTAGGTTTAGGAACTCGGAGTTATTTAAAATTTTCCCCAATATAATATTATAATAATTAAGCAAAATTGTAAACGCTTAGCGCATAAGGATAAAATACTCATTGCTATTAGGGCTTGCCATGTTATATCAAACTGCCTTTTTGACTATTACAAAAATAAAACGCCTAATACAAGGATATTGGTTATCAGACCGGCACTGGAATAATGGTAGGGTTACCAGGTCAAACCGTTGAACACTTGCTGCAGGATTTGAAATTTTTTCAGCAAGAAGATGTTGATACTCGACAGAAGTCTGCAACCTCTCGGTTTAAAAATATAACAGGCAAATTGGACGCGTTGGCACGCATCCTCTTGTATTTGTTGGCTTCCGGCTGCAGCCGTTATGTTTGCTTATAATTTTAAAAAATGGTTAGGTGTTTGAGAATATTTAAAATATATTTACGTGGCATCAAATAGCTTCATATATTCTGCATACCCTTCCTTTTCCATTTCTTCAACAGGTATAAACCGAATAGCGGCAGAATTTATACAATAGCGTAATCCTGTCGGACTAGGACCATCAGTGAAGACATGGCCCAGATGGGAATCGGCATGCCTGCTTCTAACTTCAGTCCTTATCATAAAGTGGCTTCTATCCAAATTCTCTTTAATATTTCCTTTTTCAAGCGGCTTGGTGAAGCTGGGCCATCCACAACCCGAATCAAACTTATCCAATGAACTGAAAAGAGGTTCCCCTGAAACTATATCTACATATATACCTGGTCTCTTGTTATCCCAATATTCATTTTGAAAAGGCGGTTCAGTCCCATTTTTTTGTGTTACTTCATACTGCATTGGTGAAAGTTTTCTTATAATTTCTGCATTAGAAGGCTTTGTATTGCTTTTGCCCCATACTTTTTCCAGATATGCTTCACGGCCAGAAGCAATTCTATATTTTTTGTATCTCCCAGCATTCTTTTTGTAATAGTCTTGATGATATTCTTCTGCTGGATAAAATTTTGAAGCCGGTAATATTTTGGTGGCAATTGCTGCATTGAATTTGCCTGTTTTTTTAAGTTTCGATTTTGAGGCTTCAGCCAGTTCCCTTTGCTCTTCATCATGATAAAATATTGCTGTCCGATACTGTTCGCCTCTGTCAGCAAATTGTCCATCCGGGTCAGTTGGATCAATCTGTCTCCAAAATGTATCAAGGAGCCTTTGATATAGTGTAATGGAAGAATCGTAAGTTATCTGTACTGCTTCGTAATGACCAGTATTACCTAAAGATACTTTTTCATATGATGGATTTGCCATATTGCCTCCTGTGTATCCTGCTATAACTTTACTAACACCCTCCAGCTTTTCAAAAGGTTGAACCAAACACCAAAAGCATCCGCCGGCAAATGCCGCCAACTTTATTTTTTTAGCATAATTCATCATTATCACTCCAAAATCGAATATTAATGCTTATCTTTAGCATTAATTCGAAGAATTATAATTTTTAGAATTTTAGATTAAACCATTAGGTAATCCTAGAAATCTACTGCAATAACTAAATTTCCAATGGGAAAGTATACTTGATAAGTTTTATTTTAGTTGTACCAAGATTTGGAAAAATTTGTGAGACTCTCAGACCAATGCCCTGAAAGTACAAAATGAGAGAGATGTAGGTATAATTTTGTGGTCATGCTCTATAAGTTGACTTTACTATATCATTAAGTGCGACAGGTGTAGTTAACCCCGTCGAGTTGGTTATACTTAGCCATCGTTCAAAAATTTAGGCGGCATATTAGCTGGATAACCGGCCATTTGGGATATAATCTGAAGTCCCCGGGTTACAAGTAGTTTTGAACTTCCATAGGCTAGAATCTTCCCGTACTCGTCAGTAACAGTTGCCTGTGACAAACAAATACTTCGACCGGCCTTTATCCTTTCGCCTCTAGCTATTAATTTACCGTTTCTGATTGTTCCCACATTGTTAACATTCACATCGATTGTGATAAGACCTACGTCTTCAGGTAGTTCTGCATATGGTGCAAAGTAACTTACGGCATCAATAATTGATGAATATACGCCACCTTGAACAGCACCATAAGGAGATAAATGTTTTTCCTTTACATCAATTGTAGCAACACAATATCCAACGTCTATGTCTTCAATAACAATTGAGAGATTGGTAAAAAATGGCGCACTATTTAACATATTAATTAATTCCTTTTTAAATAAAGGATTAAACTTTTTCATTAGTATCTTCCTCTTTTTATGTTCATTAATATTTAATGTAAAGTCTTATTCAAGAGCATTGACCACTAAAAAATCACATGTAATTTGGATTTCTCTTCTTCCACTTCATTTCCCTTCATATATTCTCCTGCTAATTAATGTTGGGTTCAAAGAATATCAGTGCCACCTGCCAACTTACTAGTTATTTTATTTTCATCTACTTTGTTTTTAGTTGTTAATAAAAAGTTAACCTGCAAGCATTTTTAATTATATCCTATTTCCATTTCATCCTTTTTGTAACACCTATCTTTATCATATTCCATATAATATAACGAATAGTAAATAAAGGAGATGATAATATGCCACATAGACTCGCACAGACCACCCCCAGGCATTTTCATAATTTTTCTGGGGTGACTCGAAGAAGCCGGAACCACCGACATGGATTTAGAGGGCGAACCCGTATTAACATGCAAACCCTACCTAATGGCAGACACCGGCACAGATTAGTTGTTCAAACATTCAGAGTTGAAGGACATCGCCACCGCTTGATAGATATAACTGGTGTTAACATTAATCTTAGAATTGGTCGGCATATCCACCGCGCAGCAGGTATATCAACCCGTAACTTTAATCATAGACATCGTTACAGTTTTAGAACTGGCAGAAACATACGGATTACAAATTAGGCCGATTTCAAAGTACCTAAAAATTAGTTGCCAGAATTGATATAAATATTAATGTCATTTAACTGCGTTAGGGTATAAACGCTATCCTAAAAGAGAGCCAAAAAAGATAAAAACGCTAGCGAAAAAGTGGACCACTCTGCCAGACCAATCCCCTATCATTGAAAGTGCAGAAATCAATGTAGGGGGAAGCAGGAGTG
>JBMNOV010000018.1:0-32939 GCA_050943255.1 Syntrophomonadaceae bacterium
AATCCCTGTCCAAAATGGAAAACCTAAGGAAAAGCGGAAAGCATAGCATTAAATTCTATTACCCTTACAAACTTGGTGTTGAGAAATATATAAGGCAATATTTCGCAAAAAGGGGGTGAGTATGTGGCAAATGTGACTAAAAATGAGATGCAGATTGTTGTTTTTTCGTTGGGTCAGGCAAAATACGGAGGTGATATTACACGAATTCAGGAAATAATCAAGCTGCCTGAAGTTACTTCTTTACCAGGTACTGCCGATTATATACTGGGTATTATTAATTTACGTGGCAATATCGTTCCAATTATTGAATTAAATAAGAAATTGGGATTTTCTACATCAGAAAGAACTGATGAAACTCGGGTTATTGTAGTTGAGCTTAGTGGTAAGCGATTTGGCTTAATCGTGGATGAAGTCTCTGAAGTTGTTAAGGTTCCATTTGAGGCAGTAAATGCTACCAATTCAGTTGATTATGGTATTCAGGTAAAATACATATTGGGATTAGCCAAGCTTGATGAACATTTACTTATTCTACTTGACATGGAGAAGATAGTGGGATGATTATCTTTTAACAAAAGTGTAAGAAGATTGCAGTAGCTGTGGACTGTGTAGCAAGCGTACCAAATGATTTGGTTAACCTATTAGGTGAATCTTAGCCAAACATAGCCTTGATGGAATTTCAATCCAGTAATATAAGCAGCAAAAAAGGAGGACATATAGAATGAATTGGTTTAGAAATTTAAAAACAAGTATAAAGATAATTATAATATTTATAATTATGGTCGGACTTGTAGGATTCGTAGGTTTCGCGGGTTGGAGTAGTATGGAGGATATTAACCATTCTGCAGAAAGCATATATAAACGACTAGAGAGCACAGCTTATCTCGGGCATGCCGAGGCTGAATTAGTTAATATTAAAGGAGACTTCATGCGGGCTCATGCCTTTCCAGAAAACCGTGATTCTGCCTTGGAACAACTTGAACAAACTCTTGGAAATCTGCATGAGAACCTGACTAACTATGAAAAGACATATTTTACCAATGAAGAAGCAGAACTTTACGGACAATTCAATAAGTCGTTAGGTGAGTACGAAATAATATTAAATAATATCAAAGGCAAATTATTATCAGGGGATATAGCAGGCGCCCGATTACTGGATGCTGAAGCCGGGCCTAAAGGCAACGAGGTTAGAAATTTAATGAAGCAGTTAGTAGAACTTACTAATAATATTGCACAAGGAATTGAAAAGGATGCTGCCGATACTTACGCAAGTTCTTCCAGATTCATATTGATCATTAGTTCTGTCGCACTTATACTGGCAATTGGTTTTGGCTTGTTTATTTCTAAACAGATTACTACTCCAATAAATGCCGTTGTTAGGCGTATTAATATGCTAAGCGAAGGGGACTGGTCGACTGATATCGATGAACGTTTCTTGGCTAGAAAGGACGAGTTCGGACATATCAGCAATTCTCTTGATCGCATGATTAAAACCATCCGCGAGATGATCAGCCACATTGCTATTAGTGCTGAAAGTATAGCATCTACAAGTCAACAGCTTTCTGCCACATCTCAGAACATATCTGCTGACATGGAGGAGGTAATGGCCGCCACTCAGGAAATTGCCGCTGGATTGGAGGAGATTTCCTCCTCGGCTGAGGAAATGAATGCATCAGCGGAGGAAGTAGACGCCACCCTTACCGAGCTAACTACTGCTGCTGAACAAGGTTACAATAGGGCTAAAACTATTGCAGATAAGGCGGGTAAACTACAGAGCAGTACAGAAGATGCGCGGCAGACTGCTACCCAAATGTATGACACTATTAGGGCTCGTATGGAGGCTGCTATCCAGGAAGCACATGTAGTCGATGAAATTTCTACTATGGCCTCCAATATTGCGGATATTGCTTCTCAAACTAACCTGCTGGCCTTAAATGCGGCCATCGAAGCGGCTCGGGCTGGTGAACAGGGTCGAGGATTTGCCGTAGTTGCTGATGAGGTGCGTAAACTGGCAGAGGAGTCCTCCACTACGGTAATTCAGATTCAGGAATTGACTAAGCAAGTTCAGGGTTCTATTGCCCAGGTAGTAAGTAATGCCAACAAACTTCTGGCATTTATCAATGATCAAGTTATGCAGGATTATGGGGTCATGACTGGGGTCAGCGGGCAGTATCGGGATGATGCTGTTATGTTTGCTAATTTAACCCAGCAGGCCAGTGAAATGAACAAGCAGATCCTGACTAATATGAATGAGGTAGTTAAGGCAATTGAATCTGTGGCCGCCACCATGCAGCAGAGCGCAGCGGGTGCTCAAGATATAGCCAAGGGAGCTGATAATTCGACCAAGGCTTTAAACGAAGCCACCCAATCAATAATGAGTCTAGCCAAGGATGCGGAGCGTATGAACGGACTGGTAGGTCAATTCAGGATATAGTTATGTAAATTAAATATTAGCCAGGTATTTAAAAGATATGTTGGGTGAAAGGCCCTAGATTGGGGCCTTTCTTAGGCTGAGCCGAAATGGCCTGTATCTGCCTATATAAAGTAATACTATATCGAAAAGAACAGTTATTCCCCCTCCACAACTACAAAAGGATATGGTAGCACCGGAAGGAATTAGCTCTACTGCCTTTGCAGCGCTCAAACAAGGTACTCTTTTTTTTCACGTTAATACACTCTAATAGATAATATGTTAATAACACCTAATCGAGTCTTGCAGACATTATAATAAACTATCTGCTATAAATTAACTCAATATTATCTATATGTTTTAAGGACAATTGTCGGATATTATTTATTAATAATAGGTATTCTTTTCGCTAAAAAATTTAGATAATCCTGCTTATCTGTAATTGGTTGTAGAGTTAATCTAAACTGTATATGCTTGAATATGTCTAGATAAAGTCGTGACTTTTTACTATGTTATACTTTAATTAGCTGGGTTTATTAACGGGAAATAAGGGGGGGTTCCGTGGAGCTAATTAAGAAAATACAAGAAAAAGTACAAGTATTATTTATTATTAAAACAATTGCGGTATCTTTGACTGCTTTAACTACAGCCATTCTCGCTGTATGGCTTCTTGGGGTAAGTACGGTTGAAGTCGAAGGAATAGAATTTAAAGTTGGATTGGCACCTAATAAAAATGGTATAACCGAGCTTCACTTTCCTCCGTTTGGGGTTGTTGAAGCCAACACCCACCAGGGACCGGTCAAGCTTATGATCAGTTTGGAGCAGATACAAAGTGATAGTTTAAAGGCCCATTTAGATGACCCTCCTAACCAGCAAGAGTTGGTAAAACAATTGCAGGACGGTGCCAAGGAGAAAGTTAGTATCTTTTTACTTCGTCAGGTGGCTGTTGCTGTTATTAGTTCTTTTTTGTTGGTTTTTCTAATCTGGAGGTTAGGTTTGGTTAAGTCATTAATACATTCTACAGTAACAACCCTTGTTTTGTTGTTAATACTAACAGGTGTAATTCGTTCCTTTAATATTTCAGCCTTTCACGAACCTGAATATGAGGGAGTTCTAACCATGGCCCCAGCGGTGGTCAAATTTGCTAGTGATTCGTTAACCGATTTACAGGAGATTCGAGAACATACCCGGGAAATCGTTTCAAATCTAGGAATGCTTTTTTCCAGTGCTGATAGCCTGATGGCTATGGCTAACCCCGAGGAACAAGGTAAAGTTATTAAGGTATTGCTGGTAAGTGACCTGCATTCCAACCCGGTAGGAATCGACTTGATTAAAAGTCTAGCAAATCGTTTTATGGTAGATTTTATAATAAATGCTGGTGATCTTACTGATATGGGGTTAGCAGTTGAAACCAGCAATATACAGGACTTGGTAGAGATTGAGGTACCACAGCTTTTTGTCGGTGGAAATCACGATAGCCCCGAAATAATGGATTTTATTGCCGAAGTTCCCGGTGGTCATATCCTAGATGGCAAAATGTTTATACTTAAAGGGATAAAGATATTGGGATTTCCTGATCCTTTGTCAGCCGTATCATCTGTTCAATATAACAGTCCCCAAGAAAGGGAAGAAGCGTTAAAGGAGCAGTTGGTTCAGGTGCGTGATACTATTGAGGTCCAAGGTAGGCCAGATATACTAGTAGTTCACGATCCCGTGTTAGCTAAGAAGTTAACTAAACTGTCAGATCTTATTGTTGCTGGGCATGATCATCGTATTAGAATTGAACAAGGGCCAGGCTGGGTTTTTATTAATCCTGGAACTGCTGGAGCTTCCGGACTAAGGGGCCTCTATTCCGAAAAGGGAACATCCTATTCTGCTTCTGTTGTATACATTATGCCTGATTCCGGGATACTAGCAGTTGATGTGGTTCAGTATAACCCGGTATCCAAGCACTTTTCCTTGGAAAGAAAACTTCTTAACCAATAAATAACAGTTATTTTATGTTAAAAAAGCTTATAATAAGCATTATTTTCATGGCTCCCAGGTTTGAATAATGAAAAACAGCCAAACATATAATAAAGTATCTATTTTATTGGGGGCCATTATATGCTATATAAATTCCAAATTGTAACTAAAGTCGATATCGATTCTTTCTTAAATGATTATAATAAAAACCTTGAATGGATTAAACAAAGAGGCTATATAACATCTGTTTCCTGTGAGGACCTGGATGATAACATAAAATTAATTAGTTTGGCTTTAGAAGGTTATCAGTCTCCTGGGGTCTTCCGCAATGAAGATATTATATATATTTTCAAACATCAAATTGCAGAAATCTTAGCTGAGCATGTGGTAAAGGATTGGGAAGTTAAATTAATCTGGAGAGAGATTATGCGAACTTGTCGGCACTTTTCAATCGATGATCGCAACAATATATACCGGCGGGCATCGGGGTTTCTAAGGAAATGTCAAGACAATGATAGCCTTAATTTGCTAATGAGTTTTAGCCGGAAAAACCGAATCGCCCATCGTCTATTTGATTTTATAAATAGTGATGACAATGCTAAAATTAATTTAGAAGGATTTATTAACTTTTGCATGCAGGATTATCTCAATGAATTAAAGTTTGCTGTGGAGGTAGCTCTGGAAGAATTACGCAGCCAAAAAGAATATAATAACTTTATTAATCTTTTGAGCTATTTTGTAAATACACAGGTACCTAAAATTTACGAGGTTAATTTAATGATGAATGCCAATGGTATGTTTTACCTTTGGGATGGTCAGGGTATAAAAATTGAGGAAAAGTATATTAATTATTATCTTGATGAGATGCTTATGGAGGAAATTAACCTTGATGATCTCCTGATTAGTATTTTGATTACTATTGCCCCACGTAGAATAATTTTGCATAATATAGAAGAAGCCAAAAGTGAGTCGGTAGAGACAATTAAAAGGGTTTTTAAGGAAAAAATTAGTGAATGCCCTGGATGCGAACGCTGTTACGAGTTTCAACCGGAGAACGACTATAATAGCCATAAACATTAATAGTTATTTTTTTTCCTTTTATTATATAAAGTTATATAAAGGCTAATCTTTAAGGTTAGTCTTTTTTAATTGCTCTAAATCAATTTAATTGCGATTATATACAAAATTTGATATATTCTTTAGGTAATGATAAAAGATATAGCTTAAGGTGGAATTATTGTTGTCAAAGTATATTATTCTACCTCTAATCAGTGCTTTGATTGGTTACTTAACTAATGTAGTTGCCATTAAAATGCTTTTCTGGCCCCGGATGCCAATAAACCTATTATTTTTTTCATTGCAAGGTCTTCTTCCCAAACGCAAAATGCAACTTGCAAGCAGTTTGGGTGATTTAGTGGAAGAACAGTTGCTGTCCCTGGATGATCTTTTTGAGAAAATTGATACCCCTGAGGTACGGAAGATCGTTAGCCAGCAGATTGTTATGGCAGTGAGGGACAGGCTGGGAGATATAATTCCTACCATTATTCCGGTTAAAATCACCAAGGTAGTTGCCGATGGTGTTGAAAGACTGATCCTCCAGGAAATTGATAATATTTTTAATCGGATTATGGAATCTGGGCAGGAATACTTAAAAAATGAGATTAAGATTAGCAGAATTGTTGAGAACAAAGTAAATGCCTTTAATTTGGATCAATTAGAAAAATTGATTCGAAGTGTTTCTTCACCAGAATTGCGTGCTATCGAAATTCTTGGAGGAGTTCTGGGTCTTATTATAGGAATAATCCAAGATGGGATATTATGGCTCTTAAGTTAAGAGCCTTTTTTCAGGAGGTTTTAAAATGGTTATCATTAGTTTAACAGATGGTAGTCAGCGCAAATACCCTGATGGCATTACTCTCCTGCAGGTGGCAGAAGATATTAGTCCTAAGCTGGCTAGAAGTGCACTAGTTGCTGTCTTTAAGAATAAGCTGATGGATCTTAATACCAGAATTTACGAGGACGGGGAATTGGAATTGCTTAGTTTTGAGGATAGAAAAGGTGCAGATGTTTATCGTCATTCCTCATCCCATGTTATGGCACAGGCGGTTAAAAGGCTGTGGCCAGAGACTAAACTCGCTATTGGACCAGCTATAGATCGAGGCTTCTACTATGATTTTGCTAGTGAACATACTTTCAGCCCAGATGACTTCACTCTGATTGAGAAAGAAATGAACGCGATAATTGAAGCTGATTACCCATTTATCAGGAAAGAGTTAAGCAGGGAAGAGGCCCTGGATTACTTTAACGATAATAAAGAAAGCTTCAAAGTTGAGTTAATTCAGGATTTGCCGGAAGAACAAACTATAAGCATATATCAACAAGGGGAGTTTGTAGATCTTTGTGCAGGGCCGCATGTTCCCTCAACTGGTAAATTAAAAGCTATTAAGTTGATGAGCATAGCTGGAGCCTACTGGCGGGGTAATGAAAAGAACCCTATGCTGCAAAGGATATATGCTACTTCTTATCCTAAAAAATCAATGCTAGATGATTACCTGCATAAATTGGAAGAAGCAAAAAAACGTGATCACCGGCGTCTGGGCAAAGAGTTAGGACTTTTCACTATTATTGAAGAAGGACCGGGGTTTCCCTTTTTTATGCCCAAGGGTATGGTTTTACGTAACCAACTGGAAAACTTTTGGCGGGAAGAGCATAGCAAGGCTGGTTACCAGGAAATACGTACACCTATTATCTTAAGCCAGGAACTTTGGGAAAAATCCGGACATTGGGATCATTACCAGAACAACATGTATTTTACCACCATTGATGAAGGTGACTATGCTATAAAGCCCATGAATTGTCCTGGTGGAATGTTGGTTTACAAGCAGAACCTGCATAGCTACAAGGAACTTCCGATTAGGATGGGTGAATTAGGACTAGTTCACCGCCATGAAATGTCTGGGGTTTTGCACGGCTTGATGCGGGTAAGAGCTTTTACTCAAGATGATGCGCATATATTTATGCTGCCCGAACAGATTGTAGATGAGATTAAAGGTGTTATTAACCTGGTGGATAAATTCTATAGTTTATTTGGTTTTCCTTATCATGTAGAGCTCTCAACTCGACCGGAAAGTTCGATGGGTTCAGATGAAGATTGGGAGATTGCTACTAATACTTTAATCCAGGCCCTAAAAGAAAAAGGTATAGATTATGTGATAAATGAAGGCGATGGGGCTTTTTACGGTCCTAAAATCGATTTTCACCTGCAGGACTCTTTGGATCGAACTTGGCAGTGTGGTACTATCCAATTGGATTTTCAGATGCCGGAGAAGTTTGACCTTAGTTATATTGGTGAGGATGGGGAAAAACACCGCCCGGTTATGATTCACCGGGTTATTTATGGTAGTATTGAAAGGTTTATTGGGATACTAACGGAGCACTTTGCTGGTGCTTTTCCCACCTGGTTGGCACCGGTTCAAGTCAGAATTTTGGCTATCACTGAACGGCAGCATGATTATGCTCGCCAAGTAGCAGCAGAACTGGAGCAGCAGAATATCAGGGTAGAAACCGACCTGCGTAGCGAAAAGGTTGGTTATAAGATAAGGGAAGGTCAATTACAAAAAATCCCCTATTTGCTTATTCTGGGTGATAAGGAAACAGAGGCTCAGATTGTAGCAGTACGCCATCGTAAACAGGGTGATCTAGGCACCATGTCTCTGGGTGAGTTTGCAAGCAAGATACAAAAGGAAATAGCAGAAAAGACGATAATATGAGTATTGATTCTGCTGCAATAAACCTTATTCGAGCAGCATATAGTAATCAGTGTCAATCTGTGGTTGCATTCGTGTTATTAATAAAAATAAATTGATTTGCGCTAGGTGCTAGCATATGTTATACTTTTTTTGTATTAAGCAGAAGCTTCGCTTCTCACCTTACAACTTGGGTTCGTAAGGTAATTGGTCAGACATAAGCTGTTAGTGATATGTGTGCCATTAGAGCGAGTTTTTGCAAACTCGCTTTTTTATTTTTTAGGAGGTGAAAATCTTATCAGCAAGGATTGGAGGATCAATGAGGATATCCGAGTCAGGGAGGTTAGACTGGTAAGTGATGACGGAGAACAACTAGGTATAGTACCCGTTCGCGAAGCTCTTCAGATAGCGCTGGAAAGAAATCTTGATCTAGTAGAGGTTGCTCCTTCGGCCCAGCCACCTGTTTGTCGTTTGATGAATTATGGCAAGTTTAAATTTGAACAGAATAAGCGGGAAAAGGAAGCGAAGAAAAAGCAGCACGTTATTTCTATAAAAGAAGTCAAGATGAGACCTAATATTGAAGAACATGATTTTCAAGTTAAAGCTAAAAATGCCCGGAAGTTCTTATCTGGTGGCGATAAAGTGAAACTAACCATAATGTTCAGGGGGCGGGAGATAACCCATACTGAGCTTGGACAAAAACTATCATTAAAATTTGTAGACGAACTGGCCGATATATCCACTGTAGAAAAATCCCCCAAGGTGGAAGGAAGAAATATGGTAACAGTCCTAATACCTAAGCTAGAAAGTGAAAAGAAGGAGGATGCTTGATGCCCAAGATCAAAACCCATCGGGGTGCAGCCAAAAGATTTAAAAAGACAGGTAGCGGAAAGATAAAGAGAGCTAAAGCCTATGCTAGCCACCTACTTGGTCATAAGTCTTCAAAAAGAAAAAGAGGATTGCGTAAGGCTGGACTGGTCAGCGAACAAGAAACCAAAAGAATAACCAAATTAATTCCCTATTAGACAGAACACAGGAGGTTTTGACATATGCCAAGAGTAAAACGTGGAGTAACTTCACATAGAAGACATAAAAAAATATTAAAGCTGGCTAAGGGATATCGTGGTAGTAAATCTAAATTATACCGGGTAGCTAACCAGCAAGTTATGAAATCCGGAAATTATGCTTATATTCACCGCCGGTTAAAAAAGAGGGATTTTCGCAAATTGTGGATTGCTCGAATTAATGCAGCTGCCCGTAACAATGGTACTACTTACAGCCGTATGGTTCATGGACTTAAGGTGGCAGGCGTTGATATAAACCGTAAGTTGCTGGCAGAATTGGCAATTACTGATCCTGGTGGATTTACGGAATTAGCAGAGATTTCCAAAAAGCACCAAAGCAAATAAATACTTAATCAAGAAGTATGGCGAAGGTCATACTTTTTGGCCAAATAAGGAACATTAATGAAAAAGATTACTGCCAAAGACAATCAATATATTAAGCAAGCGGTCAGTCTTAAGAACAATAAGGGCCGCAAACGGGAGCAGATGTTTCTGCTGGAAGGAAAAAAATGGTTCTTGAGGCATTAAACAAAAACATGCCTTTGGTAAGAATTATAGTGGACGAAGCTCACTGGCAAGAATATCAGTATGTTTATAAGCAATATTCCAATCTTGAATGGCTGTTAGTTGATTCCCGGGTTTTTAAATATATAGCTGATACCCAGAATCCCCAGGGTATTATAGCATTAGCTAGAATTCCTCAACCAGAATTTTCCCAATTGCTTAATCAAAAAGCCTGTGTGTTTTTACTTGACCGGGTATCAGATCCAGGTAATATGGGTACTATTATAAGGACTGCCTGGGCTCTGGATATTGAAGGAATATTACTCACTGAAGACTGTACTGATCCCTTCAGCCCTAAAGTTGTTCGTGCTAGTATGGGTGGAATACTAAATGTTCCTGTGTATACAGCGGTAAGCTGGGAATCAATAAAACAATTAAGAGCAAAGGGATATCAAATTGTTGGCACTGCTATTGATGCCCCAGTCAATTTTTTTGACTTTAATTATTCTGGTGCTAATATTATTGTGATTGGTAGTGAGTCTAAAGGAGTTAGCAATGATATACTAGTGAACTGTGATAGCCTTATCAAGATACCAATTAATCCCGTAGTTGATTCTTTGAATGCAGCCATAGCATGTGCTATAATTATGATGGAAATTCGGAAACAGAGAAAACGCTAATTAATTGTCATAGTAAGTTCGACCCGGTATTACATTTTGAAGGGTGGAGCAGAATGGTAGATCAGGCCGAATATTTATGGAGTTTATTTGAGGCTTCTGGTTGCATTATTTATTATCTTCTATATAAAATGTTAATTACCCAATAAATGTAATGAACAGGATAATTAGCTTGCTGCTTAACCTGCCAGGGAGGATGTACCGTGACTGAGAGTACACCAGGGGAAAAGCAAGTGAATTCACCTGGGAACAGAGGACTGAATTAGCAGTAGGTTTTTCCGGTAGTCCCCGTTATAGACATTAAGGTGAACCAGCTAGGCTGGTTAATAAGGGTGGTACCGCGGAATCTTTCGTCCCTCATTAGGGATGAAAGATTTTTTATTTTCTGGTAGAGAGGATGAGTGATTGGTGCTTAATAGGTTGAATGAAATTGCTGAAAACTCTGAACGGTGGTTGGCTCAGATTGAAAGTGTTGATGAAATCAATCAAATGAAAATCAAGTTACTAGGACGAAAAGGAGAGATAACCCAGTTATTGCGTGGATTAAAAGACCTAGAGGCAAATGAACGAGCTCGTGTAGGAAAAATTGCTAATGAGCTTAAGGAAAAATTGGAAGATAAGATAAACTGCCGGGTTAAGGAAATTAAATCCGGTGAACTAAAAAAACGCTTACAACAAGAGTCAGTTGATATTACCCTACCAGGTGTACCCCTGCAAGGGGGAGGAAAACACCCGATCACCCTTGTTAATGAAGAAATACGAGATATTTTCTTGGGTTTGGGTTTTAGTATTGCCGAAGGACCAGAAATAGAATCTGATTATTATAACTTTGAAGCCCTGAACATTCCTCGAAACCATCCCGCCCGTGAAATGCAGGATTCCTTTTATATAACTGAAGATATTTTACTTCGCACCCATACTTCACCGGTACAAGTTCGTACCATGGAAAAAATGGCACCCCAGATACCGGTAAAAATAATTGTTCCTGGTAAAGTTTATAGGAGAGATGATGATGCCACTCATTCTCCTATGTTTAACCAGATAGAGGGTTTAGTAATAGATAATAGAATAACATTTGGTCATCTAAAAGGGATTCTGATGCTTTTTGCCCATAAGGTATTTGGTGAAGATGTTAAGGTGCGTTATCGTCCCAGCTTTTTTCCTTTTACTGAACCAAGTGCGGAGATGGATATTACATGTGTAAATTGTAAGGGAACTGGGTGTAGGGTATGTTCACATACCGGCTGGCTTGAGATACTAGGAGCAGGTATGGTTAATCCTCGAGTATTGCAGTACGGGGGCTATGATCCTGAACATGTAACAGGCTTTGCTTTTGGTCTGGGAGTAGAAAGAATAGCTATGCTGAAATATGGAATCAACGACCTGCGCTTGTTCTATGAAAATGACAAACGTTTCTTAAAGCAATTTTAGGGGGGAAAATGATGGGTGTATCAGTAAATTGGTTAAAACAATATGTTGATATAAAATGGAGTGCTGAAGAGCTAGCTCACCGTTTGACTATGGCAGGCATAGCTATCGAAGGTATAAATTTTGAGGATAATGATTATATTCTCAATTTGGATCTTACACCTAACCGGAGTGATTGCCTGGGTATGATTAATCTGGCGCGTGAGGTAGCTGCATTAACGGGTTCCAGCTTACACTGTCCGACCATTATATTAAATGAAAGTAAGGAAAACATAGATAAATATATCAAGGTTGAGGTCGATGCTTCTGATCTCTGCCAACGCTATGCAGTAAGATTAATTAAGAATGTAAAGATAACCGATTCTCCTGAATGGATGCAAGAAGCTCTCATCCATTCCGGTATAAGGCCCATTAATAATATAGTTGATGTTACCAATTATGTAATGATGGAATGTAACCAGCCTCTCCACGCATTTGATTATTGCCTATTAGGTAATAGGATTTTAGTACGCCGGGCTCATCCTGGGGAGCAGTTTATTACTTTGGATGGAATCGAACGACAGCTGGATGGGGATATGCTAATGATTACCGATGGTAATAATCCAGTTGCTCTTGCCGGGGTTATGGGAGGGCTAAATACTGAAATTCATGATGATACCGTTGATGTATTATTGGAATCAGCATGGTTTTTGGGATCTAACATCCGCCGGACTTCACGTAAGCTAGGGTTGCGCAGTGAATCATCCATGCGTTTTGAAAAAGGTACTGATATTAATGGGGTGTTATATGCAGTTGATCGTGCTGCTATGCTAATACAGCAGTTAGCTGGAGGCGAAGTGGTTAAGGACATTTATGACGTATATCCAAATCCACGGAAGAATTTACAGGTTACCTTACGCCCGGAGCGTGTAAATTTTCTGCTTGGAACTGACATAAGTACCGAGCAAATCAAATCTTATCTGGAAATGTTAAAGTTTCCGATTAAGACTCGTAAAGGTAATTTCCTGGTTGACATACCGAGCTATCGACCTGATATTGAGATAGAGGTTGATTTAATTGAAGAAGTTGCCCGTCTTCATGGCTATGATAAAATAGAAGCCGCCCTTCCTGAGGGGGAAACTACTCTTGGCAGCCTTACACCATATCAGAAATTTCAAAATGAAATAAAAAATATCATCTCGCAGAACTTAAACGAGGTAATTAACTTCAGTTTTACTAGTGAAGAACATATGCAGCGTTTGCTGCTACCAGATAATAGTCCATTACTGAATCTCGTTAAAGTAGCAAATCCACTTTCGGAGGAACAAGCGGTAATGCGAACTCTTTTACTACCTGGTTTGCTGCATAATGTTAGCAACAATTTGGCT
This sequence comes from Syntrophomonadaceae bacterium, assembly GCA_050943255.1. Taxonomy (GTDB): domain Bacteria; phylum Bacillota; class Syntrophomonadia; order Syntrophomonadales; family Syntrophomonadaceae; genus UBA4844. The sequence continues at coordinate 13,159 of JBMNOV010000018.1, forward strand.
CGCCGAAATGAAAACCTGGCCTTCTTTGAGATGGGTGCTGTTTTTAATCTAAACCAAGCAGGTCTCCCAACGGAAAAATTAAAATTAGGAGCTATCGTTTGTGGACACAGTGAGTTAAATTGGACGAAATACCAGGTGGATATGGACTTCTTCTATCTTAAAGGTATACTTGAGAATCTCCTGCGGCATATAGGCCTGGAAGAGGTGGAATTTGTTAAGGATTATGATCCGTCTTATCATCCAGGAAGGTCAGCAGTTTTAAAATATTATGGTGATAAAATTGGTATTATTGGAGAGGTTCATCCGTTAGTACTTGAGAATTTTGATATTAAACAACGTGCTTGTGTCTTTGAACTAGATATGGAAAAGCTTTTTGTCCATAAACGTACCCGTCAGATGGATCAAATTACCCGCTACCCGGCAGTAGAAAGAGATATTGCGGTTGTATTGAATAACCAGGTCACCGCCGCCCAAGCCCTAGCAGTAATAAGGGATGCAGAAAAGGAGTTGCTTAAGGAAGTAGTGGTATTTGACATTTACACGGGTGAGCAAGTTCCTGAGGGTTATAAGAGTATAGCCTTTAAGATGACATTCCAATCAATGGAAAGAACCTTAACTGATTATGACATAAATACCAGTGTGAATCGAATCCTACAGCGATTACAACAAGACCTTAATGCTGAGTTAAGGTGAAAAGCCTAATTTAAGAATTTCAATTTTACTTTGAGGATTTTGCATTGTTGCAAAATCCTCAATTTTATAATAAGGTAAGAATGAAGGGGTATGAGGAGGATATTATATGACAATTAAATATGACTCGAAAGATGTGCAAATAGAAGTTAATGTACAAGATGCAGGGGCTTATCAAGTTACAAAAGGAATTACTGCATACGAATTGGTTGAAAAAATTTCTAATACTAAACCGGTTATGGCGGTAATAGTTGATAATACCCTGCATGACTTACACTATGTATTGGATCATCCCTGCAAACTAGAATTTGTATATTCTAACTGTGAATGTGGTATTAGGATTTACCGACGCACCGCAGCTTTCATGCTAATAAAAGCTTGCCGGGATCTCTTTAACAACAATACGTTGGTAATTAAACATACATTATCTAATGGTCTTTATTGTGAGTTTTTGGATTACCAACCTACCCGGCAGGATATTGAGAGAATAGAAAAACGTATGCAGGAGATAATCGCATCTAACCTACCAATAAAGAAATCAATTATTGATAAAGAAGAAGCTCGCAGTATTTTTGCCCGTCAGGGACAACTGGATAAAGTCAAACTCCTGGAATTCAGAGATAAAGACCATGTTCATATTTATGAACTAGATGGTTTTTATGAATATTTCTATGGCTATATGCTACCTTTCACCGGGATGGTAAAGGAATTCCGATTAATAAACTATTCTCCTGGGGTAATATTACAGACCCCGGATAAGGATCATCCTGATTATATTGATAAATACCTACCTCAACCTAAGCTTGCCCGGATTTTTCATGAAGCTAAGCAATGGGCGAAAATGCTAGATACACCTCATGTAGCAGCCCTAAATGATATAATTACAGGTGGCAGTATAGGTGATTTGATTAGGGTAAACGAAGCTCTTCACGAGAAGAAGATAGCTTATATTGCCGATCATATTTGTGCTGACCCCAACATACGCTTGGTACTTATTTCTGGGCCATCTTCATCGGGGAAAACAACCTTTGCTCAGCGTTTACTCATCCAACTACGGGTAAACGGACGTAGACCAGTAATGATATCTTTAGACGATTATTTTGTAGATCGCCACTTAACCCCTCGAGATGAAAATGGAGAATTGGATTTTGAAGCCTTGGAAGCATTAAAATTAGATCTTTTTAATGATCATTTATTACGCCTGATTCAAGGAGAAGAGATTGAAATCCCAATATACAATTTTAAAAAAGGATGCTCTGAGATATTTGGCAGGAAAATCAGAGTCCCGCAAGGAGAGCCGATTATCATAGAAGGAATTCATGGGCTTAATGAGCATCTAACTTGGAGCATTCCCCGGGAACATAAATTTAAGATTTATATTAGTGCTCTTACCCAGCTTAATGTAGATTATACTAATCGTATTCCAACCACTGATAGTAGGCTATTACGCAGAATTGTCCGGGATAGCCGTACCCGGGGACACAGTGCTAAGGATACCCTTAAACGCTGGCCTTCGGTAAGAAGAGGGGAAGATAAAAACATCTTTCCTTTTCAAGAAAATGCTGATGTAATGTTTAATTCTTCTTTGGTTTACGAATTATCGGTGCTTAGACCTTATGTTCAACCATTGTTAGAAGAAATAAGCAATCATTATTCTGAGCATGTAGAAGCAAGAAGATTATTAAAATTTTTGAGTTACTTTCAACCATTAGATACTGACGATATTCCATCGAATTCTATATTAAGGGAATTTGTTGGAGGCAGTTGTTTTAAAGTCTAATATAACTCTTAGAAACAAACAGAAATTTGCATATTTATGGGGTCAGGCCATTGACTTTAGTTCGTAATGGGTCTGACCCTTTAATATAATAAAGATTATGTATGCTTAAGGAAAAAAATCACTAAGTAGATATGAAACCATTTACAATTTGCACATAACTGACGTGATTAGATTGAAGGACAGGCTACCTCTTGCATATCCCCATTTTGGGATCCGGAAGGAAAAACTATAATTAATAGCGAATATGAACTTATTCCATATTTGAGGAGGAGGTCCTGGTGGAAGACGCAAAAAATGCCGTTAGCAGGGTTACAGTTAATATTTTTAACGAAGAATACGTAGTAAAGGGTGAAGAAAATCCAGATTATATACAGATGCTAGCAGCTTTTGTTGATAGGCGTATGAAAATGATACAGCAGCGTAATACTAATCTGTCAACAACCAAAGTTGCGGTATTGACAGCATTAAATCTCGCTGATGAGCTGAATAAATTACAAGAGGATTATGATGAGCTGGTAAAAAACTTGGAAGAGGAAAAGAAAAATAGGATGGGTTAACCTATGAAAAACCAAGACGTAGCTGTAATTCTGGCAAGAATAGCTGATATTCTCCAGATAAATGGAGAGAATTGGTATAAAGCTCAGGCATATCGGAAGGCTGCCAATTCTATATCTAATCTGGATGAGGATATTAGTATAATTTATGAAAAAGGTCGGATTAAGGATATACCAGGCGTTGGTAATGCGATAGAAGCCAAGATAGGTGAAATAATACAAACGGGAAGTTGTGAGTATTATGAAAAGCTAATTAAGGAAGTTCCTCTTGGAGTCTTGGAAATGATCAATATTGAAGGTTTAGGATATAAAAGTGTTAAGATAATACATGATAATCTGGGAATAGAGAGTTTGGAAGAGCTTCTCTTGTCCTGTCAAAAGGGTGAAATACGTAATATTCCTGGTTTGGGTCTCCAGACTGAGAAGAATATTATCAGGGGAATTGAAAAACTAAAAAAGCGATCCGGTAAGATAAGATTAGGTATTGCCCTACCTTTAGCTCAGAAATTTTTAGACTATCTCCTGGAAAGACCTTCAATAATCAGTGATGCTGCTATAACTGGAAGTGTTCGTCGGGGTAAAGCCATGGTAAGTGATATAGATTTGTTACTGGCAAGTAATAATCCAGAAGCAGTATACGAATATGTTAAAAGCTATAAAGCTATCAGACAGGTAGATTTTTTTAACAATGATCTGATTAAAGGGCAGCTTAGCGGAGGTATAAAATTTGAGATAATAATAGCCACACCTTCTGATTATTATTATAAGCTCGTTTGGACAACCGGTTCAAAAGATCACCGCGAACATCTTTTTAGCAGTAACAGATGCCAAGTATATAAAAACTTTAATAGTGAAAACGAAGTCTATACAAGAATGGGAATGGATTTTATAGTTCCAGAATTGCGGGAAGATGAGGGTGAGATTGAAGCTGCCATTAATGGTAGTTTGCCTAAATTAATTACTAATAATCAAATTAAAGGAGACCTCCATGTCCATACTAATTGGAGCGATGGTTCAGAACGGATTGAAGATATTGCAGTGGCAGCTTACCAAAAGGGCTATGAATATATTGCTATAACTGATCACTCAAAATCATTAAAAATTAGTGGCGGTTTATCAGAGGAAATGCTTATTAATCAAGGTAAAGTTATTGATGCTCTTAATATGGATACTAGCCGTGATGACTTTAGTATATTAAAGGGTACTGAAGTAGATATTTTAAAAACGGGTGAGCTTGATTTTCCTGACCCAATTCTAGAACAGCTTGATATTGTAATAGCATCAGTTCATAGTAATTTTAAAATGGATAAAATAGAGCAAACAGAACGGATAATTCAAGCTATAAAAAATGAAAATGTTGATATAATAGGCCACCTAACGGGAAGACTTTTAAGTCGAAGAAGTGGGTATGAAATAGAAATAGATGATATCATTGATGCTTGTGCACGTTATAATACTGCTTTGGAGATTAATTCCCATCCTGATCGGATGGATATTAACGATAAAATAGCAAGAAAAGCTAGGGAATGTGGAGTGAAGATTGCGATCAACAGTGATGCTCATCGAAAGAAAGAATTGGACTTGATTAGTTATGGAGTAACTACAGCACGCCGTGGTTGGTTAGAGACTAAAGATGTATTAAATGCCTGTAGTCGGGATGAACTGCTAAACCGTTTATAATTAGCACCGATAGCAGAATTATAAAGTTAGGGACGGTTCGTAAAGAACCGTCCCTAACTTTATAGCAAAAATGTTCCCAACCTTAAAACTGGGAATAGGCAGCAGAGGTTGGCTGAATACTAAATATTAAGCTCTATGTGGGAGGAAAAAACATGTTAGAGTTTGTTCTCCGAGCAGTTGCAATGTACTTTATGGCCCTGTTGATGGTAAGGCTGTTGGGGAAAAGGGCACTAGGTGAACTAAGCCCTTTTGATTTTGTGGTCATGACTGGGGTTGGCCATACTGTAGTATCGGTTGCTTTGGATAAACAAATACCTTTTTATGAAGGCATTGTTATACTACTAACCCTCGCTTTTTTGGAGTATCTCATGGGATATGCTGCTCTTAAGAGTCATAAACTTTCTGACTTAATTACTGGAAAACCCGTTGTTTTGATTGATAATGGGCGTATTATTAAGAGCAATTTAGCTCGGGAAAAGTTTAATGTAGATGATCTTTTACAAGAACTACGTAAACAGGGAGTTCGTGATATCGATGAGGTTGATAAGGGCATACTTGAATCCTGTGGAGGTTTCAGCGTAATCTTAAAAGAAGAGGATCAACCAGTTTCGCTTAGGGACTTAGGCTTGAAACCGCTTAATAGAAACGAAATTTCTACTATCGGTGGCTTATCTCGGGCAGAGTTTTTTGCTTGCCAGGAGCAGGAATCAGTTCAGGAACAGGGCTTGGTGTTAGAAGAAATGTTAGTTAAAATCGAAAATCGGCTAGATCTAATTTATGATAAAGTAAAAGCGTTGGAGAAAAAAGCAGAAAAACAAGATGAATAAAGGGGGGTTGATCTTTGGAATTACTCGCACCAGCAGGTAGCTATGAATCCCTGACGGCAGCCATAGAGAATGGAGCTGATGCTGTATATATTGGGGGTAGGGATTTTAATGCGAGGCAAGGGGCACAAAATTTTGACCTGAATGAAATTAAAAAGGCACTTGAATATGCCCATATTAAGGGTCGTAAAATCTATGTAGCGGTTAATACCTTGATTGATAATTCTGAGTTTAGTGGAGTACTTGATTATATATATGAATTATATCAGTTAGCAGTTGATGCAATTATTGTTCAGGATCTAGGTCTTGTATATGCTGTTAGCAAATTAATGCCGGCGCTCCCCGTTCATGCCAGTACCCAGATGACCATTCATAATGACACTGGGGTGAAGTATTTAAAAAACCTGGGAATTAAACGGGTAGTCTTAGCCCGTGAGCTCAGTAAAGAGGAAATTAGAAAAATTAAAGGTGCAGTACCGGGGGTGGATTTGGAAATCTTTATTCATGGGGCTTTGTGCTTTTCTTATTCTGGGCAGTGTCTTTTTAGCAGTATGGTTGGAGGCAGAAGCGGTAATCGAGGACGCTGTGCCCAAGCTTGTCGCCTGCCTTATGACCTTTTGGCCGCCAATGCCTTAGCTCCTGTTGTACATGGGGATAGGGGACGCTATATCTTGAGCCCTTCTGACTTGTGCTTGATCGATTATTTAGCTGATATTAAGAATATAGGGGTTACTTCTTTAAAAATTGAGGGCAGGATGAAACGCTTTGAATATGTAGCAATCGTAACTCGAGCTTACCGGAAAGTTCTTGATAGTCTAGAAGAAAATGAAGTAATTGAAGATACAGCTGAGCTAAAAAGAGAAATGCTGCAGGTTTTTAATCGTAATTTTTCCAGCGGATATTTTCAGGCTGAGCGCCGGGGATTTTTGAGCAGTAAAAGACCAAATAACCGGGGAGTTTTAACTGGTCGGGTTGTAAAACAAAAACATGATGGCCTTACCCAAATTAGGTTAAGCGCTAATCTAAATCAGGGTGATGGTGTAGAAGTATGGGTAGCCCGGGGAAAAGGCCCAGTGATATATGTAATGGATATGAGAGTTGCTGGCCATAATGTTGAAAGTGCTGTCCGTGGTGAGATAGTGGAGTTCAAGATTGATGAGCAGGTTTCACCGGGAGATAGGGTTTTTAAGATACATGATGCTAAACTTTTAAGTAATGCAGCTCAGAGTGCTCGGGAAAACAGCAGCGGAAAAATAAAGGTTGATGTTGAAGTTACCATAAGTATAGGGCAGCCTTTAATAATAAATTTTCGGGATGCTAATGGTAACCAGGTAGAAGTTATGACCGAAAGTGCAGCTAAGCCAGCGGAAAAACATGCTTTAGATGAAAACATCCTATGTGATAAGCTGGGCAGGCTGGGAAATACGCCTTTTGTTCTGGGTGATTTAACCTTAATGGGACAGGAAAATATAATGATTCCCATAAGTGAATTAAACGATGCTCGGCGCCGGGCTGTAGAACAACTAATAAGCCTCAATCTAAAACCTTACCAATTACCAGTGCTTGACAGTAGTATTATAAGGTCGTTTTGTAAAGATTATACTTCCTTCTCAAATAGTAAGCAGAAGAAAAAAAATAAAAAGCCTTCCACTCTTTTAAGTATAATGGTAAGCGGGGTTAAAGAAGCCCGTGCTGCTATTAACGCCGGTGCCGACCGGGTTTATTTAGGTTTAGAAGGACTTGGTCAGGCCAGAACTATATCAATGAAAGCACTAAATGAATTAATGAAGGAAGCTAAGGCTAATTCCTGCGAATTGGTACCTGCTTTGCCCCGGATTCAAAAACCAGGAGAAGAAAAAGAATGGGAGGGACTTATTAGGCTTCCTTATGATACTATTATGATTGGGAATTTAGGAAGCTTAAAGTGGGCAAAAGATAATAATTTTGTTATCAGGGCTGATTACAGCCTGAATGTATTTAATAATGTTTCTTTAAATTATCTGCTTGATACCGGTGTAGAAGGTGTTTGTTTGTCACCGGAACTGAATTTTAAGCAACTGCAGGAAATTAAGCCATTAGGTAAAAGTGAAGTCGTGGTGCATGGGGAAGTAATGCTAATGTTGTCCCAATTTTGTGTACTGCGAGCCATGTTGGGTGATGAAGAAGGGGAATGTCCGGCATTTTGCCGTCAAGCGGATTATCGTATAAAGGATGACAAGGGATTTGAATTTCCCGTAACCGGTGATAGCAAGTGCCGCTTTTACCTGTTTAATTCTCGTACTTTATGTATGCTGGAGGATATAGATAAGCTATTGAGATTGGGTTTGGGGGCGATAAGAATTGAGGCCCGCCGGCAAAGTGCTGAAGATATCAGCCAGATTGTAACCATTTACCGCCATACTTTAGCCGAACTGAGGGCTGGGATTAAGCCTGATCTTAATAGTCTAAAAAATCAATTAGCCGCTTTAAGCGCTTCTAATTTTACTAAATGCCACTATTATCGTGGGGTATTGTAGAATGGATAAATACAGTATAACAAAACTCGAATTTGATAAGATTCAACAACAATTAGCCCAGCTTTGCTATAGTCAGGGTGGCCGCAACAAGGCTTTAGTTATGAAGCCTTCCAATGATGTGCATCAAATTGAGATTTGGCTTGATCAAACCGGGGAAGCTATGGAGGCTTTGCGTTTTGGTGATACTGGATTTCTAAGCGAATTGCCCCTAATAGATCCTTATCTGGCTAAGGCCAGAGCTGATGGCATTCTTTATCCTAATGAGTTGTATGATATTAAGCAATGTTTATATGCTTCTCGTATGGCAGTTAAATATGCGCCTGCAGGAAAATATCCCTGTTTGGGGATATTGTTATCAGGGCTAAAGGAAAGTATGGATCTGGAAAATAAGCTTCAGCAAGCTATTAATGAAGAAGGAGAGCTTAGAGATGATGCTTCTCCCACATTAAAGAGTATTAGAAACCAGATAAATACCAGCCGTACCCGTATTCGGGATTACCTGCAGGATTTTATCCGTTCAGGTAATAACCAGAAACTGCTGCAGGATGCTTTGGTAACCGAAAGGGATGGCCGTTATGTAATTCCGGTCAAACAGGAATATCGCTACGAAGTGAAAGGAATTATCCACGACGAATCAGCTAGTGGAGCCACAGTATATATTGAACCTTTGGCGGTAGTGGATCATAATAATCGTATCCGCAGCCTGCAGATGGAGGAAAAAAGGGAGGTTGAACGAATTCTCCGCGACCTTACCCGTTCTGTAGCTGTATTTGCCGATGAGCTGGCGGCTAACATGCAGGTTCTTAGTGAGTTTGATTTTATATTAGCCCGGGCACGAATGGCCTATAAACAGAATGCTTTTAGGCCGCAGACGAATACCCGGGGTATAGTAGAGATTAATCGGGGGCGTCATCCTCTGTTGGGTGAGCAGGCGGTACCCATTAACATTGAACTGGGTAAAAAATTCGATATTCTGGTTATTACCGGTCCTAATACTGGCGGAAAAACAGTTGCCTTAAAAACAATTGGCCTGCTTACTTTGATGACCATGTGTGGCATGTTTATTCCCGCGCGGGAAAATAGTTTTGTAGCTGTTTATAAGTCTATTTATGTTGATATTGGTGATGAGCAGAGTATCGAACAATCACTTAGTACATTTTCATCTCATATGAAAAACATAATAGAGATTTTGGAAAGAGCAGATAATAGTTCCCTGGTTTTAATAGATGAACTGGGAGCAGGCACAGACCCGGTAGAAGGTGCAGCCCTGGCTCGGGTAATATTAGAAGAGCTTAAACGCAATAATTCCCGGGCAATTGTAACTACTCATCAAAGTGAATTAAAGAATTATGCTTATCAGAACGAAAGGGTAGAGAATGCCTGTGTGGAATTTGACCCGGTTAACCTCAAACCTACATATAAGCTGACCATTGGTATGCCCGGACAGAGTAATGCCTTCCAGATTGCACGCAGGTTAGGACTTAAGGAAGCACTGGTTAAGCGGGCGCAGGAACTGGTACCGCGCAGTGAGATGGAATTGGACAACATGATACGCCAACTAAAGGAAAGCCGTCAGCAATATGAGGATTTATTACGCGAAGCTGAAGTCCTGCGTCGGGATTTGGTTCAACAGAGGGACACTTTAGAGAGCGAGAGGCTTTGCTACCAGCAGGAACAAGAGGAGATTTTGGCCAAAGCACGACAGGAGGCTGAGGATTACCTACGCCTGGTAAGGGAAGAGGCTAATGATGCTATAAAGGATTTGAAGGAGTTAATTAAGGATCGAGAAATCCTTCCCAAACGGCATGAAGTGGAAAAGAAACGGCAGCGTTTAAAACAGTTGGAGCAGGAAGTAAGGCATAATTTGCAGTATGAAAGTATTACCGAAGATGAGATAAGACCTGGGGATTACGTTCATGTGAAAAGTATTGATCAAAAGGGGTATGTACTTGAAGGGCCTAATAGCCAAGGTGAAGTCCTGGTTCAGGTAGGAATACTTAAGTTAAGTGTTAAGCAATCACAAGTTTCTAAGGCGCAGTCTCCCGAAGAAAAGAAGATAAAGTGGCGCAATAAGACTTACTTGGAAAAGGCTCAGCATATTAGTAAGGAGATTGATGTACGGGGTTTATTAGCTGAGGATGCTTTGCTGACGGTTGATAGATATTTGGAAGATGCTATTTTGGCGGGTCTTAATTCTGTTCGGGTCATTCATGGTAAAGGAACGGGAGCACTTCGCAAAGCGATACGCGGCTATCTTAAGGATCACCGTTATGTTAAAACTTATCGTGACGGTTTCCGCGAAGAAGGGGGATATGGGGTTACGGTTGTTGAGCTCCACTAATAATAATAGTAAGGAGGGCAATCATGATGCTGCAATACCTAAGCTGGTCGGCCAGCTGAATTGGGTTATTATGGCAGGTTAAAGATGATAGTAAGGATAGTGCGATGAGGTTACACAATCCTTACTACATCCTTAACCTCCGGTACTTAGATAAAGCATCATGCTTGCCCTGGGAGTATTGTTTATTTGTTAGTCTAATATGTCATTAATTACATCCCTAGGTTTCCTTTTCTTTATTTGGTGATCAGGCAAAGGGCAATCAGGAATCTCTGTTCCTGCTGGCAATTCAACTTTTTGAATATGATTATCAGGACAGCCACCAGAGCGCAGCGGACCTGGGAATAGTGCCCGGTAAGTTTTTCCTTGGTTGCGGGGATCAGTACAGATATATACCTCTCCACCTGATTCGGGATCATATTCATTGTTATTAAGATTGATTAGGGGTGGCTGAACATGAATATCGCACTGTTCTGTTGGAATGTGAGAAGGATTCTCCTCATCAGGACTTGGTCGGAAGGGTTTGGGGTTGGGACAATATTTACCAGCTAATTTGCCCGATTCGGGGCAAATATAGATAATCTCATGTAATTGGTCGCAGGTTTCCTTGGGGAGGAAACGGGTAGCGGCATAATCAGTGATGATAGTATCATCAGGACATTTTTCTGAGGGGAGTTTACCAGAAACTGAGCATACTGATACTTTGGCTACACCTGCTGGCATCTTAAGAGGCTCGGGTTTATAATTTTCATGGCCTTTTTGCAAAATACTTCGAAACAGTCGAGCCGGATACCCACCTCCACCTTGATTACTTAAAGTATGGTCACTATCGTAGCCCATCCACACTGCTGCAGTAAATCCTGGTGTAAATCCACAGAACCACACATCTTTGGTTTCTTCTGTAGTACCGGTTTTGCCGGCTGTTATTATGCCTGGGATTTTGGCAGCAGTACCAGTTCCAGCATTGCATACAGTTTGCAATACATTACCCATTAGCCAGGCGGTTTCTTCAGACATAACTCGTTTATCCTCAGGGGTATAGGTATATATTTCTATACCCTGATCATCAATTATCTTGGTAATAAAATGAGGTTTGCAATATACACCTCCATTGGCGATAGCTGAATAAGCTGCTGTCATTTGTAAAGGAGTTACACCTCGGGTTAATCCTCCCAAAGATAGAGGAGAGAGGCTTAGATCATTTTTCCCAGGGCTGTCCACTAGTGGTAAACCCAAAGAACGTACGAAGTCAAAGCTCTTTCTAATCCCTATCTGTTCAAGCATTTTTACTGCATAAACATTAACTGACAATTGAACAGCGGTACGCATAGAAATAAGTCCCCGATAATTACCATCATAATTATGAGGAGTCCATACGGTATTTCCTACCTTAATGGAAACTGGAGAATCATCTAGTATATAGTAAGGCATGTAGCCGCTTTCGATGGCAGGAGAGTATACGCTTAGAGGCTTTATAGATGAGCCGGGTTGCCGATAGGCACTAGTAGCACGATTAAAACCACGTTTACGTTCATAGCTGCGTCCACCTATAATTGTTTTAACTTCTCCGTTTTGCTGATCTATTACTATCATAGCAGACTGTACAGTTTCGCCGCCTTTGCTCTCTTGTGGGAAATTAGCTGGATTTGCATATAGCTCTTCTGCATATTGTTGCATATCGGCATTCATAGCTGTGTAGATTTTAAGTCCACCACGGTAGACAGCATTATTGGGATCAGAACTAAGTTTGTTGGTAGCGATTATATCAATAGCCTCATCGATAACTGAATCGATATAAAATCCATATTTGGTATTAGTATTAGTGGCTTTTTTTAATACCAGTGATTCCTGAATAGCTGCTTCAGCTGCAGTTGCTTCGATAAAACCACAGTTAACCATATTATTTAAAACTATTTCCTGTCGCTTTTTGGCTCGCTCAAAGTATTCAAAAGGATTATATGCATTAGGGCTTTGGGGCAATCCAGCTAGCATTGCGCATTCAGCGAGGCTTAACTGGCTAACATCCTTTCCAAAATAAGTGTTAGCTGCAGCTTGGACTCCATAAGCCCCTGCACCAAAGTTTATCTTATTCATATACATGGTCAGTATTTCATCCTTAGAATAGGTTGCTTCCAGCTTAAAAGCCAGGATAGCTTCTTTAAGCTTACGTTCCCAGTGTTTATCAAAAGAGAGAAAAGCATTGCGAGCCAGTTGCTGGGTTATAGTACTTGCTCCTTGACCTGTCAGATCTCCTGAAGAGATGTTGTAGAAAACTGCTCGTGCTATGCCCTTAAAGTTCACTCCATGATGTTCATAAAAATCTTGATCTTCGGTTGCTATAAAGGCGTTAATTAAGTTCTGGGGAATCTTGTCCAATTTAACTACAGTGCGATTTTCCTCAGCATGAAGTTTTGCTACCAATTGCTCCTTATCATCATAGAGAAGGGTAGTCTTGGCCCCTGATAATTGCCCAGGATCCCAGGCGGGTAGATTGCTAGCGGCATAAATTATTAGTCCTAGGGCACTCCCTGCGGATAGAAAGAATAATCCTAAAATAATTGATAGTATAATTTTCCATATTTTTTTACGCTTCTTTGCTTTTGAAGAAAGCTGGTTATTGCTTACCATTATATAACTTACCTCCTGGATAAATTATGCGTATATTTTTCGACAATACTAATTTAATCTCCTGCTTATAGCAGGTTTCATATAGGATATATGTCTTTACAGCTCTAATTATTGCACACCCCTTTAAGCTTGTGCTATTATTTTTTAAAGCAAGGAGGTTCTTTAGTGATTAAAAGCAACATAGATAAGCAAGTAAATGAGCAGTTACAGCTAATCCGCCGCGGTGTATCTGAGATAATTCCAGAAGATGAGCTAATAAAGAAACTTTATCGATCAATTAAGGAAAATCGTCCTTTGAAGGTGAAACTAGGTCTTGACCCTACTGCTCCCGATATTCACCTGGGACATACAGTTGTGCTTAATAAGCTTCGTCAGTTTCAGGATTTAGGACACGAAGTTCACTTAATTATCGGTGATTTTACCGGTAGAATCGGTGATCCAAGTGGTAAATCAGAGACGCGCAAACAGCTAACCGAAGAGGAAGTACAAGTAAATGCCGCTACTTATAAGGAACAGATATTTAAAATTCTGGATCAGGATAAAACAATTATTCATTTTAATAGTGAATGGTTAACTTCCATGAACCTGACAGATGTCTTAACCCTCGCTGCTAAATACACTGTTGCCCGTATGTTAGAAAGAGATGATTTTGATAAGCGCTATAAAGAAGGGTTACCTATTGGAATACACGAATTTATGTACCCATTGCTGCAAGGTTATGATTCAGTTGCACTTAAAGCCGATGTCGAATTAGGAGGAACTGACCAGAAGTTTAATTTGCTGGTAGGTAGAAATTTACTTAAGGAATATGGCTTGGAACCTCAAATTGCTCTTACAATGCCCATACTTGAAGGTACTGATGGGGTACAAAAGATGAGCAAGAGCCTTGGTAATTATATAGGGGTTAATGAAGATGCTTATGAGATGTTCGGTAAAATCATGTCTATCCCCGATGAACTTATTACTCGTTACTTTGAGCTTTTAACCAGGGTATCCCAAAAAGATATTAGTTTTATGCACAAGGACATGGAACAAGGGGCAGTTAATCCGCGGGATATTAAAATGCGTTTAGCACGAGAAATAATTGCTATATACCATAGTTCACAAGAGGCCATAAATGCCCAGGAAAGATTTTTATTAGTTTTTTCCCAGCGGAACATACCACAAGACATTCCTAACGTAGTAATAAGCGAGCAAAATTTATGGTTACCTAAATTTCTTTATGAACAAAAAATGGTAGCTTCTACTAGTGATGGGCGGCGTATGATCAAACAAGGTGCAGTTAAAATCGACGGGGAGAAATACCAGGATGAGAATGTTACGGCCAAAAATGAAATGGTAATACAAGTAGGTAAGAGAAAATTTGTTAAACTAAAGCTTAATTAGGGAACCCCGGGTTACCTAACCCGGGGCTTATTTAGCTTTTTCCGATGTTATTTATTGCCGCTGGCATTTCATCCAAGTGTCCTTCAAAAAATATAGCATATCCTTTTATATCAGGGAAATCCAACGAAAGAAGTTTAATAAAGGTAAAGCCAACACTTTCCAAGGTCTGCCGATTGGAATTGCGTATTATATTAATCTGATCATTGCTTACTTTTTTTGCCGCACAGTAGACTTCTTTACCCTTAGCGTTGGTCAAGGCAGTAGCTACCAGCGTTCGCATTATAATCACTCCAGTGCTAATATTCTTTTATTTAATAAACGTATTTTTTATTCTACCTCTTGTATACGGTGCTAGCAAGCGTCACTGTTTCTATTTCTCATTTTATTTTTACAGCATCCATTCGTAGGGAATACGAGTTCGCTGATGGTCGAGGTGGCGAAAATGATCTACCAGTAAATCAAATAGATGTCCTGCGTCGAATGCTACCCGGTTCATTCTTTGGGCAGTTAGTGAACAAAGGATTTTAGCTGAGATCCCGGCTGCCATTAAAGCTATATCAAAGGAGTGTTCACAAATAGCTTGCAAAGTGTTATCAATATTCGACATGTTAACTGGTTTAATTACACCACTAATTTTTAATCCGCGTGGCACCATTAGATCTGCTAATTCGTCGGCACGATTACCAACTAGCAAAACTTCAGGTTTAAAATTAGGAGGAAACGAATATCGCTGGCATATCTCGGGATAATCACCAGGAAAAAGTATCTTGTACATCCAGCCAGTACTATAAAGCAAATAATGAAGAGCAGAATCACCGAATTGCATACTATTCGGATTCATATTATGCAATCCAAGAAACTCTAAGAATACAGTTTGAAAACCTTCCACTAATTTTAAATGAGCGCGGGAACGCCCAGGACGGTTTTTAGTTGGTATACCAATCAAATTGGCAGATTTTACTGCTGCAGTTAACCGATCGCGTGCATTTAAATCTGGGTAATCAATTCCGGAAGCATACATCATATCTCTCCAGCGAACAACTTCATTATTATCTCCCTTTCCCAGAAGAGGATCATGGCATAGTTTAGCCATCAAATCTCCCCAGACCGGAACATTTACGCTTGTTGGGAAAACAGTATCCTGGGCTAGAGTAAGTATCTCTGCATCACCCAGACGGATAATCGAATAAGCATGTTGGTCTTTGATCGCCTGTAATATATTATTAGCTATTAGATCAATTGGTAAAACACGAGCTTCTAATCCTTGGCGTTTATTAGCAAGAGCTAACCTATTTTCATCCGTAATAATCTCCCTCTGTCCAGAAACAACTCTAATACCCCTAGATATTATATCTGACATACTATTTGTATCTTTGACCATTGTTGGTAATGGTTTGTTATTTAATTTTAAGCTAGGTCGGAATCTTATTATTGGCATAAGCCCACCTTCTTTCTATTTAAACCTGCGATTATTCTATTTTATACATAACAGGTCATTGCGGTTACTTACTGGTATCCTTCAAGGAAAATAAAACATATAGATATTAGTAAGACGGCTAACTTTAGGATGGGAAGAATCTAACTCGGTGTTGTGCATGATAGCGGTAAAAATCCGTGAAAAATTTGGCATGGATAAATTCAAGAAAGTTTATAGGGGGAGAAGCAAATTAGAATTTTGATAACTGGGGGAGCTGGTTTTATAGGTTCTCATTTAAGTGATTATCTACTACGTAATGGACATAATGTTATAATAGTTGATGATCTTAGTACAGGGAATAAAAAGAATATTAATCCCCTGGCTCAGTTTTATGAATTTAATATCAATGATGACCAAGTTAAGCAAATATTTCAAAAGGAAAACCCGGATTATATTTATCATTATGCTGCCCAGGTAAACGTGGGCAGATCTCAAGAAGAACCATTGTTTGACGCTAATAGTAATATAATAGGCACAATAAAAGTTTTAAACTACGCTGTTAAATATAAAGTAAAGAAGCTAATTTTTGCTTCGAGTGCAGCTATTTATGGCAACCCTTTATACCTTCCGCTAAATGAAAAGCACCCGACTAGTCCCATATCCTTTTATGGTCTCTCAAAATCTGTTGCTGAGAGGTATATAAAACTATTTGGCCACTCATTTGGTTTAAAATATACCATATTAAGGTTTGCCAATGTTTATGGATCACGTCAGCAAGTTGCAGCTGATGGAGGAGTGATAGCACAGTTTGTGTCACGATATATTAAAGGAGAAAGCCCGATTATCTATGGAGATGGTGAACAGACTAGGGATTTTATAAATGTTGATGATGTGGTTGAAGCTAGCTATAGGGCACTTTATTTAGGAGATAATGAAGTCTTAAATGTAAGCACGGGTGAAGCCGTTTCTATTAATAAACTTTGTCAGGTTTTAGAAGGTATAAGTGGGCGTAAGCTTCTACCAAATTTTGGTTCATTGCAAAAAAATGACATCAAGCATAGTATCCTAGATAATCGACTAGCCCAAAGAAAATTGCTATGGGCCCCTCAGGTTGCTTTAAAAGAAGGTATAGAAAAAGCTTTTTACTACGCTAAAAATAATTAGAAAAAACAAGAAACATCGGAAAAACCGATGTTTAACTATAGATTGCGGGTATTTAGTGGTAGCCCCAAGGGGAGTCGAACCCCTGTCTCCGCCGTGAGAGGGCGGCATCCTAGGCCTCTAGACGATGGGGCCATAATGGCTGCCGATCAAGGATTCGAACCCTGACGAACTGATCCAGAGTCAGTCGTGCTACCATTACACCAATCGGCAGTACTATCTGTTATATTACCCTGTGCGAAAATTATTATAATACAGGGTAAGGGGAATGTCAAAGGATATTACCTATTAGAAACGATAAAGTATTTTATTTAGATTGTTTAAAGGGTTTTAATATATGCAATTGCCTGCTTCAATCTTTGTATACATCTTTCCCGGCCTAATAACTCCAGAACTTCAAAAATTCCAGGGGTATTAGTACGGCCACTTACAGCCAGACGCGTAGGATGAATAAGATCACCTGCCTTTAGCTCCATTATTTCAGCTTGTTTACGTAGCATATTTTCGATGGATTGAGCCTTATATTCTGAACATTTTTCTATTAAGACAATCATTGTCCGAAGAATATCAATGGCATTCTCCCTTTTAAAGTGCTTAGCAACACCTTTAGCGTCATATTCTTTAACATCTTCGCAAAAATATTCCATGGCTAATGGCAGCTCAACCAGAGTCTTAACTCGACTAGATACTAAATGTATTATTTTAAGCAAATACTCTTGGGAATAATCTAATAACCATTTATGTACTAAACCGTTGGAGCGAATTAGGTCAAGCAGTTGTTCACTACTAGTGTTACTTAAATAATGACCGTTGATCCAGGTTAACTTTTCCGTGTCATAAATAGCAGGCGAACGGGATACATTATCAAGGCTAAACTTATTAATTAAATCATCTAAAGTCCAAAAATCCTGGTCATCACCGCTTGACCAGCCGAGCAAAGCTAAGTAATTTAGCAGGGCTTCTGGCAAAAAGCCCTGTTCTCGAAACTCCTGAACTGAAGTTGCTCCATGACGCTTAGAAAGCTTGCTCCGGTCAGGAGCTAAAATCATGGAAACATGAGCAAATACCGGTGGTTTGAAGCCCAGCTGATCATATATTAAAAGCTGCTTGGGAGTATTGGAAAGATGTTCTTCAGCTCTGATAACATGGGTAATATTCATAGTGGCATCATCAACCACTACCGCAAAATTGTAAGTTGGCCAACCATCTGATTTAGCTATAATAAAATCATCTAATAAATTATTTTGAAATTCCACGTCGCCACGAATCATATCATGGACAGTAGAAACTCCTTCTTGCGGGGCTTTTATCCTTATTACTGGTTTTAAGCCTTGACCAAGGAGGTTATTAATTTCCTCTGAACTAAGGTGTTTACACTTACCGCTGTACTTATAATCTCTTTTATCTTTACGTGCAGCCTCTTTTTCACCTTGCAACTCCTGATTACTACAGAAACAATAGTAGGCTTTTTTATTTTTAATTAAGTCATCTAAATATCGGCGATAGAGTGGCAAACGCTCACTTTGACAATAAGGGCCAAAATTGCCTCCTTTATCAGGTCCTTCATTCCAGTCTAATCCTAACCATTGCAGGCCTTCAATAATACCTTGGGAGGATTCCTTAGTAGAGCGTAACAAATCAGTATCTTCCAGGCGTAAAATAAATGCTCCTTTATTCTTGCGGGCAAATAACCAGTTAAAAAGAGCGGTTCGCGCTCCGCCAATATGCAAACTTCCAGTTGGGCTAGGGGCAAAACGTACTCTAATTTGCTGCAAAACTAGTCACTCCTTTAAAAATAGTCTATAACATATAAGTCGCATTTTCAAAAGAATATAGCAAATTAGGAGTAATAGTTAAGTGTTGATTTCTATTCTTGTTAATAGGCTTTTATTAAAGAAATTAGAAGTATGCACCAAATAGATATATTTTTCATATATTAAACCGGAGGGGGTTATATGCTGGGTTATAAAAGACGAAGGCTGGTGCTTTTGCTTATTGTGATATTAGTTCTCGTAACTACTATTTACATTGATTTTAAAATCAAATCTAGTGTTCTGCAATTAGCAAAATCCCAGGCTCAACTAAGTGAAACAGCAGCTATCAACCGGATTGTAAATGAGAAAGTAGTAAACACCATAGGGTATCAGGAACTGGTTTCAGTTCATAAAGACGAGCAAGGCAAGATAGTTATGATTCAACCTAACACTATAATGTTAAACCAAATAATGACCCGTACGGTTATCGAGATTGCTAATTCAATTAATCAAATGCGTGAGGATTGTATCAGGATACCAGTGGGGCAGCTCCTGGGGCCTTCGTTTATTGCTGGTTATGGCCCGAAATTTAATGTAAAAATAATTCCTAGTGGCGAAGTATATGTTAACGTTTTAAACAAATTTGATCAGGCCGGGGTAAACCAAACCAGACATCTTATTTATTTTAAAATTGATAGTAACATCAAGATTGCAGTCCCATATCTTGATGAAGAAATTCATGTATCGACAATAATACCATTAGCGGAAACTATAATTGTGGGTGAGGTACCTAAAGCTTATTTGAATTTTAGCGGTGAAAAAAATGATAAACTTTACCCATTAACATTTCATGAATAATTAAAAACACGAAAATTGCTGGAATATATATTAATATTTCAAAAGATGATTAGAAATCTTGACATAACAATTTCAGCATGATATTATATGTTTTGCGCCCGAGAGAAAGGGCAGCAGGATCTCGATAAAACAGAACAGCAAGGAAGAAGTGCGGGAGGGAAGGCAAAAGCATTCTGAAGAGAAGGAATGAGAGCC
>JBMNOV010000074.1:0-6808 GCA_050943255.1 Syntrophomonadaceae bacterium
TTAACATTGAAGTATTAATGCATTTGCGCAATATTAAAAAAGTAAAACAGGAAGTATCTATTTATGATCCTATTGGTTATGATAAGGAAGGCAATGAAATTTCTTTATTAGATGTTTTAACTGTAGATAATGAAATTATTGATCAAGTAGAAGTGAAGTTACAGGAGGAAAAGATTAGGGATAAAATTGATGTTTTATCCCGCCGGGAGCGTGAGGTAATAGGAATGCGGTATGGGCTTTTTAATGGTCTTAAAGAGACTCAGCGGGAAATTGCCCGCAAGCTAGGGATATCGCGATCCTATGTGTCCCGAATTGAAAAACGGGCTCTAAAAAAATTAATTCGGGAAATGAGTATTGAAGTATAAATAGTATTAAAAATAAAAGTCAGGAGCTTGTCTCTGGACTTTTTTATATTTACGGTTGTACTTACTGTGTTTTTATAAAGGATACGAATAAATGCCTTAATATATGCAGAGTTATGGCCATTTCCAGCGGAGAGGTATCTTTAATAAATTATGTTGGGCTGTCTTTTAGTAAGCTAATAAAGTGATTGAGTATGCGGGCAGTTAGCCCCCAGATAACTTCTTCTTCCCATATATAGAAATAATGCATAATACGGTTCTTGCGAAAAGGATAATTGGCTCCCTGAGGGATAAGAAATAAAGGGAAATTATCGGTTAGCTCTGGCTTTAGTATTACCTCATGTTCCAGGGGCTTTGTTTCTAATAGATATTTTAATGGAATATATAAAACTTTATCTACTTCTGAAGGATTTGCTTTTATATAATTAACATTTTTTATATTGGCGATGAAAGAATATATAATCAGATTGGAAGGGGCAACTAAAGTATCTAACTCACCGAGTATCTCAATATTGTTCGGGGTTATTCCTAATTCTTCACAGGTTTCTCTAATAGCGGTTGCCTGTAGGTCACAGTCAGCAGAATCCATTTTTCCGCCGGGAAAGCAGATTTCTCCAGGTTGGTGCTTAAGATTCAGGGACCGTTTTTCAAAAAGTAGAAAAGTATTATTCTCAATTTCAACTAATGGCAAAAGTACTGCTGTTTTCATAGCATGTTCATGACCGAGAATATTTGCCTTCCGGTTGTGTAATTTTTTAATTATCTCTTTTAGCAAGATTGTTTTTCACCTCCACTGCCTATTCTAGGATAACATTTTTAATGTAGTTTATCTCTATATAAAGATGTAGGTGCTGTATCGGCATTTGTAAAAATTTATGAATAAAATTGACTGGTACACCGGTATTATATAAAGAAGATGTTATAGTAATGTAATGAGTATATTCGCATCAGTTAATATTTCAACCATATGATTTTATTAGAAAAACTGCTAAACTTAGAGGATATCAATAAATGAATAGATTTATTAGTTTAGTGTTTTATTTTAAGGAAATGCTTGTAGAATATTTGAATAAATACAAAGAGTTTAGTCAAATGAATAGTTATACTAAGGGGGTAAGATTTACATGGCAGCCGAACTACGCAAGGACATGGTGCGAGATAATTGGGTAATAATTGCTACAGATCGTGCACTTAAACCTAATGACTTTCCTATAAATAAAACATGGGAGAAGGAACGTAAAAGTGGGCAGCAGTTTTGCCCCTTTTGTGAGGGTAATGAGATTTATACTACTGAGGAAATAGCTGCCTTTAGAGATAATAATACTCTTCCTGATACCCCAGGTTGGACTATACGTACGATACCTAACAAATTTTCCGCTTTCAAATTGGATGGGGCATTGGAATTAAAACAATCAGGTATTTTTGAAAGCTGCAATGGACTGGGACAGCATGAGGTTGTGGTGGAAACGCCACAGCATGGAGTGGAATTTTATGAACTACCGGTGGAAAAAATTAAACAGATTTACATTATGCTACAGCAACGTTACAATCATTTAGCCGGTGACCCGCGAGTAAAGTACATACAGATTTATAAAAACCAGGGTTTATTTGCCGGGGCATCGTTGGAGCATAGTCATAGTCAGATTCTGGCTCTGCCAAGTGTACCCAGGGAAAATCAAGGGTTAATTAAGTATTATAATCATGAAGGTAAATGTCTTTTATGCAAGATAAAAGAAGAAGAGTTGGCAAGCCGGGAAAGGCTGGTATATGAGAGTGAACATTTCCTTCTTATCTGTCCGTATGCTTCTCGTTTTTCTTATGAGACCTGGCTTATCCCCCGCCGGCATACAGAACATTTTGCTGGGATTAGTAATGAGGAACTTAATGATCTTTCCTTAATAATGAAGGCTTTTATGCCTGTTATGATTGAGTGCTTAAGTAATCCTTCCTATAATATTGTAATAAATACAGCACCGGTTAACCAAGATATTGGAGGCGGTTATCATTGGTTTATGGAAATAATACCGCGTTTGATAGTACCAGCTGGAGTAGAATTTGCTACTGGCTTTTATATGAATCCGGTGTCACCGGAAGTGGCTGCAGCTATGTTAAGAGAAAAAGTTCGAGGGTATTAAAACAGTTAATTGGCCTATAAAGCGAGTCTGTACTTTTTTTGTACTGTCTAAATAATAATTGAGGTGAGTGATGTTTAAACTACTATATCCGCGGCTGTATGTGGACTCTATTCTTGATATACCGATTGAGCGCATGGGTGAAATGAATATAACCGCGTTTATATTTGATTTGGACAATACCGTTACTGAATGGAATAGTCAGAAAATTTGCGAAGAAATAATCCAGTGGTTTAGCCTAATAAAACAGCAGGGTTTTAAAGCATGTATTTTATCTAATAATTGTGAACAGAGGGTACTAGCAGTAGCCAAGAGCCTGGATATTCCCTATGTGCACCGTGCTCAAAAGCCACGTCGTGGCGGATATCAGCGGGCTTTATCACTAATGAATGTCGCTGCTTTAAATACAGCAGTGATAGGTGATCAGATATTTACTGATGTGCTAGGGGGAAATCGTGCTGGGTTATTTACTATACTAGTAAAACCTATTGCCCGGAAAGAGTTTTTTGGAACTAAAATATCTAGAAGTATGGAGTGTCTCGTGTTATCACAGTTAAAACGGAAAATTAAAAGGGGCGAAATCTCGTAGTTTATCTTTCTATATAATCTGCAGTTTATAAATCCCATATATATTATCTATGATATAATATATTATCTTGAACGAAATACGGTAATAGGACAGGCTGTGGAAGAATCAACTGCTGGGATCAGGTTTTAATATAGAAAATAAAGAGTTGGGAGGTGTGCATTGTTATAAGTAATAAACGAGGTTTTACCTTGGTTGAACTATTAGTTGTTTTAGTTCTTATAGCAATACTAGCCTTAATAAGCTTCCCCCAATTCGACCGGGTTGTCCAAGAATACAAGCTTGATACTGATGCCCGCCAACTAGCATGGGTTTTACGTTCCGCACGTCAGGAGGCTATTACTTCGGGGCATACACAAAGGGTTATTTTTAATATAACTAAGGGACAGTATTCTAAGGGTGGAAACCGGTATACTTTAAGCCCAAATATTAATTTTGTAGGAACTACTAGTTTTAGACTTATAGAAGGAGTGCCTATTTGTGGCTTTACAGTTTCTGGCGCCCCAACACCTCAAGCAGGTGCGGCAACCCTAGAAAATAAATATGGTTCGCAAATATCTGTAATAGTTAATATCGCTACAGGAAGGATAAGAGTACAAGAACAATTATAATGTTCTCTAAAAATATAGTTTCTTTAATAGGCGATCAGATAGTTTTCGTTTTTTGATAGTTTACATATTTGAGTAGGTGGTAAGTGGATGCTTAGATTTATGACTTCGGGAGAGTCCCACGGTAAGGGTCTGGTAACCATAATTAACGGTTTGCCGGCGGGGTTAAAGGTTGATCTTCAGTTTATCAATAATGAGTTAGCACGGCGGCAAAAAGGGTATGGGCGTGGAAGACGGATGCAGATTGAGACTGACGAGGTAGAGATAATTGCCGGAGTAAGGAACGCTGAAACCTTGGGTAGCCCTATTAGTCTTTTAATTCGTAATCGTGATTTTAAGAACTGGCAGGATATAATGGACAGCGGAGAATGTATAGGTATTAATAAACGGATAGTAACAAGACCCCGACCTGGTCATGCTGACCTGGCGGGGGCCATGAAATACCAACACAAAGACATGCGCAATATATTAGAAAGAGCTAGTGCTCGGGAAACAGCAGCGCGAGTTGCGGTAGGTGCTTTTTTTAAAGCATTCTTAATGTATTTTGATATATATATTTACAGTCAGGTTATCTCAATTGGGTCAGTAAACATTCCGCCTACTTCAGTAACGCAGAATAATATTAATGAGTTTTATACTCAAATAGAGGATTCACCGGTACGTTGCTTTAATAAAACAGGGGAATTGGAAATGATAAAAGCTATTGAAAAAGCTCGTAGTCAGGGTGAGTCGTTAGGAGGTAGCTTTGAAGTAGGTGCTATCGCAGTTCCTCCAGGTTTAGGCAGTCATACCAGTTGGGAACAAAAACTTGATAGCCAGATTACGGCTGCCCTGGTGAGTATCCCAGCGATAAAGGCAGTGGAGATAGGTGATGGTATAGCGAATGCCGGCAAACCTGGCTCACAGGTGCACGATGAGATAGCTTACCAGGATGAATATGGCTTATTCCGGAGTAGTAACCGCGCTGGAGGAATAGAAGGCGGCATTAGCAATGGTGAAACTATTTGGGCGAGAGCCTATATGAAGCCTATACCTACATTATTTAAGCCATTAAAAAGTGTTAATATTTCGAACTGGAAAGAAGAAAGAGCCCAGGTAGAACGTTCAGATATATGTGCGGTCCCGGCAGCGGCAGTTGTAGGTGAAGCTATGATGGCATTTGTTTTAGCCCGTTCCTTTAGAAATAAATTTGCCGGGGATAGTATGGAGCAGATCGACCAAGCCTATAAAGACTATATGGCTTATTTGCAAAGGGAATGGAAATGGAAAAGAATATAGTGTTAATTGGCTTCATGGGAACTGGTAAAAGTGTAGTTGGAATAATCTTAGCCAAGAAACTGAAAAAAAAATTTGTTGATATGGATTATCAAATTGAACAAATTACCCATATGAGTATTACTGATATATTTAAACATCATGGAGAAATTCGATTTCGTTCTGAGGAAAAGTTGCTAGTGAGCAAACTATCGCGTCAACGCAATCAGGTAATTGCTACTGGCGGTGGGGTAGTACTTGATCAGGATAATATTCGAATGTTTAGGCAAAACGGCATAATTATTTGCCTTAAAGCTAGTGCCGAGGAAATCTTTAAGCGTGTAAATCGCCGTAAAGGTACTCGTCCTGTATTAAAAAAGAATTATTGCGTCAGGGATATAGAGGACATGCTTAAATTTAGGGAAACATTCTACTCCCAGGCTGATTACCAGGTAAATACCAATGAAAAGACTCCGGAACAAGTAAGCAATGAAATTATACTTTTGCTAAGTGAAGTAAACAACCAAATTCAAACTAAAGTGAATTAAAGGTTATATTCCTTCATCTCGCCAAGGACATATCTAAATCGAGCCTCTATAAACGTATAATTTATAATAATTTCGAAGGGATTAGAGTATGCAGGAACTAGATGTTAATTTAGCTAAACGCAGTTATACTATTAAAATTGCCCCTGGCCTCCTAGGTGACATAAGTAGCTTGCTTTCTGCTGTAAGCAGCCCGGAAAAAATTATGCTAGTTAGTAATCCAACTGTCTTTCAGCTATATGGCAATAGGGTAGTCAAAGCTCTTGAAAATAACCAATTAACGGTTCGTATTGCTCTGATACCAGATGGCGAAAAATATAAAAATATGCAGGAAGCCTTAGATGTTTTAGATAAGGGGTTGTCCTTTGGACTTGAAAGGGGTAGTGCCATAATTGCGTTGGGAGGAGGAGTTGTCGGGGACTTAGCTGGTTTCGTAGCGGCTATTTACCAAAGAGGAATAAGTTTTGTGCAGATTCCTACTACTCTTTTAGCTCAGGTAGATAGCAGTGTAGGAGGTAAGGTAGGAGTAAACCATTCTCGGGGCAAAAATTTGGTGGGGGCTTTTCACCAGCCCAGACTAGTAGTTATTGATATAGATACTTTGAAGACATTGAATGATAGGGAGTACTGTAGCGGTTTGGCTGAAGTATTTAAATATGGAATAGTATATGATATGGCCTTTTTTTACTACCTTAGAGAGCATTTAGAAAAAATTATACGCCGTGATCAAGAATGTTTATTACATATTATTTACCATTCTTGCCGCATTAAGAGCAGTATAGTAGCTGAAGATGAGCGGGAAGAGGGAATTAGGGCAGTTCTTAATCTAGGCCATACCTTTGGCCATGCAATTGAGCAATTGACCAGCTATAATATTTATCGCCATGGGGAGGCAGTAGCTATAGGTACCAGGGCAGCTACGTATTTAGCGTTAGATGAAGGTCTAGTGAAGGAGAGAGAAGCAGTAGAAATTCTACAGCTTTATAAAAAAATAGGTATTCCTATATTATTTCCTGACCTTGACCCGGATAAAGTATATGATGCTATGCTTGCTGATAAAAAGGTTGTAAAAGGGGAGTTAAGGCTAGTTCTGCCCCGAGGTATTGGGGGATTTGTAATATCTGAGGGCATGCGTAAAGAAAAAATAATAAATGCTATTAACAAAGCCAAAAAAAGCTTATAAATAACCGCTCATTTCCTAACCACCGGGTGTTAGCTGTGTCTATTTTCTAATTTACCGTCAATGATTTAAATTATCCCAGTGTTCTCTAATTTCATATAATTCTACCACAGCCGTATTAAGGTCATGGTTTAATAAAGA
>JBMNOV010000075.1:0-6605 GCA_050943255.1 Syntrophomonadaceae bacterium
CAAACTAATATTCTGAGATAGCCTAAGGATTTACCCAGTCTCTTTCTGTAAGCACTCTGTGCACTTAGTTTTTTAGCAACTAAATGGTTTCAAATAAATTTACAGTTGATGAAGGATTATATTTATTTTCGAGCGAAGTATTGCAATAACCTAACATTAAATTAATGAGAGGTAAGTAGATGGGAAATAGTAGGGATCTTATTAATAAAAAAATTTTTTCTAAAAACCAGGAAGATCCTAGCTCAGCCAGTTTTAAAAATAAAAATAAAGTTAAAAAATCTAAGACCAGGGATAAGTTCGCAGGTATTAAGGCTGAAATAGCATCTATAATTGTATTCATGTTAGCGCTTTTTGCTTATATATGTTTAAGCCAAGCTGAGAGTTTATCTGGTAATGAGCAATTTGTTGGATTACTCGGTTGGGGTCTAACAGAAGGACTGGAATTATTGCTGGGAGATGGAGCTCTTATTGCTTCTTTCTATTTATTGTTATGGTCAATACATATCGGTGTTCTGAAAGAATATTGGTCATATCGTATGTGGGGAGTAACTTTATTCGCATTAGCTATTATTATTGGTTTTAGTATTTATAGTATTCCAAGAGGGCTGAATCCCCTGGAGGCGGCTGCCAAGGGTATGGGCGGAGGCTATTTAGGGGGGAGCTTGGGTTATGTTATGCTTAAACTATGGGGTAGGGTTGGAGCATTTATTTGTATAGTTTTAATCGTCATGGTGGCAATAGTGCAAATGGTAAATAAGCCAATAGAACAAATACTTCATATTATATCTAAAGTAGCAAAAAAAATTGGAGAAAAGACCTACCCCTTATTTTTTGAAGAACATGAGTCTAAAAAGGTTAAATCGATCCCTGGTAAACAGCCGGTAATAATAAGCAGGCAGGAGGAACCTCTTATCTTAAACGAGGAATTATCTACAAAATTAGAATCTTTACCAGAAATTAAGGCTAGTAGTCCTATTAAAGAAGAGAAAATTCAGGATTGGGCTCGAATAGAGCCGAAAAAACGGGACATCGAGCTTGTTGTTAAGCCAGGTCAAGAAAATGAGGCTGAATACATTAAACCTCCACTAGATTTGCTTACTAATGTTAGTAATGAACGAACTATTGATAAAAAAAATATTAAGCAAAGCATAGCAGTACTAGAAGATACCTTTTCTAGTTTTGGAATAGAAATAAAGGTTAATCAAGTAAGTTGTGGGCCATCAGTCACCAGGTATGAGATGACACCAGCACCTGGGGTAAAGATTAGTCGTATAATTAGCTTGGCTGATGACTTACAACTTAATTTAGCGGCACCTGGGCTAAGAATTGAAGCACCAATTCCAGGTAAATCAGCTATTGGTATTGAAGTGCCTAATAAAAAGATACTTAGTGTTGGGTTGAAAAGCTTGATATCATCAGCTGCTTTTTCAAGGCTTAATAGCCCGTTAGCTTTTGCTCTTGGTGAGGATATTACTGGTAATGTTGTAGTTGCCCGGTTAAATGATATGCCCCATTTGTTAATTGCCGGATCTACAGGTTCAGGAAAAAGTGTGTGCCTTAATAGTATCATTATGAGTTTTTTATATAACGCTAAACCGGCAGAATTAAAAATGGTTTTTATAGATCCTAAGATGGTTGAGCTAACAGTGTATAACGGAATACCTCATTTGTTAACTCCAGTAGTTGTAGATCCCCGCAAGGCTTCTGTAGTGCTTAGATGGATGGTTACAGAAATGGAAAAACGCTACAAGCTTTTTGCGGAACGCGGTGTAAGGGACATAAACAGGTTTAATCAGTTAACAGAAGATAAGGTATTACCCTACATTATTATTGTAATTGATGAGTTAGCCGATCTTATGATGGTTGCTCCAGTAGAAGTGGAAGACTCCATTTGCCGTCTGGCACAAATGGCTCGTGCTGCAGGTATGCATCTAATAGTAGCTACCCAGCGCCCATCTGTTGATGTAGTTACTGGTGTAATTAAAGCCAATATTCCTTCCCGTATTGCGTTTGCAGTATCTTCTCAGGCTGATTCGAGGACTATACTAGACGTTGCTGGGGCAGAAAAACTGCTTGGAAAAGGTGACATGTTATTTTTCCCAGTTGGGGCTGTAAAACCTAATCGTATACAAGGTGCTTTTGTATCGGATAATGATATTGAGGCTACAGTAGAATTTATTAAAGAGTGTTACAATGGTCAAGAAGAGTTGGAGCCTCCTCAGGAGTTGGAAATGTCTTTAAGAGAAGCTGAAGAGGATTGGGGTGATGACCTTTTTTGGGATGCCGTAAATGTTTTTGTTGATTCTAATAAGGCATCTGTATCACTTTTACAACGAAGACTACGTATTGGCTATGCACGTGCTGCACGTTTAGTAGATTTAATGGAAGAGCGAGGGATTGTGTCAGAACTGGACAATAATAAAAAAAGAGATGTATTAATTGATAATGAGCAGTTGCATAAGCTATACCCTAAAAATAAACTATGCTAGTATGAAATTATATATAGAATTAGGTTAACCCTTTTTATTTTTTACATGGGGTAGGTAGTATTAAAAGGAGATACTCAGATGAGGCTTACCTTACGAGAAAAGGAATTATTTGAAGCTCTTAAGCGGGATCCCCTTATTGCCCAGGAAGAGTTGGCCAGAAGATTCGGAATTACCAGATCTTCAGTAGCTGTACATATATCAAATTTGATGAAAAAGGGGGTTATATTAGGTAAAGGCTATGTTTTTAATGAGGCCGCATCTACGGCTATTTTTGGGGAAAGCTGTATTAAGATAGAAGTTAAAGAGGATACATCCGAAACCAATATTGATATAAAATTTAGTGGGTTTGCTATTGAAATGACGAAAGCGATGGCAAATTTCGGGTTAGATGTAAAGTTAATTACAGCAATTGGTAATGATGATGTGGGTGATGCGATAATAAATCTGCTTAAAAAGATGGAGATTGACACTAGTAATATTTATCGCTACTCAGATATGCGAAGTTGCCGTAAAATTTTAGTAAACAAAATACCTATCTATAATGAATCAATTAGCTGGAAGGAATATGAAAAAGTACTGACTTTACGGGAATGGGTTGCATTTAATAGTGAGTGGTTATGTATAGACCCTAACTTATACACTAATATTTATAGTAAGTTTAATAATAAGGATGCTGACAGAATACCAAACTTATCAACTTATATTGTCATTAGGTATCCCGAAGAAATCCCAGTATGTCTGGGTGCTTGTTCTACTCTGGTAATGGGAGTTGAAGAGGAGAGTCTTGGTTATTACTTGGACAAGATTAAACCTTTAGTACTAAACCGAAACTGGGTTATAACCGATGGCAATAACCGGGTGGTTTTTTTTAAAGACCAGAAAGCAGTAGATATCCCCTTAATGCCTTACCAGGGTTTTAGTATTGAACATCGGCTGCCTTTTTTACTGGCTGGCCTGATTTATGGCCTATCCAATAGTTATCCATTGAGACAGGCTATTCGAATAGGTATTGGGTCAGCAGCAGGTGAGTAAAGCACAATAAATGGCTTGGAGGGTTGAGGGATAAAATGAGTTTTGGCCGAACTTTACAAGAAGCCCGTAAAAATAAAGGCTATTCTCTTGAATATGTCGAAGAAGAAACAAAAATTCGTAAGCTCTATATTACCGCTCTGGAAGAGGAGAACTTTAAAGTTCTTCCGCCGAAAGTATATGCTACTGGTTTTGTACGTAAATATGCAAAATTTATAGGACTGGAACCTGACAAGATGGTAGAAGAATTTCAGAGTTTAGCCTACGTAGATGAGCCGGTTATTGAGAAACATGAAACAAAGGAAAATAAGCATTTATCAGGGTTTAACTTGCCGTACCGAAACCTACTGGCAGGAATTATTTTTTTGGTTATTGCTATATGGGCTGGTAATATGGTAGCAGGATTTATTTCTGAGCGAATCACTTATCCAATACAGAACAAGGATCCCCAGGAAAAGGCAGAAGAGATAGTCAAGGTACCAGACCAAAAAAATGATGATGTGGAAGTGGAAAAGGACAAGATCAGTTTA
Source organism: Syntrophomonadaceae bacterium (assembly GCA_050943255.1). GTDB lineage: Bacteria > Bacillota > Syntrophomonadia > Syntrophomonadales > Syntrophomonadaceae > UBA4844. The sequence continues at coordinate 4,049 of JBMNOV010000075.1, forward strand.
TTAATCACAGCCCGCCAGGATTGCTGGCTAAATATTGTCGTTGATGGGGTTTCAGTATATTCCCAAACAATGAAACCAGGAGAGAGTCAAACATTCAATGGTGAACAATCAATTTATATTAAAGCTGGTAATGCCGGTGGTATAGATATTATTCTTAATGGTAAAGAACAAGAACCACTTGGTGGTAATTGGGAAGTAAAAGAGAAAGAATTTACGTTAGAGTCATTGCAGGGATAGGAGTAGCATAAATGAATATTGGTTTTATAAGTTTGGGTTGTTCTAAAAACAGGGTTGATACAGAAATTATGATGGCTCTGGTTAATAGTGCTGGGTATAAGATAGTAAACTCGTTAGAAAGAGCTAATATTATTATAATTAATACTTGCGGCTTCATTGAGTCAGCTAAAGAAGAAGGTATTCAAAAAATAATAGATACAGCTTCCTTTAAAGAAATTGGAGTTTTAAAGTATTTAATAGTAACAGGATGTCTTGCCCAAAGGTATGGTAAGGAATTATATATAGAGATGCCCGAAATCGATGCGATTATAGGTATTTCCTTTCTACACCAAATTAATAATATCTTGTCTGGGTTAGAAAATGGTGAAAGGATACTTAAGATAGGAGCTCCCCCCGACAAGTTTATTGAAAAAGGTCCACGAATTATTTCTACTCCTCCTGGTTCAGCATACCTAAAAATAGTGGAAGGATGTAATAATAACTGTACTTATTGTGCTATACCTTCTATTAGAGGAAAACTACGTTCCCGTCCCCTCCATGAACTGGTTGAAGAAGCCTGTATGCTAGCCGACAAAGGAAACCGGGAAATAGTATTAATTGCTCAGGATACTGCAAACTATGGTTATGATCTTGAGGGAAAATATCTCCTGCCAAAATTATTGAAGGAATTAAATAGGGTTCGCGGGGTAGAATGGATAAGAGTTTTATATTTGCATCCTGCCCACATAGATAACGATTTGATTCAGAACATAGCATCTTTAGATAAAGTGTTACCATATCTTGATATTCCCATCCAGCACATTTCTAACCCAATTCTAAAAAGAATGAACCGTCGGCATGATCGTATATATGTCGAGAATCTAGTTGATAAACTAAGACGGCAAATAAAAGGATTGGTATTACGAACAACTGTTATGCTAGGTTTTCCCGGTGAGACGGAAAATAATTTTAAAGAACTATATGATTTCGTAGCTCAAGTCGAGTTTGACTGGTTAGGTGCTTTTGCCTACACCGCAGAAGAAGGTACAGCGGCTGCTCTTTTAGCTGAACAGATAGATGATGAACTCAAAACATACAGACTCAATACTATACTCGAATTACAGAAGAAGATTAGCAGAAAGAAAAACATAAACCGTATTAATACTTGTGAAAGAGTATTAATTTCAGGGCAGCTATCTTCCAAACTTTATTCAGGAAGAACTTTTTTTCAGGCTCCAGAGGTGGATGGTATTACTCTAGTTAAGAGTAACATAACATTGCCTAGGGGAGAATTTGCCCATGTAAAGCTAGCTGGGGTTAGAAATTACGATATGATTGGAGAACTCCTGGATGAATCTGCCCACTAAACTTACTGTTTTAAGAATTATTTTGATTCCTGTATTTGTAGTTTTATTATTAAACAAATTACCATATGGGGATTACTTGGCTGCAGCTATCTTTATTATTGCAGCCTGTACGGATAGCCTTGATGGATATTTAGCTAGGCGCTGGAAACAGGTTACTATATTAGGAATAATCCTGGATCCACTTGCTGATAAGTTACTAATTACAGCAGCATTGATTAGCCTGGTAGATCTCGGGAGAATTCCAGGGTGGATCGTCATTATTATATTAGGCAGGGAATTTGCTGTTTCCGGTTTAAGAGCAGTTAAGGCTGGGGATGGAATTGTTATCCCAGCTAGTATTTGGGGCAAATATAAAACCATTAGTCAGATTGTTGCAGTATTACTAATAATTCTAGAAGATTTATATCATACTTTTACTACCTTACCACTTGGAAACTGGGCATTATATATTGCTGTCATTATTACAATTGTTTCCGGAGTTGAGTATTTCTACCGCTTTCGTATTGAGTTACGGTAGAAATATTATAGTTTTTCTGCCATCTTTATACTTTGACCTACCGATACTTCGTTTCCATATTTTTCCGAAATTGTTGACAACATCTGTAGTATTATATGATGAGTCGTAAGTGTATATATACATACATATTCTAGCGAATCCATACCTCTTTTATTAAAATGGCATTTCACTTAAATAACATCTATTACCACCCCGAAATACTTATTACCAATTACCAAATTTTATCGGCAGTCTAGCAACTGGTCCTATGCTATAATGACCGGGAGGGGGAGAAAATATGGAGAAAAACTTCGATTTTAAAACATATAAGCTAATAATCGCACTAATCATATCTTTAGGGATATTTTTCGGTGGTTTTAATATTTACCAAAATTATATGATCGAACAACCATTAATAAAAAAAATAAAGCTTATTAAAGATGTGGAAAAGGTTAAGGTTACCAATAACGATAATGTT
>JBMNOV010000019.1:0-31243 GCA_050943255.1 Syntrophomonadaceae bacterium
CCTACCGAGCGGTTATACCGTGATGCCCGCGCTATGTTCTTAGAAGAAGGTACTCCTACAGTACAGCGCATTACCATATCTCGTCAGACTATTAAACATGGCGGAGTCTTAAAATATCAGGATTAATCAGAAGCAAACTGTAACTACAAACTGCCAGAGGGCATTGGCTATGAGGGCCGATGCCCTTTTTTCTAATAAAAAAGGTTTAACATAGTATTGGAGGGGCTTAAAAATTGGCAGAACAAAAATTTGGTCCACGAAGAAGCAGGGCACCTAGAAAACCTTGGCCGGAATGTCCCAATGTCGTAATCTACCGTTGTTATCAATGTAGCAGGTTATATCAAGGAATGGACTTTACTATGCCTTCTCAAATACCTGCATGTTGTGGGAAACCCATGGAACGCCTGATACCTCAACCTGCTGAAGATGTGTCACCTGAAATTACTGTGGACTACCAGATCGTGGGTGGTTTCAATGACAATGCAGTAGAAGTATTCTGGGAAACCAAACAGCCGGAGGATAATCCTGAGTGGATTCTTCTAAAGACTTTTACTGGGGGTTACATTAAATATGTTACTCCTAAGAAGAAACCACCTATAATATTCCCTTTAGCTGATGAGGATGCTTATGCATATTGTGATGAAAGCCCTTGTTTACAATGCGTATTTCGTTGTAAAAGAGGTTTTGTCATCTATTTATATATAAAAACAAAGGGGTTAATAGAAGTTCCGCTAGAAAAAATGTCGGCCCAATATAATAGAAATAAGAAATAGGTTTAATTACTACTACCCGCAAGAAAAATTTTGGGGCAAAAGTTTGTTAGTAAAAGAGAATATAATTAATTGAGTGGGGAAAACTAGTAACCAATAAAAATATAATAATTAAGGAGTAAAATATGAGCAAGTTAACCAAGGAACAATTTGAAGCTTATTTAAAGCAGATCCGTGAATTAGTTGAAGGTCCTTTTGACGAAATGCAGAAGGACATCGAGGTTACTAATAAGTTTCCCCCAGAGTTCTATGAAATGAGTATTAAAAATGACCTGTACCGTTGCTCCCTTCCCGAGGAGTACGGCGGATGGGGACTTTCAGAACTAGAAATCCTGAAGATTCAGGAAGAGTTCAGCCGCGGCCCCGGCGGAATGCGTATGCACCTGCACTATGCTATGGACTTAAACTGGCGTCCGCTGTATGATTACGGCAGTGAAGAACTTAAAGCAGAATTAATGCCTAAATTCCAGAACAGAGAAGTTTTTACCTGCTGGGCTGTTACTGAGGAGACCGGCGGAACTGGTGCAGACATCCGTTCAATAGCGGTAAAAGACGGCGACGATTACATTATTAACGGAGAAAAGTACTTAATTTCCCATACTGATTGCTGTAACTATGCTTATATTACTGTTGTTACCAACCCTGACGCTGATAAGGATCATCGTCTATCTACTTTTATGGTACCTTGTGACACCCCGGGCTACGAAGTTACCCCTATGCCTCACATGATGGGGTGCCGTGGTTCCGGACATACTGGCTTAAAGTTTACCAACATGAGAGTTAACAAGAGATATCTGCTGGGTAAAGAAGGCCAGGGTCTTGAAATAGCTATCCACTCCCTGTCAGTTTCCCGTGTCCACATAGCTGCAAGCAACCTGGGAATGTCCCAGCGGATGTTAGAAATGAGTCTTAAGCGCGCTCATGATCGTGTCACCTTTGGTAAACCCATCATTGAACGCCAAGCTATCAGAATGAAGATTGCTAACATGGCTGCTTATATTCATGCCCTGCGTTGCATGGTATATGATTTTGCCAGAGATTATGAAGTAGACCCTGAGGGTGAATACATTGAAGAGAAAGCTGCCATGTGTAAACTGGTTAGCATCGACACTGTCAGAATGGTCAGTGATGAGATGTTAGAGATCTTCGGCGGTGTAGGTTATTTCGAGGATTGCCCGTATGGTCCTACCGAGCGGTTATACCGTGATGCCCGCGCTATGTTCTTAGAAGAAGGTACTCCTACAGTACAGCGCATTACCATATCTCGTCAGACTATTAAACATGGCGGAGTCTTAAAATATCAGGATTAATTTAATTAGAAACAAAATTATTAATTGCTCGTGGGGCATTGGTTATTAGCCCATGCCCTTTTAAAAGCACCACAAGTAAATTAAGTGTTTAGTTAGGAGAATAGTTCAAAAGTGCTTTTGGTACGGCTGGAGTGTTTTGGAGGGCCTAACAATTGAAAGAACAAAAATTTGGTCCACGAAGAAGCAGGGCACCTAGAAAACCTTGGCCGGAATGCCCCGATATCTTGATCTACCGCTGTAGTAATTGTAGCCGGTTATACCAGGGGATGGACTATGGTGCCCCAACACAAGAACCTGTCTGTTGTGGGAAATTCATGGAACGTCTGATACCTCAACCTGCTGAAGATGTGTCACCTGAAATTACGTTGGACTACCAGATCGTGGGTGGTTTCAATGAGAATGCAGTAGAAGTATTCTGGGAAACCAAACAGCCGGAGGATAATCCCGAATGGATTCTTCTAAAGACTTTTACTGGGGGTTACATTAAGTATGTTACTCCTAAGAAGAAACCACCTATAATATTCCCTTTAGCAGATGAGGATGCTTATGCATATTGTGATGAAAGCCCTTGCTTACAGTGCATTTTTCGTTGTAAAAGAGGTTTTGTCATCTATTTATATACAAAAACAAAAGGGCTAATAGAGCTTCCACTAGAAAAAATGTCGGCTCATTGGTAGTGTATAGCATAAAATATAATAATAAGCCAAAGGTTTAACAGGTTATCTTAACTAAATTGGTTTTTCTTTATAAGAGCTAATATTAATAACATAATTTTTAAATTGTCTAACAGGCAAGATTAATTGCCGATTTTTCATGTAACCAAGGTACACTATTCTTTCATATGAAGGATTACTAATTGATACTACTTTAACATTAAAATTATTGAAGGTGGGGTTTTCGGGAACAACTGCGACTCCCATGTTAGCTGCAACCAAACCCGCCATTGAAATCTCATTTTCTACTTCGCATGAAACTTTTGGAACCATATTAACCTTACGAAATAATCTATTTATTTCTCTTTTTAAGCCGACTTTTCCAGCATAATGAATTAGCGGATAAGGGGCTAGGTCTTTTAAATCAATTGTTGAATTTTTAGCAAGAGGGGATGTAGGCGGCAAAATCGCGACAAGTTTTTGTTCACATATAGGAATAAAATCTATGTTGGGATCTTTTGGTATTAGGGAGACAAAAATCAAGTCAAATATTTCATCTTTTAAGCCTTTGATTAATTCATCGGTACAGTGATCTTGAGTAGTTCCTTCCTTTAAAAAAAACTTGATATCCTTAAACTGTTCATCTTTGGAAAAGCCAGCTATTAAACTTGGTATAAAGTGAGTGCTAAGCGTATAGATAAATCCAATGCTTATAACACCATGGGTACCACTTGTTAATTCTTTAAGTTTTTTTGTACCTGCTTCCAATTCGGTTAATGCATTTTCAACATAAGGTAAAAATGACTTTCCATATTTGGTTAGAACAATATTACGTCCTTGTTTCTCAAATAAATTTACTCCTAGCTCAGTTTCTAAAGCTGACATGGCATGGCTTAAGCTTGGTTGAGTTAGAGAAAGCTCCGCTGCAGCTTTAGTATAATGCTCAAGTTTTGCTAAAGTTCTAAAATAGTAAAGCTGATAAAGATTCATTTAACAATCTTCCCCCTTAGCCAAGCCATAATTTAAAGAAAAGAGTTTATTACGAATTTAGAGACAAGCATTGGCGGAAAAGTAAAATTATAGACGATGAAATCATATATTGTCATAATACCAAAGATAACTGTATAATTTATTTTATTATAATATATATGATCCTAAAATGTAAGCGAAGGGCTGAGGTTAAAACATTACTATTAATTTTGTAAGCTTATACCTAGTTTATCGAAAGCTATAAGGAGTGATTGCTGGTCGCTTAATACTGGGGCAAACAAATCCCCTTCTCTCTTGAGGCGAGGTATTATAGTTTTTATATTAAAAAGGTCAGGTTTTATCGTATTTACTTCATCCCAGTGTATGGGGAAGGAAACAGTAGCTCCAGGACGAGGGCGAACACTATAAGCTGAACAAAGGGTTTTCCCTTTTACATTTTGCATATAATCTATATATACTTTTTTCTTTCTCTTATTAATTGTTCTTTCCATAGTTGCCATATCGGGGGCTAAGGTACATATAATACCGGCTACCGACCGGGCAAATTCCCGAACCTCGCTATAAGTATATTCATTAATTATGGGCAAATAGATGTGCAAACCTTCTGAACCAGAAGTCTTGATATAGCTCCTTAATCCCAGTTCATTAAGTATTTGTCTGGTAAGAAGGGCAATTTTAGTAACCTGGGCAAAAGTATTTCCCGGGGAAGGATCAAGATCAAAAACCACAAAATCTGGATAATCTTCCCGATCTACACACGAAAGCCAGGGATGCATTTCGATGCTGGCCTGATTGGCCAACCAGGCCAGGGTAGCGGCTTCATGGATCAAAATAAAATTAATTTGGCGATTAGATTCAGTTGAAAAATAGGAAAAGGTATCTATCCACTCAGGGAGTGAGTCCGGGGCGTTTTTTTGGTAAAAGTGCTTGTTTAGAATACCATTGGGATAACGGGTAAAAACCATAGGTCGCTGCTGTAAGTGGGCTAAAATATAAGGAGCAACTTCCAAGTAATACTGTATTAATTCTCCCTTAGTGTAGCCTTCCTGGGGCCACAGCACCTTATTCAAATTACTTAAACTAAGACTTCGTCCCGCAACACTTACTATACCGTTTTGCATTTCTTTCTCCTTCATAATTTAATCATCACCCAACTATACTTGGCATTCTTCAGGTAATTTTTTTAGAAAACCTTTTAAAACCGGAGAGCGCAGGTGCATATTATCAGTCCATTCGGCAAACTCGACTTCTATAACTAGGTGAGGCTTGATAAAAAAGATTTCCTGATTTGACTTAGTGGTTGCGAAGTTAAAAGGTGATTTATCAGTTTGCAGATACTTAAGCACCTTGGTTAGCTGTTGCCATTCATTAGCACTCATGCCATTGCCAACCTTACCCACGTAGTGCAAAAAATTATTAAAATAGACACCTAGCAGTAGGGAATTAGCTATATTGTTTTTTAGAGTATAGCCTCCAACTATACAAGCTTGCCGGCGCCGGTATTTAATCTTAAACCAATCCCGGTGCTTTTTACCGGCTAGGTAATGACTATCTTTTCTTTTAGCCACAACGCCTTCCAGGTTGGCCTCCTTAACCGCGGTAAATAAGTTGCTACCGGATGGAAAATCTTCTATTAGATAAATCATAGCTTGAGGCTTGAGCAACTCATTAAGCTTGTTTTGGCGCTGTGTCAAAGGAAGACCCCGTAAATCCTCGTCTCCATCCCATAATAGATCGAAAACAACATAATTAATTGGCACTTCTTGTAATAGACGCTTAATACTCTGGTTAGAGATGGCATTATCTCTTCGCATTACGGCAGGGAAATTAGGCCGGGAATCCTTGAAAGCTATTATTTCCCCATCAAGTATAATATTGTTATGGTTCAAGAACGAGGAGAGTAACTGCAGTTCTGGATACTGAATGGTCCTGTTATGAAGCTTTTTATTAATTAGTTGAACACTGTTATTATTAATATACGCCAGCATGCGTACCCCATCCCATTTTAGCTGATAGGTAAAATCGGGACTGTCAAAAATTTTGTCTTGTATTATAGGCTCCATAGGTTCAATAAGCTTCATTAGCTACCTGTTTTAGTCTTGCGAGTACGCTTCTTTTTTATTTCATTATTCCTGATTTCACTTTTTGGGCGATTTTCCTCGGCTAATTTTATACTGGCTTGCAATGCTTCCATCAGGTCAACTATTTTTCCCTTTTCAGCCAAGGGGGGTACAATAACTTCTTGGCCAACGATTTTAGCATCAATTAATTCTCGTAAGGCTTGGCGATATTCATCATGATATTTCTCAGGTTCAAAATCAACGGACAAGTTTTCAATCAGGCTTACTGCCATTTTTAATTCATTTTCATGCAGCATAGCTTTGTTAAGGCCAGGGTTTAAGCTGGCAGATGAACGAATCTCATCTGGATAAAAAATAGTTTCCATTAATAGTATTTGCTCTTTCGCTCGAAGGGCAGCCAGCGACTGTTTGGTACGGATAATGACTCTGGCTATGGCTATCTTGCCTGTTTTATTCATTGCTTCTACCAACAGCGAATAGGCTTTTTCTCCACCGGCGGCAGCTTCCAGGTAATAACTTTTATCAAAATATACCGGATCTACCTGTCTAAAATCAACGAAGTCAAGAATATCAATGGTTTTGGTGTTATTAAGGGGGATGCGCTCGAGATCCTCTTCATTTAAGATTACGTAATTGCCCTTTTGGTATTCATACCCCCTTACTATTTCATCGCTTTTAATTTCTCGCCCACAGCGGGAACAAAATTTATGATACTCAATTGGAGACATGCACTCCTGGTGCAGGTAATTAAACTTAATATCTTTGTTTTCTGTTGCCACATACATTTTTACCGGAATATTAACTAGTCCAAAACTAACTGCACCTTTCCAAAGCGTGCGCATTAAATTCACCTGCTCTTGTCATAAATTTTTAACTAGGTTTAGGTTGTACCTTTGTTAGGCTTTTATTCCCGTAACTACCGGCTGTATACATTTAGCAGGTCTTGATAAAAAAAGAATTTTGGGGTATATTTTAGCGGGGACTAATGAACCTTTGTCCCAAATTTACAATTAAAGGGTGTTGCACATGGGCAAGTTACCTGATTATTTTGGAGTATCAGCTTTCGGTATTAAAATGGGGGTTATAGTACCAGGAAGCAATATAGTGAATATGGCTTATGAAGCGCTATTAAAGTGCAACCAGGATGGATTTCTGGATGATGGTGATACTATTTGTATAACCGAATCGGTAGTTGCCAGAGCCCAAAATAACTATGTTACAGTTGATGATATCGCTTCTCAAGTACGTAATAAGCTTAAAATTAAAGAAGATAGCAAAATAGGCGTTGTATTTCCAATACTTAGCCGTAACCGGTTCTCCCTTATAATGAAAGGAATTGCGGCAGCAGTCCCACAAGGACATGTAGTGGTACAGCTATCTCATCCTGCCGATGAGGTAGGAAATCAGATACTGCCGTATGATTTTGCGGAGAGATTGGGGAAAATTAATGGCGAAGTTATAAACCTGGATGATCTGGGTCCTGAACGTTTCCGCCATCCTGTAACAGGGGTAGATTATATTGAGCTTTATAAAAGTATTATTTGTGAGCAGTCACGGGGCTGCACCATTTTTCTAAGTAATAATCCTATACAGGTAGTAGAATACCAGCTTGACGGGATTATAGTTGCCAATATTCACAAACGTGAATTGACCAGAGATAAATTAATTGCTCAGGGACAAAACTGTATAACTTTACAGGATTTATGTAATGAAGGTGTTTCCTGGTCAGAGTGGGGCCTATTGGGAAGCAATATTTCTTCCGGCGATAAATTGAAATTAGCACCACGGGAAGCGGACCAGGTAGCATATGATATTCAAACCAAAGTCGAAAAAGGATTGAATAAGCATATCGAGGTTATAGTTTATGGTGATGGTGCTTATTGTGATCCTTCTACTGGTATTTATGAATTGGCAGATCCCCAACCTGCTTTTGGGATGACAGCTGGACTACGAGGAAAGTATAGGGAAGGGCTTAAATATAAATATCTGGTAGATAAAATGCTGGACGAAGGGATTGGTCTTAAGGCCATAGAAAATAAGCTAGAAGAAAAGAAAAAGGCTGGTTTTGCTCCCAATTCTTTTGAAACGGAAGGGACTACACCCCGTAAAGTAGAAGACCTTATAGCTAGCCTTGCTGACCTGGTAAGTGGCTCAGCCGATGCTGGAACTCCGTTGATTTTAGTTAAGGGATTCCTGCATAGCTAAAATTAAATAAGTAATTATAGGACTATCCTAATGGGGATGGTCCTTTTTCTGTGTAAAGCTAAATGTTTAATGAACATAATATAAAAACTAACGCGGATTCATTTTACATGATATTATTAAGTAATTTTCTTTCGGATATAAATATACTTATAGATCTGATGTTATATTAATATAGACATTTTATGGATTAACATATTAGAATTGAGGTAGTAAAAAAGGGGAAATTGAGATGGCAAGAAAACCAAAATGTAGACATGTGGAATTTATTCCGGATGTAACAGCTTATAAACCAGTTGGTATTTCGCATTTTTGCTCGGAGGAAGTAATACTAAGGGTTGAAGAAATAGAGGCGATAAGATTAAAGGATTACTTAGGAATGGAACAAGAAGAGTGCGCCAAAAAAATGCAAATTTCCCGTCCTACCTTTCAACGTATACTTGTCGAAGGTAGGACAAAAATTGCTAAAGCTCTTGTAGATGGTAGGGGGTTACGTATCGAAGGAGGCGATTACTGCCTGGGTAAGGCTAGTTGCCAGCGCCGGGGACGAAAGGAAATGAAGGGGTGCCCATATGTGGATATAGAATCTTGGGGAATAAAAGAGGAAAATGAATAGGTATTGAAGGATATTGGCACTAATCGTCGAAGATTATTAGGTAATGTTGTTAGGGTGAAATATAATGAAAGAATATATTTTTAATGTGATACTATTTTATATTCCTATTGCGGGGATTATGATATACTTTTTTCGCAATGATGGTATCCAAGTAAAGCAAATATGGATTCTGCTAGGGCTATCTCTATTAATAATTTTATCATTTCCCGTGTGTATGGAAAGGTTAGGTACATCAGTAACGTTTATCCTTTATTTTTCATTATCGGTAGTTGTGGTCTGGAATTTTTTTAAGGGTAGAGTTGCCAAATCCGCAGCAAATGTTTTACCATGTCCTGTTAACGGGGAACAGCTTAGTTTTATTGATGGTGATTCAACTATAGAACCCTGCTTAGAGGATGTGCCTGGTTATGAGGGAACAAAAACAACAATTGACGGAAAGCTAAGGCTTGAATCTTTAAACAGGCCTGCTGAGCAACCTGTTGACGAATTTGGAGTAAATGGATTAGAACGTGCAGATCTTTTGGAGATAACTAATATACCTAACCAGGAAATAGAGGAATACTTTGAGTCTACTTTGGCTGTTGATGTCGAATTGGCAGAGCAAAGTGAAGGCCCCATCCGGGAAGATAGTGCTACAGTCTTAATAAATAATAGCCCTGCTCATATTGAATCTGATGGACCGTATACTTGTTATGTTGAAGATATAGAACACCATTCTGAACAGGGAGCTAATGGGAATGGTGATGAATCAGTAGTAACAGCTGTAGAGGAGCAAATAAAAGAACTTATTGATATGGCTTTTGCTTGCCGGGAAAGTAATCCTGAAGAGTCGGCTGGTTATTATCAAGAAGCATGGAGATTAACCTCTGACTATGATCTTAAGTATTTGCTAACGATGGAGCTGGTTGAAATATACAAAGAAAACGGCTGCTACAATGAAATAGTTAGATTGCTAAATACTTTCATTACCTTACCTGGTAGTAAACCTGATATATTAAACCAGATTAACCGTCAACTAAAATATATAAATTTACTGGTAGCTGAGCTTAAACGATTAGGTATAGGCGAATTACCAGTATCTAAAATTCCGAGATTGGTTCGTTTAAAAGTTGATGAACAAATCAACTTTCCTGGAGTATAGATGGAGGGAGACTAGAAAATGAAAAAGAGCCAGGAAATAATTGGGTTGCCTGTCTTTTCTATAATGGATGAAAAAAAGATAGGACAAGTAAAAGATCTGGTTATTAACCCTGAGGAAGGGAAAATAGATTTTATTTTAGTGAGCAATGGGAGTTGGTACATAGGAGCAAGGGTACTACCTTACAAAGCTGTAATGGGTATAGGTGAACATGCAGTAACAACTGAAAGTGAGAATCTTATGTCCAATATTAACGATACAGCTAATGCTAATAGTTTGCTGCAGCGTAATATTGAACTTAAAGGTAGTCGGGTTTTAACAAACAAAGGCAATTTAATTGGAGTTATAAGTGAATATGAAATTGATGAGGATAGCGGTAAAATAACTCGCTTAGAGTATAAGACCGCTCAGGATGAATCTATAAATGATATTATAGAGGCCGGGAATGTACTTACATATGGAACTGATGTTATTGTAATCAGGGAAAAACAGAAAAATATTGATGATGCTCATAATTCTACGCAGACAAAGGTGGCTTATCAAGCAGATAATGAAGAAACAGATGGAGCTGCCTATTTTAAACAAAGGCAGCGTCAGTTTCTACTAGGTAAAAGACTAGTTCAAGATATTAGAGATGATTCTGGTGAAATATTAATTGCTGAAGGTACCATGGTAACAGAGGAGATAATAAGTCTGGCAGAACAGCATAACCGGTTCGTGGAGTTATCTCAATGCTCAAAGTAGTAAAATAGCTAAGACAATTAAAATGATTTTAATCGACCTCCCGCTAACACCCGCATCTAATAAACAATTGGTAAAGAAATTTAAAAAAAACTTGAGTCCAGAAATGTTTAGGTTTTTAATTGCAATAATTCAATTAAGTCTCGGTAGTTTAATAAAATAAATTATTTTTGAATATGAATGGAATAACAACAGCAGTGGCATGCTTTAGGTGTGGAGAATTTATCTTTTTGGTTGTGTTATAATTAACTAAAAATATATTGTGGGAGGAATTCTATAATAATGGATGAACTAGCTAAACAGGTTAAAAATGATATGTTAAGAACTCTGCTATGGGCGATTTTATCTATGGGATTAGCGTGTGCCGTATTTTATATTGCATGGTAGCCTACCCAGTGAAAAAATATCAGGAGGGATAATATATGCCGGTTACTGAAGTAAATGCAAACAATTGGGAAGAGAAGGTAACCCAATCAGAACTTCCAGTGCTAGTTGATTTTTGGGCGGCTTGGTGTGGGCCCTGCAAAATGGTAGGACCAGTTTTAGAAGCATTGGCAATTGATAATGCTGGTAAGATAAATATTTATAAACTAAATGTTGATGAGAATAAAAGTATAGCTATCCAGTATGGAGTTCGCAGTATTCCTACCCTGACTTTTTTCAAAGGTGGCAGTGAAATTAAGCGTTTAGTAGGTGCTCAGGGTAAGGAACAACTGCAAAAGGTTATTGATGATGTCTTAGCTTAAGATTACATTTATCTGGTTAGCTATAAAAAAGGCTGCCTTTTATCATTGTTAATAAAAACAGCCTTTATTCAACTAATCCAAATTAATTCTATGCGGTATGCTAGATTCTAAATACTCTGCTTTTTAATCATAGCCATAAAGGCTTTGATTTTTTTTTCATAACCATTGTTACCTGCCTGGTAAAAGGTTTTACCTTGCATTCCATCTGGGAGATAGTTTTGGTTTACATAGCCTCCATAGTCATGAGGATATTTATAACCTTTTCCTTTCTCCAGCAAACCTGCCTGGGAGTGAGAATTATCGGCAATATGCAGGGGTACTTCGATTTTGCGGCTTTTACGTACTGCAGTAATAGCACTATCGATGCTAACTTTACTGCTATTGCTTTTAAAAGCGGTAGCCAGATAAATAGTAGCTTCGGCCAGGGGAATACGAGCTTCTGGCATGCCAACAAATTCTACTGACCAGGCAGCAGCTGTTGCCAAAGTCAGGGCATTAGGGTCAGCCAGTCCGATATCTTCAGCGGCATGGACGATTAGACGGCGGGCGATAAATTTAGGGTCTTCACCACCTTCTATCATTACGGCTAACCAGAACAGGGCCGCATCAGGATCAGAACCGCGGATACTTTTAATATAGGCAGAAATGGTATCGTAGTGGTAATCACCGGTTTTATCGTATTTTAACAATGGTTTGGTGAGTATATGTTGTAGTAAGTTAGAATCTATTTGCAAATTACGGTTTACTTCAGCAAAGGAATTTACAACGGCTTCTATGATATTTAGAGCCATACGTGCGTCCCCTTTAACTTGATTGTTAATCAGCCGTATGGCATCTTCATCAATACTAACCTTATAATCTCCTAACCCTCGTTTATGGTCATGCAGTGCATCTTCAATTATCAGGGTGATAGCCTTTTCATCTAAGGCCTTCAGTATATAAAGCCGCAGGCGGGAAAGCAAAGCATTATTAAGCTCATATAGAGGGTTTTCGGTAGTGGCACCGATCAGCACCAAAGTGCCATCCTCAACATAGGGAAGTAATACATCTTGTTGACTTTTATTGAAACGGTGAATTTCATCAACAAATAGGATAGTACGTTGCTGATAGAATTGGAAACGCTGGATTGCATCCCGGGCGATTTTCTTAATATCTCCAACCCCGCTGCTTACAGCCTGGAGTATTTCAAAATGGGAATTGGTTGTATTAGCAATTATGGAGGCAATGCTGGTTTTGCCTGTTCCCGGAGGGCCAAATAAAACTAGCGAGTGGATTTCATCCTTTTCTATAGCTTTTCTTAAAATTGAGTTAGGACCAACTATGTGTTCCTGCCCCCGTACCTCGTCCAGGTTACGTGGACGCATTCGGTAAGCGAGCGGAGCTGATTTATTCTTGTTATCTTGTAAATCAAAAAGATTCATAATTATATTCTCCTATAAAGTGTTGGTAATACTTTCAGTAATTATAGAATAATTTAGCATCGCCTGCTACCTCTCCTTGCTCCTAACCTTGGTTTGATGATATAAATATTGGGAAAAGATAAATAATAAGAAAGAACAGATCAAAAAAACGGTTATTATTCTCTTTAGCTAATTTATTCTTAAATAGCGAAAACGCGTGCCCGGTGGGTAGGTGATTAGCGACAATTAGCGTGTCCATTTGTAATATAAGGAGCAATAACAATGAAGATAGCGGTACTCATGAGTGGTGGCGTTGATAGTACAGTAGCCGCTCTATTATTAAAAAAACAGGGATATCAAGTAATAGGTCTTACTATGATCAATTGGAATCCCAAAGTAGCTAATATGGCTCAGCAGGCAGCTAGCCAGCTTGGTATCGAGCATATTGTGGTAGATTTTAGTAGGCAATTTGCCACCCAAGTAATTAACAATTTTAGGGCTGAGTATGAGAAGGGGCATACCCCTAATCCCTGTGTAAGGTGTAATCGTTACATTAAATTTGGGCTACTATTGGAATATGCCTTGAATATGGGGTTTGATCGAGTAGCAACCGGTCACTATGCCCGTATAGAATACGATGAAACCAGAAAACGTTTTCTGCTTAAAAAAGCAAAATACCTTGCTAAAGACCAAAGCTATTTTCTTTTTGCACTAAATCAAGAACAACTAGGACATACTATCTTCCCTCTGGGTGAAATAAGCAAACCAGAGGTAAGGCAACTTGCCCGGGAACATAATATTACGGCAGCTGCTAGCAAAGAAAGCCAGGAAATATGTTTTATTGAGGGGGATTACCGTAAATTTCTTCTGCAAAAAAAACAATACACACCAGGTAAGATTACGGATTTACAGGGAAATATCCTAGGATTACATAAGGGATTACCTTTCTATACTATTGGTCAGCGCAAGGGTTTAGGTATCAGTGGGGGGAAACCACTTTATGTGGTAGCTTTAGATTCTGAAAAAAACAGGGTTATACTTGATGACCAAAGATATTTATTTGCTAGAACACTAACTGCAATAGATAATAATTTTATATACTATGAAGAAGTTGGTCAATCACTTAGGGTGCAGGCGCGTATACGTTATCGGGCCAAAGATGCTCCGGCATTGTTATCGGTTAAAGGTGATAAAGTAATACTAGATTTCGATGATGACCAACGAGCTATTACTCCTGGGCAAGCAGTTGTTTATTATCTGGGCGACTACGTCCTTGGTGGCGGAACTATTAAAGACCAAGGGGACGGTTCTTGCGGTGCAAATTCCAGGTAGACCAAAAGCGGCTCTTGCAGTTGTTTAACCAGAATTTGCACCGCAAGAACCGTCCCCTTGGTCTGCCTGTGGTTTGTCACGGGGTATAGCAAGCTACTATCTCCCCATAATACATTACATGGTAATCACTGTCGGGGTAAGACTTGGTGCGGATAGAATCATCAAGTAGTTCGGGGTCCATTATCTGTTTGAAAACGGTTTTGCATTCAAAAACAAGCTTACAGTCCTTAATCACCGGGCTGTTTATGTGGCGGGCAGCTTGGGGATTAACAGCAGCCGCCTCGAATTTGTCCACGTCGCGACCTGATTTAGAACCGGCCATAGTTAAATTCTTCTTCATTTCACCCGGAGCAGGTAAACTTACAGAAAAATCAGGGGCTTTATCTATCAAATCATAAGTGTGACGCGAATAGCGTACCATAACCATCAGAATAGGCTTTTGCCATATATAACCGATAGTACCCCAACCAATTGTCATGGTATTTAAACGGTCACCTTCTCTTACGGTAAGAAATGCTCCTTTAGGTAATTGAGTTAAGAATTGTTGGGAATATTCTTCATAGGAAAGACTTTTACTCATAGGCTAATTACTCCTTTCAAAGTTTGGGGTTAAGGCTTGCCGAAATTTCAAAATCCATTATTGAATAGGGATAAAAATTCATAGAGTAAGCTATAACGAAAAGCCAGGAAACAGGTAACAGATGTATGTCTCCCTTTTTTCTATTATTTTATTTTATAATTTATTATATTAAATTATAAAATTGAACCGTTAAAGATTATCCTGCTATAAATAAAAGCCTGAAGGATTACCACAAAATAAAAATAATTATAGTATATAATTTTTATTTTCTAAAGATTATGTGCTCCAACAACAAGGCCAGTACTATTCCTACGACAAAACCATTGCTCAGTACCGGCTGTAAGGTAATTGGAAAGGATGCAGTCACCTCCTGTGGTAGAAATGCAACTATTATTGCGGCCAAGATGGGCAGACTGATAACCAGGGTATTATCAAAGTGGGGTTCGCCCAGTTTGTCTAGGGCATCAAATGCAGCCGTTAGTCCGGCGGCAACCTGAGTGCACATAATATATAGTAGAAGAGTGCCGATTACAACTGACGGAATACAGGAAATATAGAAGAGTACTCTAGGCATAAAAGCTAGGATTAATAAAGCTATGGCAGCAGGAACAAGGCTCCGGCGAGCAGCACAGCCAGTTGAAGCTATAACCCCGGGGCTAAAGGAGAAGTTTACCGGACCAATTACCCCTAAAAAGCCTGCCAAAATGTTAGTAACTCCAGTAGCAGTTATACCGCGGTTGATACGCTGGGGCATATTATCAGCTTTTAAGACTGAACCCACAGCCTGGATGGATCCCAGGTCATTTATGGACAGACCAATAAAACAAAATAGAAAGGCGATTAAGACTCCGGGATTAAATACCAGATCCGGGCTAAAGTTTTGGGTGAATGAGGACACTAATCTCAGCTCTGTGGCATTGGCTCCCGAAGTCCAGGCCGGATTAACCAGAAAATAGCCTAGGCTGCCGGCAATAGCCGCCAGCAGAATTAACAGAGACTTTAACAAACCAGTAAGGTAACGCTGACCTATAAAGATTAAAAGAACAAAAACAAAGGTAAAAGCAAGATGGTGAGAAGAAGAAGCACCTTCGTTATTGCTGATTAAGTCCACGATAGTAGGTGTTATGGTAAAGGCCACTAGTAGCAAGATAACTGCTACCACCCGTGGAGTGAAAAGGGATTGCAGACGAGCAAATAGACCGGTTACTGCAAGTAAAGTCAAAATTATCCCACTAATGGATATACTTGAGTAGCTGGCTGCCGGGGTGCTGTCCTGGGATGCCAGGATACCAATTAATAAAACTGTTGCTGGGCCAATAACTAGTGGCAGACCATGCCCCCAGTATATTTGCATAAGCATAGCTACCCCGGTTACAGCAAAGACCTTTTGCAAATAAATAGCTTCCATCATCAAGCTGCCAGTGATGGAACCTAAGACTTTGCCAATTATAATAATAGCTGGCAGACTTACAGCCAACCACTGCAGTCCGTAAAGCAGGTTTTCTTTCCACCCCGGCGTTTCTTCTAGTTTATATTTTAATTCCAAATTTCTTCTCCTTTTCCTGTAAAGCTAAGGTAGCACTGATATTTTTAATAATATAGTAAAATAGAAGTTAAAGCCAATAATCTTAATATGGCATTTTCTCAGTCAATTAATAGCGAATAAATATTACCCCAGGTTTTTTCTGGAGTGTTGATCAAATACTTTTTCAGCTGTATCTAAGCTGAATTTTTTTTTTTATTGAGGAAAGAATAAAAGCATGAAATTAAGAAATATTAAAAATCTGCCGGTATTTGATCGTGAAAGTTCTAGAGTTATAGGCAAGGTAGAAAAAGTTGTTATAGGTGATGATTTTAAGCTGGCCTACTTGGTTATTGAAATGAGCGATGGCAGTCCCGGTATGATATTAAGTAAAGATCTTGAAATAGGGGAAAACTCAGTAACTATTATTAGTCCTGCTAGTATTAAATCCTATGAAGCTGGGGAAGAATTATCAGTATACCAAAAGAAAATAGGTGACACTGTTTTTACTCCTGAAGGTAAGGAATTAGGAACAGTTAGCGATATGATCCTTTCACGCAATAGTATGGAAGTTTGGGGAATAGAAATTTCCTCAGGAGCCATCAGAGACATACTTGAAGGACGTGAAAAGGTTCGTCTCGACCAAATTATTTGGAAGAACCCGGAAACGGCTGTATTGAATGATGAAGGGAGCAAAGATGATGATTATTAGGTGTCCGGTATGTAATGGGCTGCAAATAGGTAAAGTTGGGAATGAGCAGTATTATTGCTGGAATTGTTTCATGGAGTTCAATTTTAATAAGGGAAGGTTGAATCTGTACGAAGTAGCTGAAGATGGCACCTTAATATCTATGGATAAATCTTCGGAATTACTTTAAATAATAACTATATGGAGGTGATTTTATGGGTAAGTACTGGAATGGAGTTTTATTAGGAGTTCTAGTTGGTTCAATTGTAACTCTCTTTTATAAAAATAATCAACAAGAGATTAAACAGAGTGCTCGTCAAGTTAAGGCAAGATATAAGCGATACAGCAATATGTTCAATGATCTAAAACAGGAAACCGACGATACCTTGGAAAAGTAGGGCATTATTAATGCTTAATTCTCATAAAATATCGCGCTATATAATCTTTTTCGCTGTACTGATTACTGCCGCATATTTACTCTACCTTGTTCGTGATGTATTAATTACTTTTTTTTTAGGAGCTTTATTGGCCTTCTTACTCTATCGTCCGGTCTTATATATTCAAAGAAAAGGTTTAAAACGAATATGGGCTATTTTAATATTATACTTGGTATTTGCTAGTATTTTTGCGTTTATAATAATTCTAGCAGTGCCTGTATTTATAAGGGAAATGAGCAATCTAGCCGAACTATATCCTGAATATACTGAAAAAGCGCAACAGATAGTAGGGCGGATAAACCGGATAAATACCCCAGAACAGCTTAACGAAGTAATAAATAATAATTTAAATAAATTTGAATCCAAAATTTATGAGGTTTTGAATAACTTTTTAACAAGTTTTTATAGTCTTCTTGGCAAAATTTTCGCCCTTATTTTCTCACCTATTCTAGCTTTTTATATAATGAATGATTGGGAGAGGATAAAGGAAGGCTTTCTCAATCTTTTCCCACCCCGAATCCGGCAGGAAATCACTATGTTGGGTCAACAGATTGATAATGTACTTGTAGAGTTTATAAAGGGTCATTTTCTGGTATCTGCTTTTGTAGGTCTAGCTACAGGTATATCTGCAGTTATTATCGGGGTAAAGTTTCCTCTTTTAATTGGCTTAATATCTGGAGTAACAAATTTAGTGCCGTATTTTGGGCCAATTCTAGGAGGTATTCCGGCAATTGCCCTAGCGGTTTCTGAATCTATTCACACGGCTTTTTATATGGCAATAGCTATTATAGTAATTCAACAATTAGAGAGTAACCTGATAACACCAAGAATAATTGGGGATAAATTAGGCTTGCATCCACTAGTTATTGTCTTTGCCCTGCTGGCTGGGGGAAAGCTATTTGGTATATGGGGAATGCTTTTTGCTGTACCTGTAACAGCAGTGTTAAAGGTACTAATATCATGGGGCTATTTAAAACTGGTGGAATAGTCCAGAGTTAAGTGATCTGTTGACACATATGCTTTTATACAAGAAAATAAACAAGAGTATTTCTATATAGGGAAAGAGGAGGCCAGACCGTGTGGACAAGCGATAAAATCAGAAGCACATTTTTAGATTATTTTGCTGACAAAGGTCATAGTGTAGTGGAAAGTTCATCTTTAGTTCCAATAAATGACCCAACATTATTATTTAGTAATGCAGGGATGAATCAGTTTAAGGACATTTTTTTGGGCATAGAACAACGCCCGTATAGTAAGGCAACTACTGCCCAAAAATGTATGCGAGCCGGAGGTAAGCATAATGATCTGGATACTGTCGGAAGAACTGCCCGGCATCATACTTTTTTTGAGATGCTTGGAAATTTTTCTTTTGGGGATTATTTTAAGAAAGATGCTATTAAATATGCCTGGGAGTTCTTGACTGACGTTGTAAGCTTGCCTAAGGATCATCTTTGGGTCACAATCTATAAGGATGATAACGAAGCATTTACCTTGTGGCAGGAGCTTACTGATGTAAATCCCCAACGGATTCTGCGCCTGGGCGAGAAGGATAATTTCTGGAGCATGGGTGATACTGGACCTTGTGGTCCCTGTAGTGAGATTCATTTTGACCGTGGGGTACAGTATGCTTGTGGATCCAATTGTGCTCTGGGGGCATGTGACTGTGACCGCTGGTTAGAAGTTTGGAACCTTGTTTTCATGCAATATAATCGGGATGAAAATGGAGTTCTGACACCATTACCCCGACCAAGCATTGATACAGGTATGGGTCTGGAAAGGCTGGCTTCAATCCTGCAGGGTGTAGATAGTAATTTTGATACTGATCTTTTTATACCATTGATAAAAAAAATTGAGGAGCTTACTGGAAAAAAATACAGCCAGGATGAAAACGGTTTTCCCTTCCGGGTTATTGCTGACCATAGCCGGGCATGTTCTTTTCTAATAGCTGATGGAGTATTACCATCAAATGATGGACGTGGTTATGTTCTGCGCCGGATACTGCGTAGGGCCATGCGTTTTGGGCGTCTTTTGGGAATTAATGCAGCCTTTTTATATAAGAATGTAGATGTAGTTTGCTCCACTATGAGTTCTGCATATCCGGAACTTGATAAAAAGGCTGATTTTATAAAAGAAGTAATTAAAATGGAAGAGGAGCGCTTTCTTATTACACTTAATGAGGGTTTGAAAAAAGTTGAAGAAATTTTTATTTTGGCTCAGGAACAGAACCGTAGGGAAATAGATGGCAAAGAAGCTTTTATGCTTTATGATACATACGGCTTTCCTCTAGATTTAACCCAGGATATGGCGGAAGAAATTGGTTTGAAGGTGGATAAGGACGGATTTAACGATATGATGGAGGAGCAGCGTCATCGTGCCCGGGAGGCAGGTAAAGGTGGAAATGCCTTTGCCCGTGATATTAAAATTACAGAATTGCTGAATAGTATTCCACCTACTTATTTTAGTGGATATGAGAAACTAGCAGATCGCTCTAAACTATTAGCTATAATAATAAATGGAGAATTACATAATAGTGCTGCAAATGAAGAAATATTGCTTGTTACTAAAAACACTCCTTTTTATGCGGAAAGTGGGGGACAAATTGCTGATAACGGCATTATTAGCGGTAATTCAGGAAAAATGAAGGTCATTGATGTACAAAAGGTATCTTCCTGGGTTATTCATCGCGGTTATGCCGAGGGATACTTTAAGGTAGGGGAAGAACTTCAACTGGAGGTAGATCAGCAGAGGCGTATGGCCACAGCCAGGAATCATACTGCAACTCATCTGTTGCACCAGGCACTACGCCGTGTACTAGGTGAACATGCCCAGCAAAAAGGCTCGTTGGTAGGGCCTTCACGCTTACGTTTTGATTTTTCTCACCTAACGTCCTTAAGTAAAGATGAACTAAAATCCATCGAAAATATTGTTAACCAAGCAATTTGGGATATGTATGAGGTAATTACTATTGAAACCAATATTGCTAATGCTCGGGAGATGGGTGCTATTGCTTTATTTGGTGAAAAATATGGAGATCAGGTGCGAGTAGTGCAGGTTGGCGATTTTAGTCAAGAATTATGTGGTGGTACTCATGTAAGAAATACTGCCCAGATTGGACTTTTTAAGATAATTAGCGAAGGTAGCATCGGTTCAGGATTGCGTAGAATCGAGGCGCTTACCAGCCAATTTGCCTTTGAATATCTTAACCAAGCTGAATCTGAGCTAAGGATAGTAGCTGACGTATTAAAAACTTCTCCTGCTGATATCGGTCATAAGGTTGAAATATTAAATCACAGTCTAAAAGATAGAGAAAAAGAAATAGAAAGACTTAAAGGTCGTTTATCACGTGCATCAATTACTGATTTATTACAAAAGGCCTATATGGTCAACGGTTCACAGGTATTAATTGAGATGATTGAGGGAGTTGATGCTAATTCACTACGTCAAAGTGCAGAACTACTTCGGGATAAGTTGGGAAGTTCAGTAGTAATGCTTGCTTCAGTAATAGAGGAAAAGATTTCTCTGGTATGTTTTGTTAGTAAAGACCTTACTAATCGAGGTATTCATGCTGGAAAAATAGTAGCTGCTGCTGCCAAAGCTGCTGGTGGCGGGGGGGGAGGAAGGCCAGAGATGGCCCAGGCTGGAGCAAAAGATGTCAGCAAAATAATGGAGACACTAGTTGCTGCAAGGAAAATTATTGAAAAAAGCTTTTAATAAAAGCCGGAAACTAGTAATATCTATAGTAGAAATAAATAACTGGGTATTTTGTATAATCCCTAAGCATATTATGGTGTATAATATAAAATTTTAAATCTAACTTATTAATTAACATATTTGTATGTGATTATACAAAACTCTTTTTAATCAATGTTTAACTAATAGAGGAGGTGTAAAAATGCCTCAAATCACCAGTGACACTGTTAGTTTTAATAAAGAACGTGATAATTCAACCAAAGTTGAAACTATTTTACAGGAAGTATACAAAGCTTTAGAGGAAAAGGGATATAATCCTATCAATCAGTTGGTAGGGTATATGATTTCCGGTGACCCGGCCTACATAACCAGTCACAATGACGCCCGTGATATAATCTGTAAAGTTGATAGAGATGAAATACTAGAAATATTGTTGAAATATTATTTGAAAAAGTAACAATAGAGCCTCATCTGTAAGAGGTTGTTTTTGCACTATAAGGAGTATAACTATGCGCATTCTGGGTCTAGATATAGGAGAAAAAAGGATCGGTATAGCTATTAGCGATCCTCTTGGCTGGACTGCTCAGGGGCACTCGGTATTACATCGCCAGGATTTAGATACTGACCTTAGGCATATTAAGGAAATATATAAGGAATTTAAGGTAGATAAAATAGTATTAGGATTGCCCCGAAATATGAATGGAAGCCTAGGAGCTAAAGCCCTGGAAATCCAGGAATTTGGGGAATTGCTTGCAGGCAAGTTGGCAGCTGAGGTAGAGTATTGGGACGAACGTCTAAGTACCCAAAGTGCTGAGAGAATTCTTATTGAAGCTGATGTATCTCGTCGTCGCAGGAAGCAGGTTATTGACAAATTGGCGGCAGTAAATATTCTTCAGGGCTACCTGGATTATCTTGCATCAGGACCAAGAAGAATTTGACAACGATTGGTATTAATAATAGAATAGCTTTAGTTTGCAGGAAGGAGTGCTATAATGAGCGAAGAGGAAATATTTGATGATGAATTTTATTCAATGGTATTAGTTGATGATGAGGGCGAAGAACATGAATTTGAACTTCTGGCCGAACTAGAAATAGAGGATGAAACCTACCGTGTACTTATGCCAATGTCTGAAGATGAAGAAGACGAGGATGTTATCGTAATTTTAAAGGTAGTATATGATAACGAAGGTAACGAGTTAATGAGCGAAATTGAAGATGACGAAGAACTTGATATGGTTGTAGCAGCCTGGCAGGAGCTAGAGGATAATATGGAAGTATAATCCTAGTCCCAAAAGAGCCTTTAGGGGCTCTTTTTTGTTTTTAACAAGACAAATATACGTTAAAATGTATATATTGAAAAACTTTCGTTATTTATGTAGACTGTAAAGAATAGTTTTCTGGGGGAAGGGTTTTGTTTCAAGTTAAATTTAAGACATTTATAGTTTATGCTATGCTTGTTTTACTAGGTATTAGTATTGCTTTATTTTTATATTTTTATCAGATATTCTATAAATCACAAAGATTTTTACCAGGTGTATATATATCCTCGGTTAATGTAACTGGCTATGATGTAAATAAAGCAGTTGAATTACTTAAGATTGAATCTGATAAAATGTTTAATACCCCAGTAACATTTTACTGTGGGGATTACCAGGATAATTATACCTTAAAAGAAATAACTATAACCCCTGACTTCGAACAAATAGTATCAGAGGTTTGGGAAGCAGAAAGGCATCGAAGTTTGATTTCAAAATTGCTAAACTTAGATGGAACTGAAGAATATATATATCCGGTAGGTATAGATTATGATCTGGAAAAACTGCAGTCTATTGGAGACATGTGGAAAAGCCAATTGGATTCGGAATACGAAAATGCACGTTTGGAAATTGACCCGGTAAAAGGTTTAATAGTTTTACCTTCGCGAATAGGGAAAAAGGTTAATTATGAATCTACCTTGGCAACATTACCAGATACATGGGAGGATTTTGGCAAATTAGCGGTTGAAATAATAACTGATGAGGAAAAACCTAAGGTTAATGTGAGTGATTTACAGAATATGGGAGAAGTCTCCTCTTTTAGTACCTGGTACAATCCGAATGAAATAAACCGTTCACATAATGTGCATCTTGCGGCCAAAGCACTTAATAATACTATGGTAGGGCCGAATCAGATATTCTCTTTTAATCAAACAGTTGGACCACGGGTTTTTGAAAATGGTTATAGAGATGCCCTGGTTATTGTAGGGGATAAATTTGAACCGGGTTTAGGCGGAGGCATATGCCAGGTTTCTTCTACCCTTTATAATGCTTGTTTACTAGCTGGTTTGGAAATTATTGAGAGGCATAATCATAACCTGGCGGTAGCCTATGTCCCATTGGGACAGGATGCTACAGTAGCCTATGGCTTACAGGATTACCGCTTTAAGAATAATTTTAGTACTCCTATCTATATATGGACTCAAGCTTTAAACGGCAAATTGTCGGTGAAGATATATAGTGACTTGAAATATAAACAAAATATTAAGGTTAGTCATGTTGTAGACCAGGTCATAAAATATAAGGAAATTATAAAAGCTAAAGCAGAGCTGGAACCAGGAACAACTAAAGTTGAACAAAATGGTAGCCCAGGTTACATTGTGAGAACATTTAGAACTTTCTATAACAGTGATGGTAGTGTTTTACGCCAGGAACAGCTATCTCGGGATAATTACCGACCTTTAAATCGTTTGGTTTATACAGGTCCTCCCCTGGAAGAACCACAACCAGGTGAAGGGGAAGAACCAAAGGAAAATACTACTACTGAAACAACACCGGAAGAACCTGTAGAGCCAGAGGTAGTTAATCCCATCGGAGATTCCCAAGGACAAACCGGAGGGCAACTCGATTAGTTGCTTCTTTTAAAGGTTAATTGTCATTAAACATTAATAAAGTAAGAGGATATGATGGAAATAAAGCTTAATGATCTATCCCCCAAAAAAACTCTCTGGCTGGTTATATTAGTATTATTACTTGCTATAGGTGGATTTATTGGCATAAGATCTTATAATCAGCAATATTTACCGGTAGACCCGGCTAACCAGAAACCGATAGATGTATACATACCGGCGGACTCAAGTGCGCGTCAGGTAGCTTCGATTCTTCATGAACATCAACTTATTCGCAGTCAGAATACATTTTTGTCTTATTGTAGTAAAGAAAAATTAGATACACGACTAAAACCAGGCCATTATTCTTTTAACCAGAGCCTTAGTTTGGCTGAAATTGCCCAGAGAATAGCTGCAGGTCAGGTAATCAAAATCAAGATAACTATACCAGAAGGATACACTGTAAATGAAATAGGTGCTATGCTGTCGGAAAAACAGTTATGTACCCAAGAAGCCTGGCAGAAAGCAGTACAAGCAAACTACCCTTACGATTTTCTAAATAAAGTACCTTCGGAAGCCAAACAGAAACTTGAAGGCTTTCTTTTTCCTGATACTTACTACATTGAAAAAGGGGCTAGTAGTCAGGATATAGTTGAAATAATGCTGCAAAATTTTGCAAGTATTTGGGACAAGGAATTTGCCCAACAAGCCAAAGCTAAGAATATGGATGTTTTTGAAACAATAATCCTGGCTTCTTTAATCGAAGAAGAAGCGATGCACGATGATGAACGTGTTACCATTTCCGGGGTTATAAAAAACCGTCTGCAAAAGGGCATGTACCTGCAGCTTTGTCCGACTGTTTTGTATTGTATTGATGAGAAGAAAACTGAGTTAAGTAATGCTGATCTAGATATAGAATCGCCCTATAATACCTATCGCAACCCTGGACTACCTCCTGGCCCCATAGCTAATCCTGGTAAAGCCTCGATTGCAGCCGCCCTTAATCCGGAGGAAAATGAATACTTTTTCTATGTAGCCAAAGGTAACGGTACTCATTATTTCTCCAGGACCTTTGACGAACATCTCCAAGCTATGGCTCGTTATCAATAACAGAAGGGGTCAGGCTTGAAATATTCCTTTTTTACGAGATCTATTCCCCTATTTTACGTATAAACTGGGGTAGATTCTTAACTTGGTTCAGAACGGCAAGTATAATACCTAATTTATAATTTAAATGTATTAACTATAATCGTTAGAGCTTCAGCACGACTAGCTTCTGCAAGAGGTTTAAATGTTTTGTCAGGATAGCCTTTGATTATATTTTTGTGATAAACAGCTAGAACTGCATTCCTAGCCCAATCGGAAATCTGTGAGCTATCAGTAAATACCTCAACAATACTATCCTCGTTAGTCGTATCAAGTTGGGCCGCATTTGCGATCATTAATGCCATCTGTTCCCGGGTTACATGATCATCCGGGCCAAATAAATTCTGGTTGTAACCGGAAATAATCCCATGGCCTGCAGCTGTTGCTACGTATTCACTAGCCCAATGATTGGCAGTATCATTAAAAAGCTTGTTTTTTTTCGCACTAAGTTTTAAAGCTTTTACAAGCATAGTTGCAAATTCAGCCCGGCTCATAGTATTATCTGGCTGGAAAGAACCATCAGGATAACCGCTTATTACTTTATTCTTTTGCAACCGTGTAATATCTTCTTCAGCCCAATGACCTGTAATATCGATATAATAGGGAATATCTATAACATCATCCTCTTTTCCATCTTTAATAGTATTTTTTTGAGGATTGCCTGGGTTAGAATTATTTGCTGAACTAGCATTTACTTCAGGGCTGGGAGTACTTATAATCTTATTACTCATGTATTTACTCTCGGGCATTTTTATTGGTTTCTGGGGTGGAAGCTGGTATACTGCAGGGATTACCGGGTCTGATGCTTGCCATATCTTTGTTGGTAGCTGGGAAGCATCATCTAGAACCCGGTGTGCTTCATAAAAGTGCTCTCCATACCAGTACCTGAAATCAGTCCTAATCCCAATAGCAGTTGGCCGGTCGGAGTTAGTCTGTATAACTGCAGGTTTACCATTGATTTCTCCCATATAAATAGCTACATGCCCGATATGAGTTCCCTTACCATCGCTGTTATTAGTCCAGAATGTAAGTATATCTCCAGGCCTTAGTTTTTCAGTGCCGACAAGTTCATATTTATTACTTCCCTTGATTTTCCGTGAATAAACTCCAGGTATTTTTTTACCTACCTGATCATATTTTCTAGAGGCTGATGTAAGAGTATATCCAAAATCTTTATAAACGAGGGAAACGAAATTTGAACAATCAATAAAGCCAGTGTCCCAATATTTAGAATGTCCGTAAATCATATAACCATTTTCCATATACCAGATAGCCCGGGCTACCAGTGCCTGTGCTTCACTATTGTTGTAATCTGCCAGGAAAGCATCGGCAAGTACCTTGTCATGCTTTAAGTAAGCAGGATAGTTATCGTTATAGATCTTAATATATTTAGCAGCGTTGCTGGCGGCATTTACCAGAGAGGTTCCATTAATGGTAATAGCGGTAAACAATAAAATTATTATACTACCAATAAAAAATTTTTTTAGCATAATTACCTCCTCTATGAAATTAATGGTCTAATTAACAAATTTGCTTTAAGGGATTTGATTACCTTTATGTAAATTGTGGTAATAAGAAATGAGTTAAAGAAGATGTCCTTTTATCTTGTTTTCCCCTGTATAAACTTGAGTTAGGGTCTAAAATATTATTATAATTTCCTGAGAAGAAGATTTAAGTATTTTGGAGGGTTAGAGTGAATATTCCGGAATTGGTTCTGCCAGCAGGCACTTTGGAAAAACTTAAGACAGCTATACTATATGGTGCTGATGCAGTGTACCTGGGAGGTAAAGACTTCAGTTTACGAGCATATGCCGGTAATTTTACCTGGGAAGAGATAGCACTGGGGTTATCCTGGGCCCACCAGTTGAATAAAAAAGTATACATTACTGTAAACATTTTGGCACATAATAGAGACTTAACGAGTTTGCCAGCTTATTTGGAAAAACTCGAAGAAATCAAGGTTGATGGATTAATTATATCGGATCCCGGAGTAATAAAGTTAGCTCAGCGCTATGCCCATTCGCTCCCAATTACTCTTAGTACCCAGGCTAATGTAACTAACTATGAAGCTGCTGCATTTTACTGTGACCTGGGAGTAAGGCGCATAGTACTAGCACGCGAGCTTAGTTTTGATGAAATTCGGGAAATTAAAGAACGGGTTAATATTGAGATAGAATTATTTGTTCATGGAGCTATGTGTGTTTCTTACTCGGGCCGCTGCCTTTTATCTCATTTTATGACGGGAAGAAGCGCTAATTATGGAGCATGTGCTCATCCCTGCCGTTATCGTTATGTGCTAGAGGAAGAAAAAAGACCCGGTCAATATTTTCCTATAGAGGAAGACCGGCGTGGCAGTTATATTTTAAATTCACGCGACCTATGTTTATTAAAATATATACCTCAGCTCATAGATATAGGAATTAATGCCTTTAAAATAGAAGGCCGTATGAAGAGTCTGCTTTACGTAGCTAGTACTGCTTCAGTTTATCGCCAGGCTATTGATTGGTATAACCAGCAAAAAGAAAAATTTTCGCTTCCACAACTGAAGGAGTGGACTGAGGAACTGAACCGTACAGCTACCCGCCCATTTACTAATGGTTTTATTGAAGGAGAATCCCCTTTGCTGCAAGATATTAATAAGGAGGAAAAAACGCCAAGGGCAGAATTTTGCGGAGTTGTTAAGGGATATCTAGGTGATAAAAAAATGCTGATAGTAGAACAACGGTCTAACTTTGGCCTTGGTGATCAACTGCAATTAATGCTACCAGAAGGGCAAATACTTCCCCTTAATTTAACCCGGCTATTTGATGAAGAATTTACCATGATTGATCGTGCTCGTCACGCTTGTCAGATTGTTTATATTCCTTATCCCCAGCCTTTAAGTGAATATAGCATCCTAAGACGGGGGTAGCGGAATAAAGCTGAATTCTTCCTGCTTGTTAACATGTTAAATATGGTTAAGAAAGGTAGAGAATATTTAAATGAAGTCAGAAATTAGAGCCCAGACTAAACCTGAATATATAGACATGCTCACCCGCATAATAGAAGCCTATGACCATCTGGGGGTTGTCTCCACCACCAACTGTCAGAAAGGATTGGTGGTTATCCACGCTACCGAAGATACTTGTCCCGAACTAGAAGAAATTTTGCATCACCTTCCCTTTGAAATTAAAATAGAACCTTAAATAATTAGGAAGCAGATGATATTATCAATTAGCTAAAAAATAAGGAAACTTCTTTTTTGATTCTCTCATATAGTAAGTATAACTAATCCCTACAGGGCTCAAGCTAGTATTAGGGCTAAAGTAAAGGGGTTATTTTTTTGCCACAAAAACGTGTGCTAATATTAATGCTTACTTTTTTGCTAATTGGGAGTTGCTTACTGGTTAAGATTGGGTACTACCAGATTGCTAAAGGGCCGGAAATTGCACAGAAGGCTACCGCCATGCGTAGTCGACAGGTGGAGTTAAAGGAATATAGCCGGGGTGATATATTAGACCAGAATTTTTTACCACTTACCGGAATTAAGTCAACAATAGCTGTGTATTGTTTACCACGGGAAATGGGTAGGAATAATATAATGCCCAATAATAACGTTCCGGGTTCAAGTGAAGAAGCCTTAACCAGGGCAGCCCAAGTATTAGCGGAAATTATTGAAGAGATGGATAGCCAGGAAATATATACTAAACTTAAACAGGCTCTAAAATCAGGAAAATCTTTTGTACGTATTGCTACAGATCTTAAACCGGAGGAAGCCGATCGTATAAACTCGTCCCAACTTTCTGGGGTTGTCGTGGCCCCGGTTATCAAGCGTTATCATGAGGATGGCTTTTTAGCCCATCTTCTGGGTTATAGCAGTGTTGGGGAAAATAGTGAAGGAATAAGCGGGCTGGAAAAACTTTATAACAGTATCCTTCGGGGAAATACCAGCTCAAGTGAACTCACCTCAGTATTAGATGCCCGGGGGATAGCCATTAAGGGTTTAATGTTTAAACTTCGCAACGAACAGGAGAGCCACTTGGGGGATGTAGTATTAACTATAGATAAGCGTGTTCAGGAAATAGTTGAAAAGGTTATGAATGATCAGATTAAGACTGGGGCGGTCGTAGTCATGGATGTAGAATCTAAAGAAGTATTAGCTATGGCCAGTAGACCTACTTTTAATCCTTATGAAGTAGATAAAATTGTTGACGATGGTGAAAATAGCAGTTTAAACAACCGGGTATTGATGGCCTATCATCCAGGGTCATTATTCAAAATTCTAGTTGCAGCAGCAGCATTAGAAGAAAAGTTGATAGATACCGAAGAGAAGTTTACTTGTACAGGTGAATATGCCTTTAAAAGTTCTGTGGCAATACCTTGTTGGCAGGAAAACGGACATGGAATAATTGATTTCAGCCAAGCCTTTGCCTTATCCTGCAATCCTACTTTTATTGAAATTGGACTAAGGCTGCGAAGTGATGGTTTGATGAACTATGCTAATCGGCTGCACTTAACTGATAAAAGATTATTAGGTTACGGAGACTATAATGGTGGTTCGTTTATTAGCATTGAAAATGTTGATCCAGCTATTGGTAATGCTTGTCTTGGTCAACAGGGGGTAATGTTAACCCCATTACAAATCTGTAACCTTGTAGCTACTATAGCAGATGATGGACAGTATGGGCCTCCTGTACTGGTAAGGTTCACCGTCGATCTTGAAGGAAGGAAAAAAGTGATTTCCAGACCAGCCAAAGAACAGGTTTTAAGCTTACAGACTGCACAGGCTGTACAAATGCTTATGCATAAGGTAGTGAGTGAAGGTACAGGTAAAAATGCTTCTCTTTACCAGGTTGGAGTAGCTGGCAAAACTGCTACCAGCCAGACTGGAAATTTTGATTCTGACGGGGCAGAAATACTAAATACTTGGTTTGCCGGTTTCTTCCCAACTGATAACCCGCGCTGGGCTATCGTAGTTCTAGCTGAAGGAGGAAAATCCGGTGCTGAAAATGCTGCCCCCGCATTTAAAGAGATCGCCTGCCAGATGTTGGATTACTATCCAATCAAATGATTAACTTAACCCTAGACTCTGTTATTTTTACACTATACTATTGGTTCACCATGGTATCTTTCGCCTTCAGCATCCACCATAAGTCCGTAACGTTCGGTCCATACTGATTTATACTTGACAGCCTGAGCATGTATTCGATCCCATTTATCAGGGATAGATTTAATAATCTTTCCTGGTATTCCCACAACCAGAGAATGCGGTGGAATAATCTGTTCCTCACGAACCAGGGCTCCAGCAGCAATTATGCTGCCCTCACCTATTACCGCACCATTTAATATAATAGCACCAATACCAATTAAGCAGTTATTTTTTACAATACAACCGTGAAGCGTAGCCCGGTGTCCTATTGAAACATAATCTCCGATAATGGTAGGATAAGGATCTGCTACATGAATAACACTACCGTCCTGAACATTAGAATAGCGGCCAATCTCAATCCGGTTGACATCACCGCGAATTACACTGTTAAACCAAACACTGCTAAAGTCTTTTATAGTTACCTTGCCAATTATTCTCGCACCTTCAGCAATAAAGGTCTTAGGATCCAAAATGGGTTTATTTCCTTCGAATTCAATTAACATAGTATTCAACCTTTCTATTTCTACTAAAAGAGTATTAACTTCTTTATTCTAATGCAATTATAACAAAATAAGCATTCGACAAAACTTGCATAATATATTTTTATTGTAGGTAGATTTAATATGCTACTACACACAATCCACCAGTTTCCAGGCCAGCAATTTTTATTACCCACTATTTACCTTTAACATTATAGCGCTAAATTTCATATAGTATAAGGCGGTCTAATTGTATTGGAGGTGGTAGCTTGACTATCCTAGGCTGGGCATTGGCGGCAACAGCTGTGGTCAAGGGAATTATATTTCTTTTTGGTTATCTGCACAATCAAGTCTTACCACAACCCTTGGGGGAGGAGGAGGAAAAGAATTATCTTAATGAACTGAAGAATGGTAGTGAAGAAGCCAGAAATGTTCTGATAGAGCGTAATCTGCGCCTAGTTGCGCATGTAGTACGGAAGTACGAGAGCAGTGGCGAGGATATGGAGGATTTAATATCTATCGGTACTATTGGGCTAATCAAGGCCATTAAAACCTACAATGACGACCGGGGAGTACGCTTGGCCACTTATGCAGCACGTTGCATAGAGAATGAGAAGTAAATGTCTACGACCATATAGGCTATTCCATCCCGCAATATATCGGCGCTAGAGGCGCCTCTAAAATAACGAAAAAAACATGTTCAAAAAGACCCTATTTTGGGGTCTTTTTTT
>JBMNOV010000042.1:0-15895 GCA_050943255.1 Syntrophomonadaceae bacterium
AACCTAAAGGTAAATGAAGGAGGATCAAGGGAGCCAGATAACGTTGAAAAATAGTTATTAAAACTGCTACTAGAGCCTCACCTGGTATTCCGAAAAGGGAATGACTTATTACTTTTAAAGAATGTAAGTTCTCGAGCACCCCCGACTCAATTAAAGCCCTTACTGCTATACTCATTACCAGTAATAAAGGTAAAACCTCGGTAAAAAAGCCAACAGAGCGTATTTTTATTTTACTTAACAGGTTATTCCACCGGGGAATTCTTAAAGGAGGTAATTCACAGAGAAAATGTTTTTCCTGAGGCAGAAGGCGATTTAGAATTAGTCCCAGGGAAATTAGAGTAACCAGCATTGTTACTATAATTACCACCGGGGATACATTAAAAGCCGATATAACTGAAGCTAGAATACCCATGGTTGCTGCACAAGGTATAACTATAGATAGCAATGTAATTACAATAAAACGCTCATGCTCCCGGGTAACCATTCTACTTGCTACCACGGCAGGTGTACGGCAGCCTAACCCTAGCGAAAGCGGTATAATTGCTTCACCAGATATGCCTATAATGCTTCCCAGCCGGGCAAAGGCCACTGAAAATCTGGGCAAAAGACCAGTATCTTCTAATAAAGCCATGATAACTGCAACCATAAGCATTGCCGGCATGACAATAGTAAAAGGTATGAGCAAGCCCTCTGGTATGGCCTGGGCTAAAATATTTTGGAATGAGCCTACTGGTATTAGTTCCCTTATAATACTAGCAATATAATTATTAAAAGGCTGCAACAGCGTAGTCAAGGGACCTTCTGCCCACTGGATAGATTCGAGCAGTAGAATAAAACATAAGTATCCCAGCAGAATAAGTATAAATATACCTGGAAAAGGCTTATCGATCAAAGTCTGAATTTTATTAATCCAATCAGATTGTTTATTAGTAATCACTGCTGCCGTCATCTGACTTATATTTCGTGCCTTATTTACACGCCGCATCATTGCTCCCTCACAGTCAGTTTCAACACAAGCATTACACCCAAGGCAGCCATTATTAACACACCCCGGTGATTGCTTTATATGAGGGCTAATTAACCTATCAGTGTTTCTTGTATCCGAAAGCGAAAATTCAACTACCCTCTCTAGTTCTTCCCAGTTGCTGGAATTATATATAGAAAACTCCACTACCGGACAATTTAATATAGAGGCTAAGGCCTGACTATCAACCTCTAACCCTAAATCTGCTAACTGATCAATCTGGTTTAGAGTTACTATCATAGGCCATGGTAATTCTTGCAATTCAAGTGTTAGCGGCAGATTTTGTTCTAACCGGCTAGCATCAATTACGTTAATAATTAGATCAATTTGCTGATTATTTAATAGTTCTTTTACTTGTTTAGAAGCGGGGTCAGCTGTATAAAGTGAATAAATTCCAGGAGTATCATAGATCGTAATCTCCATACCCTTCAGGCAAATCTTAGCCTTACTTATCTCCATCGAAGTTCCAGCATAGTTGGAAACAATACTTTCAGCATTAGTCATTAGATTAAAAACTGCACTTTTACCAGTATTCGGTTGACCTATTAATACAATTACCATGTTATTATTCTCCAGTCTAGATATTGATAATCATTATCATAAATAATCTATACTTTTACTTTTGCCCATTACATGTAGGACAATAAGCATAAATTTTTAACTCATGATCAATTACCTGATATCCATGGTTCTCCAGCTGTTTTTCTAAACTATTAAGAAAGTTATCTTCCATTTCCACAATTCGTCCACAACCTAAGCATATAATATGGTGGTGTTGGTGAATCCCCTCATCAGACAGTTCATAACGATAGCAACTCCCGTCAAATTTGGTCTTGTAAAGGATCTCAATATTGGCCAATTTCTCCAACGTTCGGTAAACAGTGGCAATGCCAATATTCGGTACCATTTTACGAGCTTCATTAAGTACTTCTTCAGCACTAAGGTGTTTTTCACGATTTTCAACCATAACCTTTAATATAGCCGAACGTTGCCCGGTTATACGATAATTGCTATCTCTTAATTTATCCCTTATTCTATCCATAAATCGCTCCTGAATTTGATAATCATTATCATTAATATAGCACAATACATGGTAATAGCAACCATGATTTCTCAAAAATATAATTTTAATGTATAAAAATACAGAAACAATCAATGATTAGGAAGCCCCCAGGCTACCCATGGTTCTTTTGGTTACTGTTAATATAGTTAAGTTGTCCCCATATTTGCTCATTTAATAGCGTAATTCTTGATTTGTCATAATAAAAAAAATTATCTGAGATCTTTTATTTCTGCCTTTTCATTAAGATTTTTTAGATAGTCATCAAAGACCTCATCCTTTTTCTGCTTTTCTAAACTAGCAATAACAGGATTTTTAGCTTCCTCGAAGGGAATAATCCGGCTCTCTACTTTCTCACCCGCTTTAATTATGTGAAACCCGAACTCACTTTTTATCGGTTCTTCAGTAAGCTCTCCAGGTTGCAGCTTTAACGCCGGTTCTTTAAACTCAGTAACAAAATCACTGTTTTTATTTATTACTCCCAGGTCCCCACCCTGTTCTTTGCTGGGACAGGTAGAATAGCGCCGTGCTAACTCAGAAAAATCGCCGCCATCTTTAATTTTAGCTAGTATATCACGAGCCTCATTTTCCGTTTCTACCAGGATATGTGCTATTTTTATTCCACCTGGTTCAGTATATTGGCTAATGTTTTCCTGGTAATATTTCTGAGCTTCTTCTTCATCTACATTAATATTAGCTGTAATCTTATCCCTTATTTGCCAATAAAGCATTTCGGTTTTCATTTCCTGGCGCAAATACTTTTCATCCATACCGGTTTCTTTGAGAATAGTCTTTAAATATTGGTCTTGAAACGCTGAATCAACTTTAGCTTCCTCAACCTTGATATCCTGTTTTTCTGCCTCCTGCCAAAGTAATTTTTGTAAAACCATTTCTTTAAATGTTTGTTCTTCTATTTGGGATATGATTTCCTTATCTTCACTTTCATCAAGTTTGCCGGTTCCCAAAACTTGATTTTCATAAACAAACTTAAGTAGTTTCATGTGCTGGTTGAATTCTTCCCGCGTCACCACATCACCATTTACCTCAGCAATGTTCCCGGACTCAGCCTGGCCACCTGAATCACAACCAGTCAGCAAAAATCCCAGCAATAATAATATCGCCACGAAGTATCTTTTATTCATTAATGCATTTGCTCCTTTCCGAATTAACTGTTAGCAATTATAACATAGTTCGTTATGTTACTGTAAAAATCTCACTAAATCACCTACCGGTAAAATTTAAGATTATAAAAAAGGGAGTCTGTTAAGACTCCCGCTAGGCAAAAAATAATCAGTTTTTCCCTATAAAATGCTACATTAGTGATATAACCGTATTTAAAGCATCAAAGGCAGGCACGATAATGGCAAAAATTCAATAACCAATTATACAATTCCTTGAGCCATCATGGCATCAGCGACTTTGGTAAAGCCAGCAATATTAGCACCCGCTACCAAGTTACCTTCCATTCCATACTCACGAGCTGCTTCACTGGATTTACGGTAAATATCAGCCATAATAGCTTTTAATTTGGCATCAACCTCGTCAAAGCTCCAAGCATAACGCATACTATTCTGGGACATTTCTAATCCCGATACCGAGACTCCTCCAGCATTAACTGCTTTAGCTGGGCCGAAAAGGATACGATTTTTCAGAAATAACTCCACTGCTTCTGCTGTACAAGGCATGTTGGCTGCCTCAGCTACACAAAAACATCCGTTGGCAATAAGCTGCTGGGCATTCTCCAGGTTCAGCTCGTTTTGGGTAGCAGTAGGCACTGCAATATCACAGGGAACTTCCCAGGGAGCTTGGCCTTCCACCCATTTAAGTCCAAACTTTTCGGCATAATTTCGGGCGGGCCGCCGGTAGATTGTCCATAGATCCATTAAGAAATTCAATTTTTCATCCTTTATACCTTCCGGATCATAGACATAACCATTTTCATCAGCAATAGTAACTACTTTACCTCCAAGTTGGTTAACCTTTTCAATAAAATAAGTCCCAACATTACCATATCCAGAGATAGAAATAGTTTTACCTTGAATAGAGTCCCCACGAGATTTTAACATTTCTTCAATAAAGTACGCCGTACCGTAACCAGTGGCTTCGGGGCGGGCTAAGCTTCCACCCCAGTTTCTTCCTTTTCCAGTCAAGACACCCTCAAAGTTATTTACTATTCTTTTATACTGGCCAAAAAGATAGCCTATTTCACGACCACCTACACCGATATCCCCAGCGGGTACATCGGTATCGGCACCTATATGCCGAAATAGTTCGGTCATAAAGCTCTGGCAAAATCGCATTACTTCATTATCTGATTTTCCCCGTGGGTCAAAGTCACTGCCACCTTTAGCACCTCCCATAGGTAAACCTGTAAGAGAATTTTTGAAGATTTGTTCAAAACCAAGAAACTTGATTATCCCCAGGTTAACCGAAGGATGAAAACGCAAACCACCTTTGTAAGGCCCAATGGCACTGTTAAATTGTACCCTGAAACCCCGATTAACTTGGACATCCCCATTGTCATCAACCCAGGGAACCCGGAATATGATCTGCCGTTCAGGTTCTACCATTCTTTCCAATACCCCACTGGATATATACTCTGGATGCTTTTCGATAACTGGTTGCAGGGAATCCAATACCTCATGTACAGCCTGATGAAATTCGGGCTCACCAGGATTCCGTTTAACCACTCTTTCCATTAATTCACTTGCATATGACATATGTTTACTCCTCCTTTGGAATACTAATATAAACCTGGTTACCCCAAAATTATAGTTTTATGTAATTCTAAATGTAAATACTTTTTAAACCGGTATATTGTATGCATTGGCCTATTCTAGGAGTTAAATTATGCTAGTTTTTATCTGCATCAAAACCTTTTTCAACCGTTTTCTGTATTATCGCCATAATATCATTGAACAGCTGAATAAAACTGCTTTCTCTATTAAAAAATTCGGCTATTTCCCCGATCTGATTAACTTCAGCAAAGAACCGGCTAAGTTCCATAGCAGCTTCGCTGGGCACCTCTTGGCCTAAAATCTTTGCCCGGTTAACCTCCATTTGCCGATTGCGTATTTTGGCTATAAGTTCCTGATGCTGTGGATTTTTTCCTACTCTCGTCTTTGCTTCTACATACCTTTTATAAACTTCACTGTTTGTAATGGCACGAGCTAGTTCATGAGCTTTATCATAGGGATTACCTACACTTTCCATTTTATAACCTCCTATTTATATTTATCTAATAATACCCATAAATACCCCTGCTAGGAATAAAGCGTAGAACAATCCTCCTGCCATTAGAACCGGGGCACTTATATGTTTATGCATACGTAATTGGATGAACATTATCGAAGCTGATAGCAAAGCCAGGACAGCTGAAGCTAGTGCGCTAATGGTCAGCTGCCAGTCGGTTAAAAGTATTCCCATAGCTGGAATCAAAGAACTCTGAAATACCATAGCTCCCGTTATATTACCCAGGGCCAAGGTATCTTTTTCCCGTGATACCCAAATGATACTGTTAAATTTCTCTGGCAGTTCTGTAGTAATAGGGGTTATTATTAATGCCAGAACAAAGGCCGGGACACCGTAGGTTACAGCTACTACCTTGACCGAATCTACAAAAAGGCTGGCCCCAAAAATGATAAGGGCTAGAGCTGCTATAACCTGAAGAATTATCATATTTAGTGAAGCATTGCGGCGGTCAAAATAACAAGGTGGTATTTCAGAGCCCGCTTCTGGACCCCTTTCTTGAGTCAGCATAATATGGGCATACAAGATATATGATATAACCATAAAAACAGCTATAATAATTTGCAGCAAACGTAGCTCAGGAGGAATCATTCCAGTTAAAACTGCAACTGCAAAAACCACCATAAAAAATAGCAAATCACGCGACATAGTAGAGTAATCTGCCACTACCTTCACACCATGTTTGCGCCGGCGTTGAAAAACTACTACCGCTAATCCGGTTACAAACATAGCTAATGTGGAAAGCATTAAGGGAGCACCCAGAATAGCTCCTATACCAATATCATGGCCTTCACTACCACCACTGAATACAATTGCTATTATAGGGATTATAGTCTCAGGTAAAGCTGTACCAACTGCTGCCAGCACACTCCCTACTGCCCCTTCAGATAAATTAAGCCTTTTTCCGAGCCATTCAACCCCATTTACAAAGAGTTCAGCAGCTAATAATATAATTCCTAAGCTAATAATAAGTATTGCAATACTATTCATCTGTTTATCTCCCTAATATAAAATTATAAAGATAAGAATTTAATTATACGTTTATCAAATACTGCTAGGTGTTGGCAGCCCGCTTTTTTTAGCATGTCTGTCGCTGGCAGCAATCCTTTACCTAATTGTGAAGGGTGGTGGGCATCAGAACCCAAGGTTACTGGAATGTTTTGGGATACAACAAGTTCGATAATCTCAGGAGCCGGGTATATTTCCTTTACTGGTTTGCGCAGGCCCGCGCTATTAATTTCTATTGCTATGCCTGCTGCTTTAATACTTGTTAGTACTGGTTTAACATAATAGGAAATATTGTGCTGGTCGGGACGGTGACCCCAAATTTTTATTAAATCCAGATGCCCTATTACATCAAATAATCCAGACCTAACCGCCATATTAACCAGACTAAAATAACTTTGATAGACCTGGTCTATATCCTTTCCGTAAAAAAGATGACGAAAATCAGGATTATCAAATCCCCAATGATCAATATAATGAACTGACCCCATAAAATAGTCAAAATCATATTGCTTACTTATTTGCCTGATATACTCTTCCCGCCCCGGGATATAATCAACTTCAAGTCCCAGCCTTATCTTCATATGAGGGAATTGGTTCCGAAGTTGAAACAGCACCATGGTATCTATCTGATTCACGTACTCATCATGTTCACAAAAACCTAGTTCCGTTATTCCCTGTCCCTGGGCCGATATAATAAATGCCTTAAGCCAATCATAAGTATACGCATATTCGCCATGGGCAAGTGCATGTACATGATAGTCTTGTATCATTCTATTGCTTCCTTTATATGTTAGAAATTTAGATTATTAATATACTTTTTTTGAAATCCGGGGTGTAAGGTCAGTTCAACTAAATCAATCTTATCTTGCAAGGATCTGGCTTCCTGACGCTTAGCTTCATATAATAGTGCTAGCATAGCACCTTGTGCAGCAGTATTTCCCAGGTTAATTATTTTACTTGGCTCTACTGGGGGTAACATCTTTATTAGTATAGCATTTTCGGGGCTAATATAATTACCAAAAGTACCTGCCAGGTATATTTCATCTAAATCCCTATAGTCTATTCCGGCCTTTTCCAATAGAATATCTATAGCTGTAGCTAAAGCTGCTTTAGCTAATTGTATTTGTCTAATATCCTCCTGGTTAAAGACCAAGGGTGAACCCGCTCCGCCTTCCATAAGTACTATTTCCTGACCCCGTGAACTATCCCTAATGTGTAGTTTATTTCCTGCTTCCGGAGTAATAATCCCTTTTTCATTTATATATCCCAGCTTTAATAATACAGCAATAAGATCAATAAGTGCTGAACCACAAATACCTCGTGCTGCTTGATTTCCAGGTATATGGTAGTGCAATTCGCCTTGTGCATCAATATCAACCTTATCAATAACTGCTATGCCAGCACGGGCGCCACTGCTAATCCCTCCACCTTCAAAGGCAGGCCCAGCAGCAGCAGATGTCGCCCAAAGCTGCTCATTTCGGCATAAAACGATCTCCCCATTAGTACCAATATCTATAAATAGATATGCACCTGTTTTCTTTGCTTTCAAAGTTAGCAGACCAGCGATAACATCAGCTCCAATAAAACCTCCCGCCTGAGGCAAAATATATGCCCTGGTATTTTCATTAGCAATAATCTTCAATTCCTGTGCTCTCAGGTTTAATTCATCTATAATTATCCCACTATAAGGCGCAACAGCAAATCCGTTTGGACTTATGCCTAGTAAGAAGTGCAGCATAACCGGATTTCCTACTATTACATATTCAAACAATTCATTTAGCTCAATAGTAGACTCTTGCAGCAACTCCTCAACCAGCGTGTTTATACTATTTATTAAAACCTGGTGAAGTTTAATAAGACCATCGGTATTTTCTAAACAATAGCTTATTCTTGATATAATATCATTACCATATACTCGTTGCATGTTGGTTTTAGAAGCTATGGCCAGCACCTTACCATTAGTTAAATCCATTAAAGCTGCAAAGAGGCTTGTACTACCTACATCTAGAGCAACTCCATAAATAGTCTTTTTATCCCGTCCTATGTAATTTACCAGCTTTTTATCATAAAATAGCGCATATAATTCCAAAGTTGGGCGGCCTGCCCGGTCTAATTTGGCAAGATTATTCCAATTCGTGTTTGTCAATTGTATCTGCATTTCAGGTAAAGCCTGTTTAATTCGACGTTGTAATGGAACCGGATTCTCATTATCAAGTCCCTGTATAAAAATCTTGCTCAGTCTAAAACGCGGATTAAATTGGTATTGCCCCAGTTCCATAAAAACCCTGACCTTAGCATCCGAGCTAAATTGCCCGTAATCAAGATAGACAACGATAGCTTCCTCTACATAACAATAACAAGCTAGCCTCTCTCCGGTATTCACCTCTTCCGCCAACAAAAATTGACTTTCACTATCACTAAGCGGGGTTACCAAACCTTCAATACGTACTTTACATTTGCCACAGGTACCTTTACCGCCACATGAACCGGCAACATCAATACCCTGAGCAGCCATACTATGCCATAGATTTACTCCTGGAAAAGTCCAGTATTCATAATCTGTACCATCAGCATAGACAAGCTTGATTTTAACCTTATTGGGCATAAAATCACCTGCCCTTTCCCGCAATAATTCTGTACGGATGAGTATAAA
Organism: Syntrophomonadaceae bacterium; assembly: GCA_050943255.1. GTDB lineage: Bacteria > Bacillota > Syntrophomonadia > Syntrophomonadales > Syntrophomonadaceae > UBA4844. Next base: position 8,995 of record JBMNOV010000042.1, read on the forward strand.
CATTGAACCTTTGTCCCCTGGCGAATCCAATTGTTGTTATTTCAGCTTGCTCGGCCTCTTCCTGAGCCAAACTAGTTACTGCTGCACGGGAAACAACCATTTTGATACCCATCATTATCAACTTTTGCATGATTTCATGACTAATTCTACCACTACTTAGAAATATTTTATCAGAACATCTAACATTATTTATTAAACAGTAACCATAGATTTTATCTACTGCATTATGTCTGCCAATATCTTCACGGCTTATAAGTAAACCCTCCGGAACAGCTAGGCTCATTATATGTACCCCACCCGTTTGTTTATGGAGAATAGACTTATTAAGGTGTTCTTCCATCAGCTCTATTAATCGTTCTGCCGGACAGAAGATATCTGAATTAACCATCTCAATATTTCTTGGAGGACATGGGGTGAGTTTTACTTTTACTGCCCCATCAACTAATTTAATCTCATTAATGTTCTTGCTTTCTGCAATTAGCCTCTCGGTTGCTAGGTAACCTGTTACTAGTTCTTCCAAATTATTAGGTGTACAGTATAAATTCCGGTAAAAGGAATTATTAACATATAATTTGTAGACCTCTTCATTGATTATTACATCCTGAATTGTCTCTATTCCCTTACCTAGTGAATACCTATAAATTGAGCGAGATATTTTTGGTCCATTCAAAATGGGTTCCTCCCAATAGCTAATATTTATAGTATGTGATTGAGAACTGCACCATATAAAAAAAGCGGCCAATGGCCGCCTTTTTTTTATATGATTACTCAGACTTGGTTTCTGCCATAAGGGCAAATGCAAATATAAATACCCATACGATTGAAACTAGTAATGCAATTATGGCTCCGTTTACTTCCCCGTTATCAGCTAGTTGACTGTTACCCATACTGTACATAATATTAAAAACAACTAATCCTAATCCGGTCAAAATAAAGATTAACTTTTTCAATCCTGCAGGCAACTGGAATTTCTTAGACCAACCGCAAAACCTGAGAAATATAAAAATTCCCACGACAACTACTAATAAAGTAAACAATGGGTTTCCCCATATTCCAGGTGCATTAGACCCGGATGCACCAAACACTGCTAGCAATTTTTCGCCCCCTTCCCATTATTTAATTCGATATAAATTATTACGAAAGCATTTATTTAAAATAATTATATCAGATTTAATATCTAATGTCTTTTTTTAGAAATACTTTTAGGTAGTAACTGTCCTGAACAAGCACCTTGTGGTTTTCCTGCTTAAAAGGGGGTACATTCCCCACAATCCTTTATTTTGCCTGCTCTTTACAAAAGATCTAGGATTAATTATAATTATTTGTGCATTGCTTAAATAATAAATAAGTAAATCAGATAGTCGCAGGCTTTAGCCTGAGGAAAGTCGGAGCTCCATAGGGCAGGATGCTGGATAACGTCCAGTAGGGGTGACCCTAAGGAAAGTGCCACAGAAACAAACCGCCCGGCACCCAATACTTTATTAAATAATAAAGTATTGGGTGCCGGGTAAGGATGGAAAGGTGAGGTAAGAGCTCACCAGCATTTAGGTAACTAAATGGCTCGGTAAACCCCATCCGGAGCAAGACCTAATAGGGAAACATTGAGGTTGCCCGCCTCGTTTCCGGGTTGGTCGCTTGAGGTATCAGGCAACTGGTATCGCAGATAGATGACTATCTAATACAGAACTCCGCTTACAGATTTACTTATTAATAAAAAAACCGCCTTATTAGGCGGGTTTTTTTTAGGAAACCGTCATCCTGAGCGCAGTGAAGGATTTTATGAAGATTCCTCACTGCGTTCAGAATGACAAGAAACTTCCTTAGGACATGCCCTCTTTGGCGGTTTTTTTGTCGCAAAACGTACCATCAAAATAAACTTATTTAAGATCCCCCTATTTTCGGAGAATTGTTTAGATTCAAAAAGTAGGAGACCATAACAGCCTCCCAATAATCTATTGCTTTATTTTTTTACTGTTTTGCCTTTTTTGGTAGCTTTGACAGGCTTTACGGCAACTGCTTCTTTGAGGGATTTTCCAGGTTTGAATGCCGGAACTCTTGTAGCAGGTACTTTAATTTCTTCACCCGTGGCCGGACTTATCACTTTTCTTTCTTTGCGGTCACGTACTTCAAAGCTTCCAAAACCTATAATCTGAACTTTTTCCCCACTTGCCAGTGCTTGCTCAATAGTGTCTACCAGGGCATCGAGAGCTTTAGCCGCATCCTTCTGAGTAACCTCAGCTTTTTCTGCCAACGATTTTACAAGTTCCGATTTGTTCACAACTAGTCCTCCCTTAAATTTATTACCAAGTTAACATTCCCCATTAAAAGGGCAATTCCTGCTATTTTTATTAAATTTTTTAAAATTTACTTGGTAGTAACTTATATTTTTCCAAATATGCCTGACTTTATTCACCAAGTGCCAATTTTAAGGGATATTATCACATAGCTTAACTCGAATTAATCTTTAAATATTCTTTATACAAGAAGGAGATTGAAATTGGACTAATTCCACCGATGGTGTGATATTTTTAAGCCTGGAACCTAGATATTCAGATATAAGTGGTACTGCAATCGCCTCCGTTCCCTGGTGACCTGCATCAATTATAGCTAGACCAGCAGCTTCTGCCTCTTTGGCCTCATGGTATTTCAGATCTCCGGTTACTAGTAAATCAATATTATGGCCCAGTACATGACCCATTAAGCTGGCACCTGATCCGCTTATTACTGCAATATTTTGCACCTTGCGTTCTAAATCCCCTACTACCCGTACTGAGTCAAGTCTCAGAATGGTTTTTACGCTCAGTGCATAATCCCTTAAACTAACCTGTTCTATCAAATTTCCCCTACGCCCTGGGCTGAATATGGGTCCCTGGTTTTCCAAACGGAAAATGTCATAGGCTACTTCTTCATAAGGATGAGCCTTAAGCATAGCATTTAAAACCCGGTTTAGATCACTCCTACCAACAATTGTCTCCAAACGATATTCGTCTACCTCTTCCAGCTTGCCTATTTGACCAATATAGGGTTTTGTTTCATTGCCTGGACGAAAAGTGCCTGTCCCTTGGCTGCGGAAACTACAATCGGAATACCTACCAATTGATCCCCCCCCAGCTCGGGCGATAGCTTCACGTACAGGTTCGATATGACTTATGGGTACAAACACTACTAGTTTAAATAAGGTTTCTTGGTAGGCTTTATACAGTGGTCTTATATTGATTAGGCTTAATCTCTCAGCTAGTACCTGGTTAAGGCCCTGCTCGGCAGAATCTAGATTAGTATGGGCTGTATACAAAGTAATGTCAGCAATGATTAATTCTTTAATCATTTTCCCCAATGCAGTGTTATAATCAATATTTTTAATCGACTTTAATAGCAAAGGATGATGGGTTATAATCATATCGACCTGCTGCTTTTGAGCCTCTTGGAGAACAAACTGGTCTAAGTCTAGGGCAATAAGCAACCTTTTTACCTCTTTGCTCTTTGAGCCTATCTGCAAGCCACTATTATCCCAACTTTCCGCCAGGTATGTTGGAAAACTTTCCTCCATAATTGCCACTATATCCTTAACTTGTACCAAATAATATCGCCTCCAATTGTTTTATTCTATATCGGTATTCATTTAACCTTGCCAGGTTTTCCTGGCTCTCCAACCTGGATCTTAATAATCCCGTATAAACCAGCTTATATTTGTAGAGATACTGTCTTAGGTAGCGTACCCAAAGTATGCCTGTACTTCTTAATATTAATGGCCCTATATCAATTTCCAGTGGTGAAAGTACATAAGGTTTTGTTCCAGGATAAGCACTTAAGGCCACAAACAACCGACCATTTTCGTCAATTAATCTTTCTTCAAGTATCGGCCAGCCCTGTTGGCAAAGCTCTTTACGCAGTACTTCTACCCGGCTCATAGGTTGAAAAACATACCGTTTAAAACTCCTAGCCTTGGCATAATCGGCAGCAATAATCTTTACCATCGCTTCTCCACCCAAGCCAGCTAAAACTACATTTACTACTTCACCCGGTTTAAGCACTGCCAACCCGTCACCCTGTCGTATTTCTATCCGTTCCTGGCCAGGACTATCCTTGAGGCACCCCTGCAAACGCTGATAAGGGCCATCAGTATACTCACTGGCAATAACTTTGGAGGCAATGGCCTTCTCCACTAGAAACCGGGTCAAAATCCCATGGTCAGCACCTATATCAGCAGTTGCTTCTCCCTTTATAAGCATTTCCGCAAGTGTATATAAACGCTGGAAAGATGCCATTAGCATTCATCCTTTTATATAATAAGTTCAATTAAACTACAATAACCCTATTCATACAAAAAAGCCAGATTTAGCGAGAAGTTTCTCCAGGTTCCGCATTAATTTATCCAGCCGATTTATACCTTTTGCTTTTTGTAGTGGAATAAAGATTAATGTACCAGGGTATTAAAAACCCCAGCCTTAAAACAGGCTGGGGTTATTAATCGTTAATTATTTACAGCTTCTATTTTACAACTGGTAGATCTTTTACATTTGCCAACAAATCGTCATCTGAAATTTCTATATCATCAGTTTCCCCTGCCAGGAACCTCTCATAAGAGTAGAGATCCAAATTACCATGTCCACTTAAATTAAAAACTATGGTTTTAGAAACACCCTCTTCTTTCGCTTTTAAAGCCTCATCTATCGCTGCTCGAATAGCATGAGCAGATTCTGGTGCGGGAACAATACTCTCGGTGCGAGCAAACAAGACAGCTGCCTCAAATGTTGCGTTCTGTTTTACAGCATTAGCTTCAATAAACCCATCATAGTATAAGCGACTAATCAAAGGAGATTCTCCGTGATATCTTAGCCCACCGGCATGAATTCCTGAGGGAACGAAATCGTGTCCCAGGGTATACATTGGCATCATCGGAGTAAACCCAGCCACATCACCATAGTCATACGCATATACTCCTTTAGTAAGAGTGGGACAAGCTGCTGGCTCCACGGCCACTAAGCGAATATTCTTACCCGCCAGTTTATCTGGTATAAAGGGGAAAGCAATCCCGGCAAAATTACTACCTCCACCGCAACAGCCTATGACTACATCAGGATAATCATCAACCATTTCCATCTGCATTTTTACTTCCTGACCAATTATACTCTGGTGTAAGCATACATGATTGAGAACACTCCCCAGCGAATAATTAGTATCATCTCGGGAAACGGCATCTTCAACTGCTTCACTTATTGCCATAGCCAGACTACCGGGGGTATCAGGATCTTTAGCTAAAGCCTTGCGTCCCGATTCGGTAAGATTACTTGGACTAGCTACACAATTAGCTCCATATAATTCCATTATTGAACGGCGATAAGGCTTCTGAAAATAACTAACTTTAACCATATATACCATGGCCTCAAGACCAAACATCTTGCAAGCTAAAGATAAAGCAGTTCCCCATTGACCAGCTCCCGTTTCCGTAGTCAGCCTTTTAATCCCCTGCTCTTTATTATAAAAGACCTGGGGTATCGCTGAGTTTAGTTTATGGCTTCCTACTGGGCTAACACCTTCATATTTGTAATAAATACGGCAATTCGTATCCAAGGCCTTTTCCAGGCTATGAGCTCGGAATAACGGCGAAGGGCGGTACTGTTTATACAGCTCTCTCACCGGTTCCGGGATTTCAATAAACCTTTCCGTAGATACTTCTTGGGCAATAAGATCCCGGGCAAATATTGGCTCCAGATCGCTGGCACTTACAGGTTGTTTTGTTTGGGGATTTAAACTAGGTGCAAGAGGGTTGGGCATGTCTGCCTGAACATTATACCAAAATTTTGGCATCTTCTCCTCAGGTAGAATAATCTTGGTAAGCTCATCTCTACTCATCTCAACTACTCTCTCCTCTCATACTAAATTGTAGTTACGCCAATTAGTTTAACATAGCCTTAACAATCCTGCAAGTAACTTGATTTCAAAGATCGCGTTAAGACACTTGAGGATTCCCGAACTATTTATCTGCCTTTATATAGGCTAGCTTCGTACCGTATCTGCTAACTTTAAGTGTTTCATTATCATTATCCACTTCTATGTAAAGGTTTTTTGTTTTTTTCCTTTATCCAGAAGGGTAGAATTATCTATACTGCTATAACCATGGTCTATTTTACTGGTTATTAACTTAAGATTTATTTACTGATCGAAATAAGGTAGGCTACTGGCGAATAGCCAGTAGCCCTGAATGGGTTACTAATTAATAATTAATTGTCATCGTCGTAGTCATAAGCCAGCGGGCCTACTCCTATCGCATTTATGGTGGGGCTAGTTATTGCAATGAAATCAACATCGTCAGTTTCTACATTAGTTAACTCAACTGTATAATGATTACAACCTGGGCAGTCATCACATTCACAGAAGGTAAACCCAAATGAATCCACTGTTTCTATTTGGTCATTATCATCAAAATCCCGTTCGAAATTCCAGGTCCCCAGAGGAATCCTACCACCAAACTGAGTAGTCTTAACAAGTTGGAAAGTCAAACGCAGATCATCTGAATCATTGTCTCTAAAAGAGATAACACAGGAAAAATCAACTTTTATATTTGGCTTTTTAAGATCTGAGGTGTCTAAGGCTACACTGGCAATGACATAGGGATTAAACAACTGCGAGTTATTCTCATTATGCTGAGGGATAATAAGACCACTGCCGTTTCCGCAAGCTAAAATAGTCTGGTTTATTTTAGGGCGGCGACGGGGACGGCGATAACCTCCTCCACAACAATCATCCTTATAATTAGTCATTTTAATACCTCCTTTTTCAATAATTTGAAGAGCTACGTCTGTTAGCCAATCTAATTTTATATTGATTGGCACTTAAGTTTGGTATAGCTTTTCTATCATATCATATTGACAGTTTTAGGTAATTGTTACATCGTAAGGTA
>JBMNOV010000002.1:0-90054 GCA_050943255.1 Syntrophomonadaceae bacterium
ATCCTGAGTTTTATCCTTGGGAACTTCTTATTGATCCTTCTGCACCAGGATTTAATCCTGATAAAAACCCGCAAAATGATATATATAACATGGCAGTATTTAATAACAGGATGTATGTTTCCACCATTTGCTCCAATGGGGTTCAACTTTAGAGAATTAATGGATTTACTATAAGGTCATATGTAAAAGAATTCGCAGAAAGCGCACTGAAATGACGAACCGCCTAGGATAAATTTAATAGTTGACAATCTTCCTTAATTATACAATTATATAAACACCGGCAAAAATTATTCACTATTTAGGATAATAGTACTAGTTTAAAAAATAATTTGGGGAGGTATTGCCATGGCAGATGCAAATGCGGGTTCAAGGGCAATGGCTGCAGCTACGCAGCTGGAAAAGATCGGATTTGTGGATTTTACGGTTGATCTAGTAAAAGGCGTATATGAGGTAATAGTCGACGCTTCCATGGAACAGTTAGAAGCTTACGCAGAACTCGTTACCAAAGTCTCTAAGTCTTTACAAGAATATCAAAATGAAGTTCTGGGGACCGATGATACGGAAAAACAAGAAAAAGCAGAAAACTACCTGGAAGATGTCCTGGGATTCGAAAAGGAAGACACTTATACGTTAACAGATGATCAGGCCACCGCACTAAGGGAACATTTGACAGGTATTACTGTCCAAGAAGGTGACCAAAGCAAAAGTATTGATGATTACATCACTGTCAATGGCACTTCGAAACAAATTACACATGAGGACTTAGTGAAAATTGTGCTGGAGAAGCTTAAGAAAAGCACTGAGCATTCCTACAACTTGCTAAAGACAATCTTGAAAATAGGAATGCAAAAAGTAGTTGTTACCAATGGGGAAATTCGCACTAAACTAACCTTTCATATAGATGCTTCAGATAATTACAACAAGATATCCAATCAATATAATAACAATTCATCAGGGTGGGGCGTTGGCGGAAAACTTTCTGGCAGCGGAACCGGCCTGGTTGGAAAAATATTCGGTGCATCATTAGGGATAGGACTATCCGGCGGTTACTCCAGCAGGAAGCTCAGTGTTAGTGTAGTAAATGAGAAATCCACTTCTGCCACCAATGTGAACGTGGATATCTTAGGCGAGGTCAAGATTAATTTTAGAACTGAGAGCTTCCCCTCCATAGAGGCGTAATATGGAAATCCATGATTTATTAATAATGCTTCAACATGAAGTCCAAAAAAGTCTCACTTTTATAGATGAAACGCGGGGAATTAAGGATCCAGACATACCTGCAATTCATATTTCTTTGGAGAGTGTAGAGCTAGAACTTCCAATTGTTCTGTCTGAGGCGGAACTTACCTGGGACCCTAAGGAATTGAAAGGGAGACCCGGAGCGGTAAAACGCCTGAAAATGCCCTATACTCCTGAAGCTGCTGTGACACGCGGACAAATACCCAGAAAAAAAGTAGCTGGAAAAATTATTGAAACACAAATAATAGGCCCAATCGAAAAAATAGATGAGAGGACTCAAAAAGAGTACGTCGGCCGTATAAAGGTTGTCCTAAAACCCATTTTAAAATAGGGATATTTTAGCCCTTCTACAAAACCAAGGGGACAGTTCTTGTGGTTCGTACGGTTATAAAACCGTACGAACCACAAGAACTGTCCCCTTGGTTTTGTAGCATTGTTGGAGATTGCACATACATTATAGTAGAAAGGAGGGATTATAGTGCAGTGTTTCTATAATTTAACATCGGTGAATGGGTTTGATACTGAAAATCTCAATAATGGCAGGCAAAATAATTATGCCTGGTCCATGACTGAGCTGGGAGACTATATTTATGTAGGTACTGGCCGCAATATACTCGTAAATATAATCACTGCGATTTACGCTAACACTAACATCCCGGCGCTCATAAATCCAACCCCCGATGTAGATAATGAGGCTGAAATATGGAGGTATAGAAAGGACGGTGCCCTGCCCTGGCAAAAAGTATATCCTACAGATTTAGTCCAATCAAATCTTTTCGGTTTCCGGTTCATGATTAATCACAGGCCTTTTGGAGGCAATCCCTGTATTTATGCTGCAGGCTATGGGAATGATGTGCAAATACTAAAAACCACTAATGGGGTTGACTGGTTTATATTAGATTCCAGCTCCGGATTACAGGGGTCTTCCTCCAGAGCAATGGTGTCCCACAATGGAAAAATATATTTATCTACGGTAAATGCCTTAAATCAAAGTTCAGGTCCACTTCTATACAGCAGTCCAGATCCTGAATTTTACCCGTGGGAGCTCCTTATTGACCCTAGTAAACCGGGGTTCGATCCTGATAAAAACCCACAGAATGCAATAAGTAATATGGCCGTATTTAATAACAGGCTTTATGTTGCCACCAGCAGCCCGAATGGAGTTCAAGTGTGGAGAACCAATGGGGAAGAACCACAAATGAATGAATGGACTCGTGTTGTTAATAGCGGATTTGGCAATCCGGCTAACTGGTTTACTCTAGGTATTGGCGTATTTAAAAACCACCTTTATGTAAGTGCAACCAAACCATTACCCTTAGCCTGGTTTATTCCTATGGGCTGCGACATCATTAGGATTGATAAGAATGATAATTGGCAGTTGGTCGTAGGCGGAAATCCATTAATATCTCTAAATTCATCAGTGGACGAAAATTATAGAAGCCTTACTGGGCTGGGATCAGGGTTTAATAACCCCTTTAATGTATATGGCTGGCAGATACAGGAGTTTAAGGGCAAATTGCTGGTTAGCACATTTGATGATTCAAGCAATATGGAAGTAATACTTACTACCCTTTTAGCCAATCGGCAATTATTAGAACAACGGTTTAACCCCACAATAATAAGTCTAATAATAGAAGTATACAGGGCAGTAGTAGGAATATTAAGAACAATAAGATATCCTATTGGATTTGATTTATATATATCTGAGGACGGAACTCGTTTCAGCCCTGTCTTTTTAAATGGACTGGGCAATCCTAACAACTATGGCGGGAGAATACTCTTTGTAGACAGTGATAACAAACTATATATCGGAACAGCTAACCCCTTCCAAGGCTGTGAAGTATGGAGGGCATCAACAATTCCTTATCGCGGGTGGAAAAAGCATGATCATAACTACTATCGGTGTTTATTGCAAATAAAAGAAATATTAAGTGAAAAATACGATATTTTAAGTGAAAATATGCCAACAATCCTTCAATACATTAACAACAATTCTATTTGATAAACCAAGGGGACTGATAAACCAAGCGATAAACCAAGGGGACGGTTCTTGTGGTTCGTAGGGTTGTACAACCTTCCGAACCACAAGAACCGTCCCCTTGGTTTACCCTTGGTTTAGGTTAGATAATTTGGAGGTCGAGGTTTCCTAGTGAAAGATCAATATTACAATCAATTTTAGATGTAGCTTCATGGTAATTTGGTGAGGTATAGCGATTACCTGTTCTGTTCCAACCCAGGCTATTGAGATTATTAGCGTTTAATGCCCCATTAAAGCCTATACTTACCCCAGTATCATTAGGTATATAAAGCTTAATACTACTGGCTCCGGCCTCTATTCTAACTTTACTCCTGGGTCCGTTATTGCCAAACCTGAAATTCATATTACCTGCTCCTACTTCACAGGTAAGTTCCTTAAGGGGAACACCGGTCAAATCGATATCACCATCTACAGCCCCAGTATTAATATCAAGAACCCAAGCTAATTCAGGAGAAATCCAAAGCTGCCACTTATTTAGACTATTGTGCGGGGTAATCCAAAAATCTTCAGATTGGTGTAGATTAACATTTAATATATCAAAGTTCGAAGTTACATCTTTTATAATTGACTTATTATTAAAATTCCCCTTTAATAAATCATTGCTGGCTGCGGCAACAGAAAACTTGCCTGCTCCATAATTCACACTCAAATTACACTGTTTTACATCAGGATATTTCTCGCGGGTTATGCTAATAGAAGAATTGATAATTGTAGTATTTCCCCCAGTTTTACCTATCTGGAAAAAATAAAGCCCTACAGCTCCAACAGATAATATAACAATCAAAAGTGCTACCAAGTAGTTTATTTTACCCTTGCTCATTATCCCCAATCCGAAGATGATTAGCAGCAGCGGCCACCATTTACCGAGTTCATAAATGCTAACCCAGGAACCGTAACCAATATTAATAAGGAACAGTATTTCGCCGGCAAGCACCAGCAGTAAGCCAATAATCAGGTTACCCACTCTCATAAATGGTCCCCTTTCCTATTGTTAAATATGATATAAAGCCCTGCTATAACCAGCAATAAAGGCCACCCTTTTCCCCAAAAGAAAGGAAATAAATTTTGTAATAAAAAAACTAGGCCCAAGCCTATTAAAAGTAATCCTATATTACGGCGGCGAGCAGCCCTATGCTCTATATAGTCTTGTTGTTTAGGATTATAGTGATCAATAGAATCTTGATTCCCTTCGGTATTCTCCGGAAGAATAATCCAGCATATCAAATATGCAAAAAAGCCTATCCCCCCAGCAAAAAATACCAGAACCCAGATTAATCTTACTAGAGTTACATCAAGCTCTAGATATTCAGCTAAACCTGCGGCTACCCCGCCAATTATTTTATTTTTTAAACTTCTGCGTAATTGTTTCAAACACTTACCTCCATAACTTACTGCATTCGGGCTTTTACACTTTCATTCTAATCTTAATACCTTTTGTGGACAATAGAAATTACTAATACTAAAATAGATTATTTATGGTAATAGGAATATTCACTTCATAACATAAACTAATAATAAAATAATTAAATGATTTATGAAATAAATAATATTTCTAGTGTGGTTTAGCTAAAATTAGCCTAGTATAAAGAAAGCAGGAGGGTGATTATCTTGTTCAAAACAAATGCACGTTATTTAATTGGGCTAGTAATAATTGCAACAGGAATCATTGCACTACTAAATAATTTTGGAGTTACCACTATTAGCCTTGGCTACTTGGTTAACCTTATTTGGCCGCTACTACTTGCCTCAGTAGGAATTACTATTATTAAAAACCGACGTGACCTCTTCAGCGTTGTAACAGGTAGTATATTAATTGGTTTGGGAGTAATCTTTCTAGGCCGTAATGCCGGTATTATAAACATCGATCTGGCTTACTTCTGGCGTGGATTCTGGCCGGTAATCATTATTTTAATTGGTATTAGCCTGCTTAGTAAAAACCAGACCAGTAACTCCGGCAACTTTGCTATAATGGGGTCAGTGGAGAAAACCAGCCCAGATTGGAAACTTAATAGCGGGGAATATACGGCAATTATGGGGTCAGTTGAATTAGACCTACGGATGGCTAGTTTCGCAGAAAAAGAGGTAAATCTCACTCTTACTTCAATTATGGGCGTAATTAAACTTATCTTGCCGGAAGATATTGCCGTGATCTGCAAAGGAACCTCAATCATGGGAGGAATTGATGTTTTAGGTAAAGAGTCTGGAGGAATAATTGGAAATACTAACATTCAAATAGGTGATTGTAAAAATGCTTCCAAAATTCTTGATCTAAATTGTACCTGTGTTATGGGTGGAATAGAAATTATACGGTAAATTGAATTCTGCTGGATATTTAATCTAAACAACGTCTCGGTCGTGACCAAGGTGTAGGTTGAAAAAATCTACACACTGTTAGTCAGAACGAGCTAAAAAGGTTAGGAGTAAAACAACCAGAAGGCTCGTAATTGAGGTGTACATGAGGTACGTCAATTTAACGAGCCTTCCGGATTAACACAGCTATTAGCAATATTATTAATATCAGCGACATTAGCACCAAAGGTGACATCAGTGCACTATTTGGATTCTATATTCTTTTATTCCTAGTTTGTGATTTAATAAAATTCCTGGCATTTTTCATCCCACCCATGCCGGAAAACATAGCATTAATTTTTTCATTTTCAATCTGTTTAAAGTTTAATCCATCATATTTCGCTTCTTTTTTAAGCTTAAGATAGCTTGCCAATCGTTCTTCGGTAAGCTGACCAGTTTGAATGGCCTTTTGAACAGCACATCCTGGTTCACTTTGGTGAGAACAGTCATTAAACTTGCAATTTTTAGCTAGATCATCAATATCTACAAATGCTTTGGATAAATTAACGCTATCAATACCCAACTCTCTCATTCCTGGAGTATCAATGACAATTCCGCCGTTTTGCAGAAACAGTAATTGTCTTCTAGTTGTAGTATGCCGGCCTTTTTCATTTTTGTCGATTTCATTAGTAGGCAGAATTTCCTCCCCTGCCAAACGATTTATTAGTGTAGACTTACCCACACCGGAGGAACCTATAAAAGCAACTGTTTTGCCTGGTTTTATATACGACTTAATACTATCATATCCGTCTCCTGACATAGCCGAAGTGACTAATACATCCACACCAATTGCCACTGATGAAACCTTTGCTAGTTTATCCTCTAAGTCAGAACATATGTCAGATTTAGTTAGTACAACCACGGGAATTGCTCTGCTATTCCATGCGATAGATAAGTACCGCTCTAACCGGCGCAGATTAAAATCATTATTTAACGCCATACAAATAAATACAATATCAATGTTAGCTGCAACTACCTGGATATTATTTTCTGTTCCAGCCGCCCTGCGCTCGAAGGAACTCTTTCTGGTTAAAACGTGGTGGATAATTGCGTTTCCTCTTTTATTATCTCCTCGGTCAAGCATTACATAGTCTCCCACCGCAGGATAATCGGAAAGAGAAAGCGCTGCATATCTAATTTTTCCAGATATCTCCGCATAAATCTCCACCTGGCTGGTAACCGCTTTATACAAATCCTTGTATTGTGAAGAAATACGAGCAATAACTAGTTCGGGATATAGGGTTGCCTCTTGCAAAAACCGTTCATCTATTCCATACTTTTCCAAAATATTCAATAGTATTTTCCTCCTAAAAATGATTTAATCACTCTTTGGGAGGTTTTATATGATATTTAAATTAAAACCTCCCTCCTAATTACAATGGCCACCATAGTTGTTTTATTGAACATAAAATAACTCCCTTTCTTTAGTATTTGCCATTAGTATATATGAACTATTATCTTATAGCCACTACATAAAACGGTATATGCTCTATGGAATTGCTTTGATTTATGGTGGGGACGTACAGTTTATTAATAACTGGCTTTTGAAGATTCTTGATTAATTGCCCTGATACCTTTCCCATGTGATATTGCGTTTATAGATTACAAAAAGCTGCATATTCATGCAGCTTCAACAAATTATCATATTATGCCAGCGTTATCCTGACCATAATGTTGTTGCTATCCTTTAATACTTCGAGCAGAAATCAGCCAGGGAGCTGGAAATGGTTCTATCATTTTTTTGCTATTAACTCGCGAAACTGCTATATGGATTGCTTCCGTACGCTCCAAGCCGTTTTCCCGAAACAAAGCCGGAAGAGACATAAGAAGTTCAAAGTCCAAGGTGTAGATAACAAAATCCATAGCCGGATTAGCGGTCAATAGACTCTTTATTTCACTGTCCGTTCTGGGAGAAGCCACTATAAACGCTATATTCGGCACCGGAAGCTTATCTAGGATACCGTTTTCCAAAGAATCAACGATTATTACGTTATTAAGGCCAAATTTATCAACATTACACTTCATGGTAACCCGATCCCGGCGGTCATATTCCACCGCAATAACACTACCCTCAGCAGCAATCATGGCAGCCTCTACCGCAATGCTCTCACCAGAGATTATACATATATTATCCTGGTCCCCCAGATCGAGTTTATTCATTATTACAGCGCGAACTTCGCGGCATACATAATGAACCGACCCACAAGAAAAACGGCTATTTTCCATACCTATATGATAATTGGTGGCAGCATTAGGATTTAAGATCAGCATAGCTGCAGGGCAATTAATCCCGCGGTTGATCATATTTGAGATCTTGTCGTGCTTGATCTCTCCCGATGGTTCTGAGCCCTCATTGTACCAGACTTCACATTCCCCTAGTTCCGCATTCCACATATCGTAGAAAATATCCGGATGTCCGGCATCTGTAAAGACTAAGACGGCTCGATTAGACATAACGGTCGTAATCAGGTTCTTATTTTTCCCGGTAATGTCCAGCATCTTCAGTTTTGCCAGGTTAATCGGGGCATTCTGTGAGAAATACTGGAGCCAGGATAAAATGACTTCATTAGTAAACATGGTCTCTTCCATAGGCAAAACCTCCTTGTTAACATTATCATACCATATTTTCCCCAGTCTATAGCTTTAGCTTTAAGCACCGGTAAGCTCCAGCAAGCGTTCCCATTTTTGATCTACATAGGCTTGCGCTTCCTCAATCATCCACTCATTGCCTTTTTCAAACATATGGCGGAATCTACCCTGGAGACGAAGAAAGTCTTCCACGGGCAGCTTTTTCTTCGGTGTATAGCTTAAGTGCCATACTCCTTCCTCTACTTCGTAAAGGGGCCAGACGCAGGTATCCACCGCCAACTTAACAATTTCCGCCAACTTGGCCATAGGGTAGTCCCATCCTCTAGGACATGGGGACAATACGTTTAAAAAGCAAGGACCCTCAGTATAAATAGCTTTATAAGATTTAGTGTGCAAATCCTTAAAATTACCTAAAGGGGCAGTCTGAGCTACATAAGGGATATTATGGGCAACCATAATCTCAGTCAAATCTTTTTTATTCTGTTTCTTACCCAGCCCTACAGAACCTATCGGCGTGGTAGTGGAGCGAGCAAAACGAGGTGTTGAAGATGAACGCTGGATTCCGGTATTCATATAAGCCTCGTTGTCATAGCAGACGTAGACCATGTCATGACCGCGTTCCATAGCGCCTGACAAGGACTGAAACCCTATGTCATAGGTACCACCATCACCTGCAAAAGTAATGAACTTGACGGTTCCTTCTACCTTACCACGGCGTTTTAAGGCATTATAGGCTGCTTCCACTCCAGAACAGGTAGCTGCGGAGTTTTCAAAAGCAGAATGAATGTAGCTATCCATGTAGGCAGTATAAGGATACATAAAAGTAGATACCTCCAGACAACTGGTAGCATTAACCACCACTGCCCGATCCTCTTTATTAAGGGCGCGCAGAACCCCGGAAACAACAATCCCGGCACCACAGCCGGCGCAGAGTCGATGTCCTCCGGTAAGACGAGGAGTCTTTTCTACTTCTCGTTTCAGATTATAAACCCTGCTCATGCTATCTCCTCCTTTGACCTCTGTCCCATATGAGTATATACCGGTCCAGTCTCTCCGGTTACCGTAATATCTACCAGTCGTTGAAACACTTTTTCCAAATCCTCAGTCTTTACATCACGACCACCAAGGCCATAAACGATATTTATTAGATGCGGGCGTTCCCTAAGATCATATAAAGCACTACGAGTCTCGGCAAATATAGGACCTCCATTGGCCGAAAAACCCTCAGACTTATCCATGACGGCTACCGCCTTGGTGCCTGCCAAAACCTTAGCCAGTTCCTCGCCAGGGAAAGGTCGAAATACTCTGATTTTAACAATCCCAGCTTTTACTCCATCTGCCCGCAGCTTGTCTACAGCTGCTTTGGCCGTTCCGGCACTAGATCCGATTAGAACTAGAGCAAGCTGGGCATCCTCCATTCTATATTCTTCCAACAAGCCATAGTGCCGACCAGAAATCTTGGCAAACGCCTCGGCTACCTCCAGTATACGGGTCTTGGCTGCCTTCATGGCCTCTGCCTGCAGGACTTTGTGTTCCATATAAAAAGGACTCACATCATATGGCCCTACCGCCAGGGGGTTTTCCTTTTTCAGCAGATAGTTCTCCGGGTTATATTCCCCGATAAACTTGCGTACAACTTCGGTATCCAAAAGTTCTATATTCTCTACCGCATGACTGGTAATGAAGCCATCCATACAAGTCATTACCGGCAAGCGCACACTTAGGTGTTCACCAATAGGCATGGCCATAAGAAAATTATCATAGGCCTCCTGATTATTTTCAGCATAGATTTGGATCCAGCCGGAATCACGAGCTCCCATAGAGTCGGAGTGATCGTTATTTATGTTAATCGGCCCCGAAAGGGCGCGGTTGACACAAGCCAGGGTAATAGGCAGACGGCATGAAGCCGCTACATATAACATCTCGTACATCAGGGCCAGACCACAGGATGAAGTAGCACACACCGATCGGGCTCCAGCAGCTTGAGCCGCAATACACACGGACATGGAACTATGCTCAGACTCTACGGTTACGAATTCGGTATTCACCTCACCGTTGGCTACATACTGGGCAAAATATTCAGGAATTTCGGTGGAGGGAGTGATAGGAAACGCTCCCATAACATCAGGATTTATCTGTTTCATTGCATAAGCCACAGCTTCATTTCCTGAAAGGCGGCTCATCATTTGACTACACCTCCGCTCACCATGGTAATCGCCGGGAAGGGACAAACGTTCTCACAGATGCCACAGCCCTTACAGTGCATATAATCAAAGTCCAAACGTTTTCCATCCTTTACCGGAATAGCACTATCCGGGCAGAAGGGAATACAAAGCATACAATGTTTACATGCTTCTGCATGAAAAATGGGGGTGTTGGTGCGCCAGGCTCCAGTATTGAAGGCTCGTGCGGTTCCCGGTTCGTAGATTTCCCCACCAGGGGTCAAATCCTGCCAGGGGGTATGTTCGTTGATATCTTTGGCATAAATCACCCTACCTGCACCTCCTCCATAGACTTTTTCAGAGCTGCCATATTCCCCTCAACAACCTGGGGTTTGGCAGCAAATTTATGTTTAAAAGATTCTTCTATATCGGCTAAAAAGCGTTCAGGTTCCAGAACGCCGCTCACCTTAACTGCAGCAGCCAGCATAGGGGTATTAGGAAAATTTCTACCTAAAATGTCTTCCGATATACGGCGAGCATCTATGGTGCATATTTTACCGTTCCATCCCTTAAGCCTCTCGCGCATCTCCTGGGGAGAGCTGGGAGTGTTAATGATTATCGCACCGCTTTCTTTCAGTCCTCCAGTAACGTCGACACTGTCTAAGAGACTTTCATCTACCACAACCACATAGTCAGGATAGTAAATATTGGAATGGATAGTGCACCTTTTTTCACTGATGCGGTTATAAGCCGTAATAGGTGCTCCCATACGTTCTGGTCCATACTCCGGAAAACCCTGTACGAACTTCCCTTCTATCCCAGCCACATCTGCCAGCAGCAGACAAGCCGACTTGGCTCCCTGTCCGCCCCGGCCATGCCAGCGGATTTCTACCATGCTATTGGTTGTCATTGTTTTCTCCTCCAGTCTACAGATAAATAATAAAATTTAAAAAGGCTTTCGTCCCGTAAAGGGACGAAAGCCTTAATAGACATTCGCTATACCACCCGTTTATACGACATACCATCATATGCGTTCCCGCTTACGGGGGAAACCCGTCGGAGCCTACTAGATTACTCTTTCGGTCCGCAGCTCAGGAGTGATTTTCGGATTCAGATTACTAGTACCGGGCTTGCACCATCCCCGGCTCGCTGAGACGTTTAGCTGAAACGTACTCTCTCCATCATTGCCTTTGGTAACTATTAAATTATAAATTAATATACCACTTAACCGTGTTTTGTCAATAACGGTTTCAGATTTTTCAGTTGCTTGAAGCACAATTATTCTGCGATGCCCGCGCACAGTAAACAATTATTAACTATATAACCCAATTATAGTGGTGATTGTCATCCTGACGACAGCAGGGAGAATCTACATGATTGTGCGCAACTCTATTATCCACCATTTGCCATAATTTTATCCTAATGCCGGAAACCCAGGATGCCTCCTCCTTCATTCCCTTATACTCTCCAACTGCGATTCAATTGTCCAAATTTACCAAAAGGTAGAAATATATTTGAATCGAACTTTAATAATGGAATTGTAATATAGGAGGCGATAAAGAAATGTTTACAGGTTACATATGAAAATGAAACCTTATTTAAAATGGAATAATTGCAGTCTTGGAATTCCTGGCTTAAGAAAGGATGATCGAATTTATGTTAATATTACGTCGCAAACAACTCCTTTTTTTGGGTATATTAGCTGCGTTCATGGTCGTTATAATACCTTTAATGGCTTATGCTAGTGATTATGGCAGACAAGATCTAACCTTGGACAGCCGAGGTTCAGCCGTCAAACAGTTACAGAAAGATCTTTCAGGGTTAGGATTTTATACATATAGTATTGATGGATGGTTTGGTCCAAAAACTTATGATGCTGTAAGGAATTTTCAAAAATCCCAAGGTTTAAAAGTTGACGGCCTTGTTGGTACAAAAACAAAAACAGCACTAAATTCTGTATTAACAGCTTATGCCAATCGTTATGGTACACAAGACCTAACTATGGGTAGCCAAGGTTCAGCCGTTAGTCAGCTGCAGAGAGATCTTAAAGTGTTAGGGTTTTATACACATAGTATTGACGGATGGTTTAGTACAAAAACTTATGATGCTGTTAGGGATTTTCAAAAATCCCAAGGTTTAAAAGTTGACGGCCTTGTTGGTACAAAAACCAAGGCAACACTGAATGCTGCTATAACCGGGATTGTACCATCAACCATATCAGCCACCGCCAAGGCAGCTACTGCAGCTAGTATTAGCCAATATAACACCCATGAAAAACCGATAGTTGACGCTTTCCGGGCGAAATTTAACGGAAGCCTGGCCGAGGCTTTAGTAGGCCGTGCCATATGGTACATGGAATATGGTTTTATGAAGTACGGACATACCAAGTATCCTACAACTGGATATATAGATTGCTCCAACTTTGTTTCATTAGTATATAAAGATTTTGGGTATTCCATTACTTCAGCAGCCAAAAACTATAACCAGGTTGGGGTTAAGGTTAGTGGAGTTTATGCTAAGAAAATTCCGGGAACATCTAAATACACCCTGGTAGGTATAGAAAAGCTAAAACCTGGCGATATATTCACCTTCTGGAACTCTGATGCTCCAGCACGGACACATATTGGTCATGTAGCTATATACATGGGTGAAATAAATGGCAAGCCATGTATCATAAATACATGTAGTGGCCGTCCAACTGCCATAGGAATAATTGACAGCTTTGCCTACTGGTATGGCTCAAATCTAATTGAGGTACGCAGAGTTTTACCAAGTAGTGCGTTTGTGGCAGAAGCCAAAATAAATGTCAGTGAACCAGTAATCCCTGCTATATATCAAATAAAGCCTGACAAGCCAATTATACTGCCTAGAAGCCTCCGAAGTGGTTTCTAATAAGCTTTTGGTGCCTGGCGCCTGACATCTTTGTCCCTGATTCCTGATAGTCACAATTGACCAGTATAACAAGTAATAGTATAATGCTTGCAAGACATAGGGGAGCTGGAATAGCCCGGCTGAGAGTGGACAGCAGTCCTTACCCTTGAACCTGATCTGGGTAATGCCAGCGTAGGGACAAGAGATATTCGAATTTAAGGCTGCTCTTTCTGTGCAATAAAGAGCAGCTTATTTTTTTGGTAAAGGAGGTTTTATCTTTGCCCAACGCTAATTTAAGCCTGCAAATTCTTCCCATGGTTCCCCAGGAACAAGTCTATGGAGTGGTTGACAAGGTAATTAGTATTATCCAGCAGAGTGGTCTAAAGTATATTGTGGGTCCTATGGAAACAAGTATAGAAGGCGACCTTACGGAACTTCTGGTTCTGGTTAAAAAAGCTCAGGATATATGTGTTGCAGCCGGTGCCAACCGGGTAGTATCAGTAATAAAAATAGACTATAGTCCGAATGGAGTGTCCTTCGATGACAAAATCGGCAAATATAGCTTATAAAGCTGCCCCTTATATTGCCTTTCTGGTCTTGCTACTGTTATGGGAATTGGCAGTAAGGTTATACCAGATACCAGATTATATATTAGCCAGTCCCACACAAGTAATGACTACCTTATTGAACATATTCCCGGCTCTCTATTTTCATGGAACTATGACGGTAATAGAAGCACTTATAGGTTTTTCTCTGGCTATTGTGACAGCTTTTATTATGGCACTGCTATTAGACAATATTTCCTGGTTAAACCGGGCTGTTTATCCCTTACTTATAATGTCTCAGACTATTCCTTTAATAGTACTGGCTGTATTATTTACCATCTGGTTTGGTTTTGGCTTACTCCCCAAAATATTAGTCGTTATACTAGTCTGCTTTTTCCCTATAGTAATAAGTCTTAGTACAGGACTTTATAAAGTAGACCGCGATCAGCTAAATTTATTTCGATCTATGGGAGCAAGTCGTCTAAAAACCTTTACCATGGTAAAACTTCCTGCAGCTATGCCCTCATTTTTTTCCGGAATCAGAATTTCAGCTACCTATAGCATTATGGCAGCGGTTATTGCTGAGTGGTTAGGTTCCAATCGAGGGCTGGGATACTATATGATCTTGCAACAAAAGCAGTTTGCTCTGGACCGGGTACTAGCAGCGGTAGTTGTAATTTGTCTACTAAGTCTTCTCTTAGTAAAGCTCACCGACTTATCCGAATACTTCTTGGTACCCTGGAACCGGAATTTCCATCCCCTAGTCGAGGAAAACGAAAGTAAAGGAGAATAACTTATGAAAAAATTATTAAGCCTTATGTTAATTATGGGGCTATTACTAACTTCTTTAACCGGTTGTAACAATAGTGAGGAAAAACAGGAAACAGAGCTTACTAAAGTCACGGTTCTGTTAGACTGGGTACCTAATACTAATCATACTGGCCTTTATGTGGCCAAAAATCAGGGTTACTTTGAAGAGCAAGGTTTGAACGCTGAGATTATGCAACCGGCTGAAGGAGGCACTGCTCAATTAATTGCTGCTGGAAAGGGCGATTTCGGTATTAGTTATCAGGAGGAAATAACCATTGCCCGTTCGCAGGATATCCCTGTAGTTGCAATAGCTGCAGTTATTCAACATAACACTTCCGGTTTTGCCTCCCCAATGGATAAAGGAATAAAAACCCCAGCTGATTTTGAAGGGAAGTCCTATGGAGGCTGGGGTTCGCCTGCGGAAACAGCCATGATTAAAGCTTTAATGGATAAATACGGAGCTGACTTTAAAAAGGTTGATATGGTAAACATTGGCTCAGCCGATTTCTTTACCAGTATGGAAAAGGGTATAGACTTCTCCTGGATTTACTGGGGCTGGACCGGTATTGAAGCTGAACAAAAGGATATGGACCTAAACTTTATTAAACTACAGGATGAAAATGAAGCTTTGGATTTCTATACACCTGTAATTATTGCCAATGAACAGAAACTAAAGGATGAACCTGAATTGGTAAAAAAATTCCTCAAAGCTTGTAGTAAAGGTTACGAATTTTCTATTAATAACCCGGAAGAAGCTGGAGAAATACTAATTAATAATGTACCTGACCTGGACAAGGATCTGGTTATGGCCAGCCAGAGATATTTAGCTGATGAGTACCAGGCTGATGCACCTCGCTGGGGAGAAATGAAACGCGAAGTATGGGAAAAATACGCTAACTTTATGTTTGATAATAATCTGATTGAAGAAAACATTGATCCGGATCAAGCTTTTACTAATGACTTCTTACCATAAATCTATGTGGATCTTTAAGGTCCTTATCAGGAGAATATATTATGGTTAAATTACAAATAGAACACGTCAGTAAAACTCTGGAAGGGCTTCATACTCTCAATGATATTTGCCTTAAACTTAAGGAAAAGGAATTCGTAGTTATCCTGGGCCCAAGCGGTTGTGGCAAAAGCACTTTATTAAACATTATTGCCGGTCTTATTACCCCAGATCAGGGTCGAGTATTAATCGATGGAGAAGACTGGAGTGGACGCACCGCTCGGGTTAGCTACATGCAGCAAAAAGACTTGCTTTTACCCTGGAAAAATATCCTAGATAATGTGTCTGTCCCCCTGCTATTAAAGGGTATTAAAAAGAAAGAAGCCCGGCAAAAAGCCCAGCAATTTTTAGCTGACTTCGGTTTAAAACAATTTGCCACTTATTATCCCCGGCAACTTTCCGGAGGTATGCGGCAACGAGCAGCACTCTTAAGAACCTATCTTTTTGCCAGTGATATACTGCTCTTGGATGAACCCTTTGCTGCTCTGGATGCCATTACCCGACAGCACATGCAGCTCTGGCTACAAGATCTAAGGGCACATTTAAAGCCTTCCATTGTATTTGTAACCCATGATATAAATGAAGCTATACACATGGCGGATAGAATTTATATCCTCTCAGCTCGTCCAGCCCATGTTAAGTTAGTAGTTGACCTCACGAAAGTTTCAGGCGAAACAGAAAGGCTTAAGCTACAGAAAAGAATATTTAATTTACTTGCCCAAGAGGTTATACCATGTTAATTGGAAAATAGACACTGAAGGACATAATAAAGGCACTACTGGACACAAGGGGACGTTTTTTGTCGTGTCATTAAGCCCCCAAGAAGGTAATTAACAGCAAAAACGTCCTCTGTTAAAATCCCATATCTTCATTAACTACCAAAACTGTTATATCAGTTCTACGAGGACAATAGTCAATAATGGTTGTAATACGACAAATGCGATCGGGCGAAGTGCAGTCAGAGCAAAATCCAGTGGCAGCACAGGGCGTTTTCGATCCTCGGCGTTGAGCATTGGCAGGAGCCGCATAGTCCTTTATTCTTTTAACTGCCTCCTCGGTATTTTCCACAATCTTATTGCGGCCAGCAACTATAACTACTTTTTTAGGACCAAATATCATTGCTGCTACCCGGTTGCCAACCCCATCCATGTTTACCAATTGACCTGCAAGGGTTAAAGCATTGGTTCCGGCCAGAAATAGGTCACAGGTTTGTTGAGATCGCTGCCTATCCAGGATTTCATCCGGCTGTAATCCTGGAGCATTATGATTTAGTATGTTTTTGCCTAACCTTTTAAGGTCTTCTTCAACCTTAAGCTGTTTTATTGACATCGATCCGCCCAATCCTATACTATCTGCAGTTTCCGCTGTTTTCAGTATTTCTTGGATAGCCTCTTCCCGGGTAGCACAATATATCGCATCAAATCCTTTTTTCTTTAAAGCTTCTACTGCCCGTCGGCATCTTTGCTCATATACCCAATCAACCACTTCAAGTTTCATTGTGCTCAACCCCTATCTTAATTTGCTTTAATCGATTATTCGCTAAGATTTTGTTCTTCACTACCTTTTGGCAGTTATGCTATTCCTTAATGTCTGCCATATGCCTTTACGTTTGCTGGAAGAGATATAAAATTCAAAACCGATTCCATTGTTGGCAATTACTTCATAGCCCTTTTTCTAATTATAAGTATTCATACTTTTTTCCTTAGTTATCTGTGTCTTTTCTTATGTATCTTCACGATAATGTACCGTATTGCAAGCGTTACAACCTGATATAATTGGTAACAGTTATTAAATTAGTACTAGCAAGATAATGTATTAACCCTTTGCTTATGTAGAAATATCTAATAAAATTTTTATTAATCTCCCCCGCTATTTGAAGCAAAAAGAACGTCCCCTTGCTTCCCTACAGGTAAGATTCAATATATTGTCGAACTTCCGTTGCCGGTTGATAGATGCCAAAATGTCCTTCACATAATATATCTGCATCCAGGGTCAGCAGTCGCTTCAGTGATCGACGCCATTCGTTTTTATCCGACCCCCATTCCTTATTAAAGGGGCCATGGATATCCTGCCCAAACAGGACCTTTACACCATCACATTGGCAAAATATCGACAGACTGCCGGGAGTATGCCCTGGGGTATGCAAGAAAACAACTTCGGTATTGCCCAAAATAAGCGTTTCGCTGTCCTCCTTTATAATACGATCTGCTTTTACCGGCTGATATTCTACGCCGTACCAGGAAGCCGCGGTTAGCCGGGGGTTACCGTTTTGTACAGCATCCAACTCCAGTTCATGAACCACCACCTTAGCCCCTGTCGTTTCCTTAAGTTCCTTCAAGCCCCCGATATGGTCGATATGCCCATGGGTAACCAGGATATGGCGAACACTGGAGGGAGAAAAACCGCAGCTCTTAATATTTTCCAGAATTAACCCACTTCCCTTTCCGGCTCCGGTATCAATCAAGGCTAGTACACCCTGAGACTCCAACAAATAAACACAGCAGTCATCGGGGTGAGATAGATAATCACCCCCTACCTGATACACCTGCGGACAAATCTTTAAAGCTTTCATTTAAACACCTGCTTTCATAAAGCTTTTGTCAGCTAATTTGCCCAGAAGGATATCATGATAAATCCATGTATTTAATGTCCTCCTTTAGCAAATTAAAATAATTTTGACACATCGAAGCTATTTTTTAGGAGGGTTGCGGCTAGCCTTCACAACTTCAATCAGTTTTTTTATATCTATTTCATGCTATTCCCCAATTATTTTTACTAAAACCCGTTTTTTCCTCTTTCCATCAAATTCCCCGTAAAAAATTTGCTCCCAGGGGCCGAAATCCAGTTTGCCATCCGTAATTGCAACCACAACTTCCCGCCCCATAATGGTTCTTTTTAAATGAGCATCTGCATTGTCTTCGTATGCATTATGTTCATATTGGTTATGTGGTTTTTCTGGCGCCAGTTTTTCCAAAAACTTTTCAAAATCCCGGTGTAAACCTAATTCATCATCATTGATAAATACACTGGCTGTAATATGCATGGCATTGCATAACAAAAGGCCTTCTTTGATGCCACTTTCTGTCAGGCACTGCTGTATTTCGGGTGTGATATTGATTAAGGCTCTTCTGGTAGCTGTATTAAACCATAACTCTTTTCGGTACGACTTCATTTTAACACCTCCGATGAACTAGAATGAACTTTCCTGACGGCTGCTGTACAGTTGACTTTTCCCTTAAAAAACTCTTACTTCCTGAACTTTACTAGCAATTAAAGCATAACAAATGACTATTCCCTAGTCAAAACACCTTGTTCAGCTTACTTCAACTATTACAGGTAAAAAATAATATACTGGAGACACCGGTTACTGGTATCCCCATTTACCCCCAAGTCTAATTCTGCCAAGCACTCGGGTTGCTGTGCCCTTAGGATTGCCCTGGGGTATTGGGGATTAGTAAATTACTATATCATTTCTTCATAATGCACTAGACTGTTATATAGGAATTTTCTCGACTATGTTCCTTCTTTCTTCATTTAGTTTATCCACCTTCTCCCGGTTTTCAAGTTGTAGTTTCTGCAGATCCTGAATAGTTGCCTCTATTTTTTGCTTAAGCTGGCGGATATTTTTCTGCGCAGTATTAATTTGTGATTGAACAATCCAGTCAAATAATAATCCATCCAGAAGGAAGTCAGCCATAGTTGCTAAGCCCTTAATTTCTATGGATTCATTAGCTTCCTGAACATCAGCTAATTCGGTTTGAAAATATTGTAGTAGTTGTTGGGCCTGGTCTATTTTACGTCGGGCATTGCCAATATGAGAATGCTTTATAGATGTGATTATTAGACCTCCACCTAAAATATCAACAATACCCCAATTCTGGGCACTGCTAAGGCTCTTTGCTACTTCGGCTAAAGCCTGGGCTGCTTTTTCCCCG
The DNA here is from genome assembly GCA_050943255.1 of Syntrophomonadaceae bacterium. GTDB lineage: Bacteria > Bacillota > Syntrophomonadia > Syntrophomonadales > Syntrophomonadaceae > UBA4844. The sequence goes on from JBMNOV010000002.1 coordinate 19,548, forward strand.
GTAGCAATAGCTTCCTCCAGTTCCTTACGCTCTGCTTGCCGACGGCCCAATTCTTCTGCCAATCTAAAAAGGCGCTGGGCTTCAGGCCCACCAGAAGCAAGTAAATATTTTTCCTTATCCTTAACAGCCTGTTGGTATTGTACTTGAGGATCTCCCAAGGCTTTTAATTCATTATCTATTCTCCTAATATCTGCTGCCAAAGTTTCCAAGTAAGCACTGGCAGCATCAAATTTCATTTTGGCGGCCAAGTATTCTTCCTGTTCCTTATGCTTGGCCATCTCTTTAGTGCCTCTAATGCTATGCCAGAAGTTTTGCAGGGTTAAACCCTCCAGCCGTTTCACATCTTTACCTTCTAGAACTAACTGCTTCTGGAGTTCCTGTAAATGTGCTTTTTGCTTATCAAGCATTTGATAAGTAGCTTCCCGGCGATGTAATAGTTTTTCTTGCTCTTTTATCATCTGCGCTGCCTTAAGCAGGCGTTCCTGAATATCCATGTTATTCCTCCCCCCCAATCGGAAATAAAGTACTTTTTTGTAAAAGCAGTGAACGCACATCTCCCCCTAAATACTAAATACTGATATGATGGTACCATAAACTATGCCTGGAAAAAGAAATGATGTGTCTGGACAAAACTATTACACTTCCGCATTTATTATGCTGACGAACTATTCCTATGTCCAAAACAATAGTAACGAGATATAACCTGGACAAATATTTTAGGAGTTAAGTGAATGCCTAAACTAGATGGTCCCAAATTCATTCAGAATATAGCCCTTAGTTTTATTTTTATTGCCTTTACTGTGAGATTTTTGTAAATAAACAGCTGGCAATACTATGTCATTGTCGTAATACTGTTTTTATTATTATCTTTCCTTTTAGCCGAAAATCCAAGTGAAGAAGCAATAAGAACGTCCCCTTGCTTCTGCTTGTTTCTGCTCGGCTTCTTTAGTAGCCTTATTGATAATATTTTCCTGATCAATACCGATAATTTACCCTTTTATTAAAACTTCTTTCAAGAAGATCAGTAACTCCCCAGAAACCTCCGTCTTTCTGCTAGGACGCTGAATTGCGCAAGAAATCTCCCCTACTAATTCTATATCTCCACCAAGATATTTTATTAATGTAGATACTTTGCAATAATTGTGAACACAGTGAACATCCGTAGGCCCTATGGTAACTAATTTAACGAAATATTAAGGAGGCTGGCCCCAGCATAACGCCTAAACCAACCCTCTCCCTAATATTCTTTTTCAATTATCTGATAAACAGAAAGTGCTTCGTTTGTTTTGGGCAGTGTGATAGAAGATGTTACCTCACAGTCTGACGATTTTCCTGATAACCCGCCTCCTCATCACAATCACTTTACAGTTAACCAGCACACTTTTTTATAAATTCAACCATTTTGGACTCAAGGTAACCGCACTCTTGCAGGAAATTAAATACATTTTGATTATAAAGACTGAGTTCAAAATGATAGCTACGGTCTCTAAAACGGTTATAGGAAGGCAGATGCGGATATTCCACCTGCATGTCAACATTGGCGCAAGATACGTATTCTGCATTAAGCATCTGGTAATCTGACATCTCCTGGTAGTCAGCCTGGACAGCTAGTAAGAAGGCAGCCCTATCTTCCGGTTTTATTTTTAGGGGTTCTTTTTCTATAATTTCTGTCATCGGCATGGTAACTTCTATACTACCTTCAGCTATCATCTTCTTTTCCATCTCAGCATAGCGATTCATATGAAAGTTAACATCTAAATAACGGAGGTTTTCAGGTACCACATCCATAAAAGATGCCTTTTTACTGCGCTCTTCCGGACGCCCAGCTATAGCCGCCAATTGATTCAATAACTGCTCGTCTAACTCATCATTCGGATTTATAGGAAGTATTACCGGGAAGCTGTAATATTGTGTTTTACCGCTATCCAGACGATAAGCAAAACTAATATAATAATATCTTAAATCCTCTGAACCAATTAATCGATCCTGACGGCGCTGCCTATATTCACCACGAATGTCCGGCATGTTTTCAACCATATAGCGATGCAGACTATAAATAGCGTCTATGCTGGTATCGTTATCGTAGATACCCGGGGTTATTTCCCACAGGCTTTTCATCTCCTCCAGGCTGAGATTCTCCATAACCGGATAAATGTAGGAACCCGATTTGGGATCCCTTTCCAGGCTTATCGGCGTTCCATAGGTAAGAGCCATGGAATCGGGCATATTAATCAGTTGCTCCATATACACCCGGTTGCGATCTGCCTCCAGAAGCCGAAGGTTAATATTACTGATTCCGTTGTGGGAAAAGGCTACCGCCTCCACCCGGTTCGCTTCAGGCATTCGGCTGGCGTAACCGTACCAGTCATAATAAACTGAGACACCGGCTAACACAAAGATAAGGACATAAACCAGAAAGCCCTGGTAGTTCTTCCACACCCGAAAGGTTTTCTGCATTAGCATCTCGGCTGTAAAATAGCCGATCATTCCCGCTAGAAGGTAGAGAATGACAGCTGCTGCAAAGTTTTTTTCCAGGGAAAAAACTGCCAGCAAGAAACTGCCGAAAGCCAGACTGCTGCAAACAGTGACCCCATATTTAAATATCGGGTTTAACCGCTTAATGGCTATAACATCGCCGGCATTTTCCATCCTGCGCTGCCGATACAACTGGTAAGCCAGCCAGGTTAAAACTATTCCTGCCAACAGATAAGTAATCCAAACCTCCCATTGCCAATTATTGTAGGCATTATTTATATTGCTGGCATAGACAATAGGAGTTGCTACATCAAAAATATAACCAGAGTTGAACGCATTTGCATTTAAGCTATAGCCGTATAGAAAATGCCCTAGATTGGCTTTCACCAGAACCTCCAGCCCTAACAGCAAAAAGTTGACGATACCGTAAAAAGCAATGTGAGCAATAATATTACCAGTTATTAAGCCCATGAAGACTGCCAGTGAATATAACAAAAGAGTAAGGACAACAAAGAAAAATAACCACACCAATAAAGGTACTATTTGTAGCATTGCATAAGCTAACCCTATGCCCAGCAAACCCAGGAACAAGAGCAGCAATGGTGTCATAACCATAAATAATCCCGACAGATAATTACTGAAAAACACTGTTTTTCGGTCAAAAGGCAGGGCATTGATCATAGCCGTAGCCCGAGAATTATACATATAGGAAAAAACCGCTGCCGCCGCTACAATACTGAATAGAGCCACCAATAGAACCAAAACTTCAGATGCACGGTAGATAAGCTCTATAAAAAATTCAGGTTCCAAGACCATCTTATCCGGGATAGAGTTCGCTATACCATAGCCGAACAGCAATACCCCAATTATGTAAGCTGCCAATATAGGCCAGAACCGCTGCATATTTTTGTAAAAGAGGGCTTTACTAAATGATAGCCGTGCTGATTTCATAATCTAACCCTCCCAACTCATAAATAAATATTTCTTCCAAAGACAGAGGCAGAACATCGAGCATTAACGGCTCCAGAGCAGCCGCCTGCTGCAAAACCTGCTCCCTTTCGCCGCGTACCACCAGCTGTACTACACTGCCCACCCGGTTATCAGCCAGAACATTCAGCCCGCTGAAATCAGGTGGGTCACCGTGAAAACCCATCTGCAGCTTGAAAATGTTATTTTGCAGTTCATCCAAACCTCGCTCCAGAACTACCTGCCCCCGGTGCAGGATACCCACATGATCACAAACATCTTCCAATTCCCGTAAGTTGTGAGAAGAAACAAACACGGTGGTCTGACGTTCCGCTACATCCTGGAACATTAGATTCCACACTTTACGGCGAGCTACCGGATCCAGGCCATCCATGGGTTCATCCAGTACCAGTACATCCGGCATCATGCTCAGAGCCAGCATAAAAGCGGCATGTTTTTGCATACCCCGGGAGAAGCGGCGCAGGGCTCTCTTGTCATCCAAAGCAAAAACAGGCAGTAATTTCTGCCAGCGTTCCATGTTAAACTCCGGATAAACACGGCGATAGAAATTAAGCATATCCTGGAGACGGTCCTGGGGAAAAAAGTATATATCATCAGGAATATAGGCAATGCGCTTCTTAACGGCAGGATTATCCAAGACTTCCTCATCTTCAATTTTGATAGTACCCTGATCAGGAATGAGTATTCCCACCATATGTTTGATTAAGGTAGTCTTACCCGAGCCGTTGGGTCCGACGATTCCATATATTGATCCTTTAGGCACATTAATATTAACGTCATTTAATGCTGGAAAACCATCAAAGGTTTTGCATAGACCTTGTACTTCAATCATAAACCGATTCAACCTCCCCTTCTTATAAAAATCACAGTTTGTCTATATGGGACTTGATTTCTTCTTTCGTTATACCCAGATAGATCAGTTCCCGGGATAACTTAAGAACCTCGCTCATCAGGGCTTCTATTTTCTCCCGGTTTTGTCCGCTCACCACAGCCGCTACAAAAGTACCTTTGCCGGTCACCTGATATGCATAACCCTCTCCTTCCAATTCACGGTAAGCTCTTTGAATTGTATTAGGATTGATAGCCAAAATTTGTGCCATTTCCCGCACTGAGGGAATTTTTTCATCTGCTTTTAATACGCCACAGATAATGAGATTCTTTAAACCTTCTTTCACCTGCTCAAAAATAGGCTGAGGGTTTTTCGGATCAATGTTGATAATAGTAATCACCCCCTAATGGCTATTTAGTGTATTAAGTGTACTATGTGTATTAATACACGTCAAGCACATAATATGCAATAATCATGGCCAAAACCCGTGACTCACATTAACAATTTGATGTACTAATCAGTGATAAAACTTGTTGCCTCAGGAAAGTAGGAGTTTAAGTCAGTATGTAGGACAACGCTGTGACAGGCTGCCATAAGCGGCATAAAGAGAGACATACTGTGCCATTTGCAGGGAAGGGGTATTTATGAGTAACGATATTAAACGATTATTAATTAGTGGATAAATAGGATCAGTAAGGAAGTACAGTTTAGTATTCTTGTTTATAAACGCCGGGAATACAAATACTTACTCCGGGCATTATATCTATAAGGAGTGAGATGAAATGAACGGCAATGCCGAACTATTAAACTTTATCTACCAAAACTCACAAATGGGTGTAGAGACTATTGGTAAACTACTGGAGATTATTGAAAGTGAAGAGTTTAAGAAACAATTAGAATCTCAATTTAATGAATATAAAGAAATTCATATTTCCGCCAGGTCGATGCTAAATGAACATGGTTATGATGAGAAGGGAATCGGCACGTTTGCCAAAATCAGAACCTATTTAATGCTCAACTTAGAGACCCTGACCGATAAAACTACTTCCCATATTGCCGAGATGCTGATTATTGGGAGCAATATGGGGGTAATCAATGCGCTTAAGAACCTCAAGAAGTATCAAGACGCAGAACCAGATATCAAAAGCCTTATGGAAAGATTGCTTAGATTCGAAGAACATAGTATTGAGAAATTGAAATTATTTCTTTAGTAAACAGAGAAACGTGTATGCTGATAAAATGGAGAGATTGAAGTGTGCATCCAGATAAAATTTTTTATGAACCGGAAGCCCTAAACTACGAACTAGGAAAACAACTTAAAGATAAGTTCGCGAGTATTCCCTGGATACCAATTGAAAGCCACAATAATATTGAGGAACTGCGCAATAAATCAAACCGGGAATTTACGAAGTTAAAGCGCCATATTATTATTGGGGTTCGAAAATCCTTAAAATTTACGCCCAATAATAAAATATCGGATTTTCTGGTACCTTATACTTCATCTGGCTGCAGTGCCATGTGCCTTTATTGCTATTTAGTGTGTAACTTTAACAAATGCTCATATTTAAGGTTATTTGTCAATCGTGAGCAAATGATGAAAAAATTAATAAAAACCGCAAACAACTCTGATAAAGACCTTGTTCTTGAAATCGGCAGCAATAGTGATCTAGTTTTGGAAAATACCATTACTGGAAACCTGGAATGGACGATTGAAAGTTTCAGTAAAAGCAAAAAGGGGATTCTGACGTTTCCTACCAAGTTCGATATGATAGATCCGCTCCTGCCACTAAATCACAGAAGGAAAATAATTCCGCGTATAAGTGTAAATCCAGATGAGATCATCCGTAAGGTTGAGTTGGGAACATCTCCTTTAAAAGCAAGGATTAATGCTCTTAACCGCCTGTGCGATGCGGGTTATCGAGTAGGCATGTTAATTGCTCCCGTTGTGATGGTTGAAAACTGGGAGGAGCTTTATACCAGGTTAATAGACCAACTATCCGATGAACTTACTCCTAAAGTTAAGGAACAGCTATTCATTGAAATTATTTTCATGACTTACAGCTTTATTCATCGCGCGATAAATAATGAAGCCTTTCCCAATGCCGTTGAGCTATATGATAAATCTCTGATGAAAGGAAGAGGACGGGGAAAATACTGCTATCGGGAAGATATTCGTACTACAGGTGAAGATTTTTTAAGAAAAGAACTTGCTCATAAGCTAAACGGCATTCCGATTGTTTATGTGGTTTAACTTCAAAAATTACCCTTCTTTATGTGTTTCGAATAGTCGCAATCAATACCCCTATTAGTATAAGGGCTCCTCCGACAAAGAAATTGAAGTCTAAATATTCATTAAGCAATAACCATCCTAAAAAGGATCCTACTAACGGCTGCAGGAAAAAGAATAATGAACCAATTCCGGCATCCATCATTTCCATACCTTTATTCCATAGAAAGAATGCACCCGCTGAAGATACTATTCCTAAATACAAGACTCCAGGAATCACCAAAGAGTTATTTAAGATAATGCTCTTAGTATGTATCTCCCACAACATAAACGGTGTGGTAAAGATTAATGGTATTTTAGGGTTCTTATTCACACGGTAATACAATTAGATATCTGCAAAAATATCTCCCAACCGTATCATTAGCCCTGCAAAAACACTTGATTCTATAGTCTCATCCTCATTCAGGATTATCAGGCTTTCGATATCTCTTTCGGGAGAAAAGGAATACTGTAGGAGGCTCTTTTCCTCAAGATTTACTACCCAATATTCCGAAACCCCGCTTTTCATGTACAGATTTAATTTGGTTACCATATCCTTACCCTTATTCGATGGTGATAATACCTCAACTATAAGTGTGGGTATACCCTCATATTTGTTAGATTCGTTGACTTTGTCCAGGTCGCAGATAACCACAATATCCGGCTGCACAACATTGGGATCTTCTTCAAACTTGGTTGCAAAACCGAACAGCCTTATATCCAGTGGCGCTGTTAATGAGCGGCAGACCTTTCCTCTAAAATAGTTATTAAAGTGCCAGGATATTTCGTTAACCACAATCTGATGTTTAAAACTTGGGGACGCCAGCAGATATATCTCGCCATCGATAAATTCATACCTTTGATCGGATGAATCGATCAGTTCCATGTATTCCTCATAGCTAATTTTCTTGGTAGTTTTATAGTTTTTCGCTTCTTCGTGCAACAGATAATAATCAGGTTCATTATAGCGAATCAGTTTAGCAACGCTTTTTCCGTTTTTGGTAATAATAATATCTTCCTTCTCCGCCAGAGATAGGTATTTTCCGAAAGCGTTCTGTAAATCAGTAGTATTGACACGCATAAACTCACCCCCAATTCCTATGTTAGCTATTATTTTAAATGTATATTAGCTAATTGTCAAACTCATATTAGCTAAAGAGATGTTCGAGGTGATCCTTCTTGGGCTTTGAGGTACCTGACACCAACTTATCATTGATTTTCGTACTACCTTCCAGTTCCAACACTACCCGCAGCCAAAGCAGATTGGCCCTCGCCGTCCTGTCCGTCTTTTATATTGCTGGCGCTCGGCGCTGAAGCTCCGTTAGCAACTGCTACATAATAGGCAGTAGCACCAGCATTGGCTTTAGCAAGTATTCCCACCTGCTTACTCCCAAGGAGGCGTAATCCAGGCCCTGGGCTTATTTGTCACTCAGATCGCGGCAGTCAATATTGTAGCCATGCTTATCAGGATTTACTGCAGGAGCACGGTTTCCTATGTAGTATGAGCCGCAAAGGTGAATGCCAGGATAATGCTTGTGCTGAGACATTTTTTCATAGTATGAAGGTCGAATGGATATATGGAGAACCGTTGAAATCCAGATATAGGATGAAACAGGAAGTCAGGGAATACATAGAGGTTTATTATAATCGGCAAAGAATGCATTCTAATAATGGGTATCTTTCGCCTTATGATTTTGAAAGGGTTAATCAGTCCAGCTTCTTACTGTCCGCTTAGGCTTGACCAGATCAAAAAGATTTATAGTTTGATTTTCGCATTAGCTATCCCGGATAAAGCAGTCTTAACAAAGCTGCATTTATCCGGGAAACTGGGGGCAAGCAAATCATCGCTTCGTTCTTCATGTGATTTTAATGTGTCTACTTTGGGGGGAGCATATTACTAACCCTGAGTTATTTATTGGTAAGCAATACAATATCTTTTAACCTATACGCGGCAAGAATCATTCCTAAAGCCAGCATCTGTACTACCAGCTGGCTGCCCCCATAGCTTATAAAGGGCAAACTCATCCCGGTAATAGGAAGCCAGCCCAGGTTCATTAGTATGTGCCATAATGTTTGCACCAGCAAAAGGGTTGAAAGCCCTGCAATTAGTAATGACCCATATTCATTGCGTACTATTTTTGCGGTTTTAAATAAGTGGACGAGAAAGCCCACAACTAAAAAGAAAAACAATATTCCGGCCAGCCAGCCAAAGGTATATACGATATAGGTAAAGACAAAATCGGTATGTAATTCCGGCAAGACAGATAGATTAAACCCCTGGCCAAAGAGGCCGGCAGCTTTTAATACTTCGGTAATCTTAATGTACAAATACCCTGCCCCACTGGGGTCGACCTGCGGGTTTAGGAATATGGTAAAGCGCTGCAGGCGATATGGATGAGAAATAACTGCCAGTAAAGTAGTTAACACAGGGAAAGCCATAATCGCTGCTATTTGCCAGTATTTTGCGCGACTTAATAACATTAAAACAAAAAAGGCACTGGTAAATAGCAACAATCCGGATAAACACGGACTGGCAATATATAATAGAACTGGAATTATGAATAGTATTCCACCTTTTATCAAAGATTTCCGATCATTCCAATCGCATTTAACCAATAAACCAGCTAAGGCTATGGTTAATAGATAAGGAGATATAGCAGCAATATTAATAGAAAAAGGCCCTACAACCAAATAAGGTAATCCTGCCACGGAAGGGCCATCTAACAAGGTAAGTATCCAGATACCAATGGTAAATACATAAACATATGCAGATATTGGCTGAAATTTACGGTAATCTATCCTGCTGACCAGGATTAACAGAGCCCCTCCCAACACTGCATAAAATATCGATTTGTAGAAAACCCCCAAGTCATACGTTAATAAATTATTAAATTGTATAGTATATAAGGTAAATAACCCAAAACCCAAAAATAGAGCGGTAAAGAGAAGCAACCACCAGTCAGTTTTAGGCTTATGGGTTTGGTGTAATTGCTTTCCTACTGATACTGGATCACCCATATCTTTTACTGCTTGCCTTATAGCCTCTTCTGGGGGCACACCCTGAGCAAGCAAATCCTCGCTTCGTTCTTCAATGTGATTTAAAAGTTCACTTTTTAGTGCGGGGTGAATTTCCTTACACTTCACCTGGTCACATACTTTTTCCAGATACTCGGTTACATCATGGTTCTGGTACAGGCTCAAGCTTCATACCCCCTATTACTTGGTCTACGGCCTTTTTAAACTGATTCCATTCCGCGCTTTTTTCTTTAAGAATATTAGTGCCCTGGCTGGTAATGCGGTAATATTTGCGGCGGCGGCCTTGATTGGATTCAACCCAGTAGGACTCAACCGAGCCTTCAGCCTCCAGAGCATGCAATATGGGGTATAAAGTTCCTTCTTTAAAGACAAATACTCCCCCCGATTGCTTATTAATCTCTTTTATTATCTGGTAACCATACATGTCATCCTGTGAGAGCAAGCTTAAAACCATAATAGCAGTACTCCCTCTGATTAACTCCTTATTTACTTTCACCATGCTCACCTTCTTTCATATACATAGATAGCCTATGTATATAATATAACTATATACATAGGCTGACAAGGTATAAATTAATTATGTGCAGTAACGGTGGTAATGTGCTTGAGTGGTTAACTAGTGCTGTACCAAAAAACCTCACTTTATTATCAGATATTCTCCTGCTTCAAGGCATCAACTATGTTCTCTTTCTTAACCTTGGAACTGGAATACAGCATTGCTGCCCCCACGATGACAAATACAGCAATAACTACATATCCTATACTTGCCCAGGGAAGTACAAAGCCGTAGCTAAAGGTATACCCTAGAGACCGGTAGATCAAATACATCACGATTATGCTGAGCGGAAGCCCATAAACAAGCGACTTGATGCCATAGAAGATACTTTCATAGTTAAGCATTTTATTAAACCCCTTGGGGGTCATGCCAACTGATTTAAGCATGGCAAATTCTCTTTTGCGCAAAGCAATGCTGGTGGAAATAGTATTAAAAATGTTGGCCATAGAAATCGCTGTAATTAACACAATAAAACCATAGGTGAATACTGACATTAACAGCATTATCTGCTCTTCCTGCTGCCTCACCTGATGCACATTGTAAATGCCTATCCTGCTCTCTTGCATATCCTCAATCTGGTGTTGGGTTGCCAGGGGATCAGAGCTTTTCAGTAATAGCCTGGATCTAGTTTCATCAATTCTCATGTTTCCATCCAACTCACTCATGACTTGTTCGGAAACAATGACAGTTAGTCCGCCCGGCCCGGCTGGGAAGACGCCCATAGGGGCTTTATCTGTTAAGGCCGCAATTTGCAGTTGGTTTAAAAAGGTCTCTTTTTGTGTCTCTTGATCAGTCTGGTATAATTCAATACTCTGACCAACCTTGGCATTAATGGCCTTGGTCTCAATAAATTTTCTTGCCTCATAATCCTGATAAGAAGTAGTATCAATTACAATTCCCGATAATTTATCGGCATTTCTCAGCTGATTATAATCGGCACCAATTTCTTGGGCGTAATCCTTAAGAGACTTTTCATCTAGTGCAACTATATCGATATAGTAGGGATATTTCTCATCTTTTATTGTACCATTATATATTTCCTGTAGTTCTTTAGGTATAAACTCCTCATCAATCCAGGCATTGGCAGTTAGTTCTTTTAATACAGAATATTCGGTAACATCACTAAGACTAGTAATGGCCTGTATTAAATGTTCATCCTGGGCTGCGTTTTCCCCAGGCAGCATGACCTGAATATCAAAATTTACTCCATCCTGGGAGAGTTCAACTGATTTCTGGAGATTATCGGTGAAATATGCAACGGTTAAAAATAGAACTATGCTTATTACCAATGAAAATACCGTAGCCTGGTACCTGCGTTTGTTTCTTTTCAAATTTTTTAAGCCAATTTCGGCTTCAAAACCAAATATTCTGCGGATAAGTCCATAAGTTCTCACTGCTTTATGGTTAAGCTTAATATCAGTTGTTTGTCTGATGGCATCAATAGCAGAGATATTAGACGCTTTTTTAGCCGGCCAATAGGTGGAAATAAAAATCGTCAATATGGAAATAACACAAGCACCCAATATAGATAAGGGGGTGATTACCACTCTAAATGCTTCAGAAACTCCTGATGCTCCCAGCATTCCCTTTATCATAGGATTGATAAACCAGAAAGTAATAGCCAGCCCCCCCAGACCACACAGGATTCCCAGGGGAATGCTTATCAAGACTATGACTGCTCCCTCAAAAAACACCGAGTTTCTTTTCTGCTTTCTTGTTGCCCCTACACTGGAAAGCATGCCTAAATGACGGGAACGTTCCGAAACCGAGATAGCAAAAGCATTATAGATTAATGCTGCCGAGCCTACTACAATTATCGCCATTATGATTGCTATCAGTGAATAAAGGGTTTGGTGCAGGTTATCTATATCGGTTACACCATAAAAGCGGAGCAGTTCATTATTATATTCTACGGTTAAAATGTTATTTTGCCTGGCCAGATCCTGGGCATGGTTGTAAAGTGACCTTTTAACTTGTTTTAAAACCACCGCGGCATCAACAGTATCATTTGTTCCTAGGATGCTGGCATCTACATAGCTAATAACATTATACCCTGGTGCCCAGGCAGGTTCCCAGGTAGGACGGGCAATGATTCCCACCACAGTATAATTATGAGTTGATGTATTATTTAATGTTTCGGTAACCTCACCGTCTTTGGTTTGTAAAGGAGTCTGCTGGTTCAGGGGCTGGCTATCACCTGCAGTCATAAATCTCTGGCCGATATCAAGTACCAACTGATCACCAATTGCCAGCTTAACCTTGGCGCTTTCAGCAATTTCCTCGGAGATGACCACCTCATTATTGGCCTGCGGCAACCGCCCTTTGATCAGTTCAATGGGGAACTGTTCAAAACCCTGGGAATCATATTCTTTAATAAACAAGTAGGGTTTATATAATCTATTTTGGTTTCCTGCTAAAAAAGCATAGCCCCGATCTCTGGAGACGATAAGTGTTTTAGTTTCTTCATCATTTTTAATAGCTTGCAGCTGTTCCTGGTTTACATTCTTATACAGGACATGCCATTCTCCATCTTTGGCAATGGTTTGTCTTTGCAGCAAATCCATAAAAGATACACCCAAAGTTGCTACCGCGGTTACCATAGCGACAGAGATAATTACGCCTATAATGGTAACCAGGGTTCTTCTTCGGTTTTGTTGTAAATTTCGTAAGGTTAGTTTATTTACAATATTCATGGACGAATCACCTCATCCCGGGCTATTCTTCCGTCTTCTATGGAAATAATTCGGTCAGCCTGTAAGGCAATTCGTTCATCATGAGTAATAATAATCAAGGTTTGCTTATAAGTTTTGTTAAACATTTTTAATAAGCTAACTATTTCATTGCTGTTTTTGCTGTCCAAATTACCTGTGGGTTCGTCAGCCAACATTAAAACAGGATTATTAATCAAGGCTCTGCCGATCGAGACCCGTTGCTGCTGCCCGCCGGAAAGCTGATTAGGCAGATAATGCAAGCGGTTCCCCAAATTTAAAATGTTTACGATGTCATTAAAATGCTTTTTATTAACCTGATGGCCATCCAGTAATAAGGGCAAAATAATATTTTCTTCCACCGTCAAGACCGGGATCAGATTGTAAAACTGATAAACCAGGCCAATTTGCCGGCGTCTAAAAATTGCCAACTGGGTCTCATTCAGGCGATAGATATCAGTGTTATTAACTAATACCTTGCCACTGGTAGGCATGTCTACCCCTCCCAACATATGCAAAAGAGTAGATTTGCCTGATCCAGAAGGCCCGATTATAGCAATGAATTCCCCTTCCTTTACGGAAAAAGAGACATCATCAAGGGCTTTTACAGCTGTCTCCCCTTCCCCATAGATTTTAGACAGATGTTCTATTTGTAAGATTTCCAATTTATAAACCTCCATTTTACGGTGTTTCTATAAGTATATCTGCCTAAAATGACAAATAAGTGACTGCAATATTACAATTTAGTCACTTTATTACACGGGGACGTCAAACTATTTGTTTGTAAAACATAATCCTGAATTGAGTACCCTTTTCCCCCTCACTTTTTACTTCAATAGCGCCATTCTGATAAGATATAATGCTATGAGCCATGGCCAGCCCAATACCAACACTATCATCGCTGGCATTTTTACCTTTATAAAAACGTTTAAAAATATAAGGAATGTCCTCCTTGGGTATTCCTTTCCCATTATCGGCAATGACTATTTCAGTAAATAGTGCATTTTCCGTAAAAGAAATGGTGATATTCCCTCCTTCAGGAGTATGTTCTACACAGTTTTTTAAAATATTTATTAAAGCTTCGCATGTCCAATTAAAATCACCCCTAAAGGAAACATCACTATTACCATTTATCGAAATAGTTTGTCCTTTAATATCCAGGGGGATTAGAATGGGCTCAATCGCTTTTTGTATAAGCTTTTCCACCTTTATCAAATCTTTTTTAAAACTTACCGTTCCCGCATCAATTTTAGCCAGTTTTAATAATGCAGAAACCAGCCATTCCATACGTTCCAACTGCAAGCGAATTTTATGGGTAAATTCCATTCTTTTTACTTCCGGCAGATTAGCATCATTTAGTAAGTCTGCCATCACCATCATGGAGGTAAGTGGAGTTTTAAGTTGATGAGATATATCAGCAATGGCATCGGTTAGTTGGAGCTTCTCCTGCTGCAAAAGCGAGCTCTGCTCTGAAAGTATTAATGTCACTTTATAAATATCATTTTTTAAGATACTAAGCTCACCTTCCTGATTATCCCTGACATCCAGAAAGTAATCACCTGCACTGACCTGGCGCAGGTATTCGGAAAGCTTTTCTATTTGCTGATACCTCCATTTGGTAAAAAATAAGCTGCATCCCACTAATAATACAGCCGTAATAAAAGTAATAACCGCAGCCAGCGGCGAAATAAGATAGGCTATAGCAGTTGCCGCCAAAGTTATTGAACTCAATATAAGTAACAGTATTTGAACCTCTCTGTTACGCAGCAAGCTAATCACCGACCTTATAACCTAGACCACGCACCGTTTTGATAAGGGTTGGATTTTGCGGATCATCTTCCAGCTTTTCCCGTAATCTTTTTATATAAACGGTTAAGGTATTATCATTTACGAAGTCACCGGCTATGTCCCAGATTTGCTCTAAGAGTTGATTGCGGGAAAGAACCTGTCCGACATGGTTAGCGAATATAAGTAGTAAACGGTATTCCAGAGCAGTCAGATTAATTTCGCAGCCATTCTTATAAACCTTGCCTTCCAGCAGATTAACCCGAACATTATCTATTGCTACAAAAGTTTTAGTCTGAGTTTGCATATTATACCGGCGTAAAACCGTTTTTATCCGCGAAATAAGCTCCCGGATGCGAAAGGGTTTGGTAATATAATCATCCGCTCCCATATCAAGGCCCATCACTACATTAACCTCATCATCAATAGCAGTTAAAAAAATAACTGGTATGTCGCCGCGCTGTTTAACAAAATGGCACAAATCATAGCCACTCCCATCCGGCAGCGACAAATCAAACAAACATAAATTCAATTGCTGCAATTCTTCGGTTAATACTTTTTGCGCTGATTTATAATCATGGCAAAGAACCGCAGAAAAACCCTCCTGTATAAGTGAATATTCAATTCCCGCGGCAATCGTTTTATCATCTTCAACCAGCAAAATCTTCATTAAGAATAACCACCCTTTACGTTACCCGGGGACGTTCTTTTGTAACAGTGCAGTTTTAGTACCAGGTCCGATAAACTCCAATAATTATATCTTTCCGGTTACTAAGCATTTTACCATAAACAAAAGAATAACTATTGAGTTGGTGATATACTGACTGGTGCGTAATTTATATTCCATGATACAAGGACCTTAAATGTATCGCAGAACCTTTGGCCAGGCTATAGTAGGTTATTGATCCCCCATTGCTTTTCCCTTTATTTCAATAACGACAACCTCAGGGGGATTAAATATCCGGGGCAAAAGAGGGTTATAAGAAACACCGCGGCTAACTATGTGAGTCAAAGAATCATGTTTATATACCCCACCAACATATTCAGGAAACCAGCCTTGATCAGGAGCAAAAAGTCCATTTAATATAAATGGTATCCTTACCTGGCCTCCATGAGCATGACCGGATAACACCAGATCAAAATGCGACTTTTTGTAAATTTCTATTAATTCGGGCCGGTGAGCTAAGAGTATTTTAAATTCAGGCTTATTTTGCAATTCGGAAAAGACATTATAAAATTCCCCCTCCCAGTCTAAGTCAGGTCTCTCATATTTGACTATATCAGGGTCATCTACTCCCCCTATAATAATGGAGGAACCGTTAACATTAACTTGCTCATAACTATTTTCCAGAATAGTGACACCATGTTTGCGAATTGTGTTCTTTATATTATAAATATCATTTGACCTAAATTCGTGATTTCCGGTTACGTAATATATAGGCGCAAACCCTTTTATGCCTTCAAGAAACTGTTCTGTGCCTGTAATTGGTACATGATCGTCAGCAATATCTCCTGCCAGTGCTACAATATCAGGTTTTTGTTTTTTCCCCGCGTTGGCCGCTGTATTGATAATGGCCCCTCTAAAGTGTGAGATGTACTACCTAGGCAATTTCGAAGATTACGATAGCCTGGTAGCAGCCATTGAAGGTTACATACATTTCTACAACCATGATAGACGTCAAAAGAAGCTAAACAAGCTGGCGCCTATGACCTATCGCCAGTTGCTTGAAAGTGCTGCATAAATAACTGGACCCCGCTTATGGCGGAGTCCAGTGATAACATTTTTTATTTTTTCATCTGTCTACTTGACAGGGAGCAGTTCAAGGTTCTGCGGGCTTTTGCCTTGATCAGGAATTTTTGAACACCAATTTAGTTACTGGGGTTTATATAGTTTATGATTTATGGTAGTTTTTGGTGCGAAAGGTTGCTTTTCCAACCAGCCGACCAGATGTTCCTTTATTAAATCTGCCACCTTAATTGTGAACGCAGTAAACATCTGTGTGCCCTTTAAGTAATTACTTTTTTAATTCCCATTCAAGCAATTCCTTTTGTCTTCGAAGAAAATAAGATTTTATTTCCTCCCAGGAAATCTTCTTGAACATTTTAGGAGTAACTTCCCTATCTGCATCCTCAAAATATCCTAAACTTTTATAGATTAACATTGGTTGATATGAAGTAATCTTAAATTTATCTGAAAACAAGTTAATAAGTTTTTCAATCCTTATTACCTCTCTTTCTATAAAATACAGGTCAATAAAATCCTTTTTTGTTCCCCTTTGAACCAGGGCGATAAGTTTCATTAAAGCTATATCTTTAATACCTGCGATTTTTATTTGATTATAAACATGAAATTCCTCTAGTAAGGAGTAATGATAATAAAGAAAACTAATTTTTACATTTCCCATTAAACCATGTACAGTACCCATCTCTTGACCTGTTACTAAGAAATCGTCTATTTCTGATAAAGCAGAAACTAAACCAAAGGAGTCGAATTTATATATACTGAAAAAATCCAAGTCTTCTGACCAACGATGTCCAAGGTGTAAAGCTAAAGCAGTTCCACCGGCTAGGTAAAAATTATCTAGTAAGCTTTTGTCAGCTAATTTGCCAAGAAGGGCATGTTGATCCTGTGACATGATAAACTCATGCATCTAATGTCCTCCTTTGGTAAATTAAAATAATTTTGCCACATCGAAGCTGTTTTTTTGGAAAGGTTGCGGCTAGCTTTCACTACTTCAATCAGTTTATTTTGGCCAAAATGCTCAAAAGCCCATTTAACGGCCTCTAAATCTCCATATTCCAATAGTCGTTCTATAATAAAAAACCAGTTTTTTTGTAAATCTATTTCAATTTCACCATACTCCCAAAAAAATTTCCTGATTTTATCCGGCAACAAACAATCACCTCAAATATATTATACCATACTTTGGTTTATTATAAACGGATACAAGGGGGAGTTTTCGTTGTGTCATTATGCCCTTTTATATTTACATACTTCCTATTATCCTTCGTTATTTCTAAACATTAATTGCCACTGTTACAACAGAAAAAAGGTTCTAGTATAACAGCAATCAAGCAGCGCATGCTATTCCCCAATGCTTTTTACCAGAACGGGTTTTTTCCTCTTTCCATAGATTTGCTCCCAGGGGCCGAAATCCAGTTTGCCATCCGTTATTTGCAACCACAACTTCCCGGCCCATAATAGTACTTCTCAAATGAGCATCAGCATTGTGCACCGGTTACTGGTATCCCCATTTACCCACTGGTAGACTTCTATCAGGCGCTCAGGTTGCTGTGCCCTTAGGATTGCCTCAAGTTAAAAAGCAAAAAGAACGTCCCCTCGCTTCCTCGCCTCTCTCACTTCTAAAATTAATAGTATATATAATAGTTAGTAATATATAGTATAATTATTTATCATAACTTAAAAAGGAGGATTAACTTTAGTGAACAGAAACAAGTGGTTTATTCTGCTGACCGGTCTTATTATTGGGGCATGTGCTGCCATTCTGGTCAAATTGGGTAATCCGGGTAACATGGGATTCTGTATAGCCTGTTTTGAAAGAGATATTGCAGGATCACTGGGTCTACATCGAGCCGGAATTGTTCAGTACCTAAGACCAGAAATAATCGGTCTAATACTGGGAGCGATGCTGACGGCTATGACCAGCGGTGAATTCAAATCCCGGGGAGGATCATCTACTCTGGTACGATTTATATTAGGTGTATTTATGATGATTGGAGCTCTGGTTTTCCTGGGCTGTCCTTTACGGGATATACTCAGAATGTCTGGTGGAGATTTCAATGCTGTAGTTGGGTTTTTGGGCTTTATTGCTGGTGTAGCTGGTGGGGTATTCTTCCTTAAACGGGGCTTTAACCTAGGGCGAGCCGAATACAGCCATTCTAATGCTGGTGGATTATTATTACCCCTTATCTTTGCCTTTTTCCTATTCCTGCTCTTAAAGGGTACAATCTTTAATCCGGAAGCAAGTGGCCCTCTATTTTTCAGCACCGAGGGACCGGGTTCTATGGCGGCACCGGTAATAATTTCCCTTGGGGCAGGATTGTTAGTTGGCTTTTTGGCTCAGCGTACCCGTCTATGTCTTAGTGGCGGAATCAGGGATTTCATTTTAATTAGAGATAGTTATTTGTTATTCGGTTTTCTGGGGATATTTGCTGGAGCTCTAATATTAAATTTGTTATTTGGTTTCTTCAAGCCTGGATTTACTGATCAACCAATAGCCCATACCATGCAGATGTGGAATTTCTTGGGATTGTTTTTGGTTGGCCTTACTGCTACTTTGCTGGGGGGTTGCCCTTTAAGGCAGCTTATCTTATCTGGTGAAGGAGATATGGATGCAGCCACGGTGGTAATAGGAATGATAGTTGGCGCTGCTTTCAGTCATAACTTCATGCTGGCTGCTTCACCTGCCGGAGTGGGAAACTATGGTCAAATAGCATGTGTTATTGGAATTATATTAGTTAGTTGGATTGGATTTAGCTATCGAGAAGCATAGGAGGTGCTGATACATGGAGAAACTTGATGTACGCGGACTTAGCTGTCCAGTTCCGGTATTACGAACTAAAAAAATTATAGATAATGGTGTTACTGAGCTGCATATAGTAGGCAGCAGCCAGGTTTCCAAAGAAAATGTAATTAGATTGGCTAAGTCGCAGGGCTTTGAAATAGATATAAAATTAGATAATAAGGATTTATGGGAAATAGAAATCCGAAAATAGGTTATTAGATACATAACAAAAGCTTCCCTTTGCATTCTACTACCATTAACTAAAAAGCATGCTAAAATATTACTAGGTAAACTAAATCAGTTTACCTAGTTTCCTTTTTATATATTTTAGATGACTGCAATGCTATTCCCATATATCATAGCAATTTATTAATTAATCAAACTAATACGGGGGAGGTAGTTTTTTGCGTAAGAAAATTGGCTTGATAGTATTTTTTATTTTACTGACGAGTATTGCTATCTGGTTATATCTATATTATTCCCATCCCCAAGCAGATACCCTTAAGGCCAGTGGAACAATTGAAGCAACAACTGTTGATATCTCCGCCCGTATTTCAGGAACACTAGTTAGCCTGAATTTACAGGAAGGACAAACAGTAGAAAAAGGGCAAATAGTAGCGGAACTTTCCCGCAGTGACCTAGTTGCGCAAAAGGAACGGGATGCTATGGCTGTTATGGTAGCTCAGGCTAATTTGGAAAACCTCCGCTCAGGTGCTCGCAGGCAGGAACTGGAGCAAGCCCGCAGCAATGTCAATATAGCCCAAATAAATTTAGCTAAGGCACAGCAAGACCTGGACAAAATAAAGGTTTTGGCTGAGGCGGGGGCAGTTTCCCAGGATAAGCTGGATGAAACCCAGAATATTGTCGATCAAAGGAAATACCAGTTAGAAATAGCACAGGCTCAGCTTAGCCTTATAGAAGCTGGCAATCGTCCGCAAACTATCGCTGCTGCTGAAGCTGAACTGGAACGCAACAAAGCAATCTTGCAAGCCAGTCAAAGTATATTGGATGATCTAAAGTTAGCAGTACCCATTAGTGGTACTATTTTAAGCCGCAACTATGAACCTGGCGAGTATGTGCAGGCCGGAAGCTCCCTGGCTACCATCGCTGATTTGAATAACATGTGGATAAAAGTCTATATTCCAATAGATGACCTGCCCCAAATAAAACTAGGGCAAAAAGTATATTTTACTATAAGCGGGGACAGCCAGCGCTACAGCGGCACCATCATTAATATTGCTTCCCAGGGCGAGTTTACTCCCAAAACCATTCAAACGGAAAAGGAACGTACTAATGTCGTTTTTGCTGTCAAGATCGGTTTTAACAATAAAAATGGTGCTCTAAAAATTGGTATGCCCGCTGATGTAGTATTTGGTGAGGATTCAATTCCATGATAATATGCAGGAATTTAAGCAAGCGATTTGAAGAAATTCAGGCTTTGGATAATATTAACCTGAAAGTTAAACGCGGTGAAATTTGGGGACTTGTCGGACCTGATGGAGCCGGCAAAACCACGCTTATACGCACAATTTGTGGTCTAATTAAACCTGACTATGGGGAAATAGAACTACTGGGTTATCCTCCGCATGAGCAGGACAAAATTAGTTCCCGTCTAGGTTATATGCCGCAAAGATTCAGTTTGTATGGAGATCTTACCGTAATGGAGAACATATTTTTCTTCGGAGCTATGTATGCAATAGACAAAAAAACAATCCGCGATAGAGCTGTAAAAATCCTGCAGATTACAGGGATGAACCGTTTTCAAAATCGTTTGGCTGATCAGCTTTCCGGGGGAATGAAACAGAAACTAGCTCTTACCACGGCTTTGATCACCCGCCCGGAAGTGCTGTTATTAGATGAACCCACCTATGGAGTAGATCCGGAATCCCGCAAGGAATTCTGGAAAATCCTTTATCGGCTTAATCAGGAAGGTATAACTATTCTGGTTTCTACCCCTTATATGGATGAAGCTGAGCAGTGCCATCAGGTTGCTTTTATTAACCAAGGACAAATCAAAGCAGTTGATTCTCCCCACGGCTTGCGTCAGTCTTGGGGCCATCAGGTTCTGGAACTTCGCATAGACAGTCGTGATCCGAAGATTTTAAGCAATGTTCCGGAATTACTGGATGTTTCTTTTTACGGTTACAAATATAGGGTGGTAGTTGATAATGAAGAGCAAGCCCGAGAAAATATAGAAGACCATTTAAATAAATTAGGTCTCACCATACTAGAAATAACCAGGACAGTTCCATCTATGGAGGATGTTTTTGTCGCCCTGGCGGAAGATGAGGCAGACCATGGAATTCGCAATTGAAACCTATAATCTAACGCGCCAATTTGGAGACTTTACCGCAGTTGATTCACTGGATCTGGCCATTAAGCCGGGTGAAATCTGCGGATTTTTAGGTCCTAATGGTGCGGGCAAATCAACTACCATTCGTATGCTTTGCGGTATCTTAAAGCCCAGTTCCGGAAGCGGCAGTGTACTAGGTTATGATCTGGTACGCGAGAGTGAACTCATAAAAAGGCGAATAGGTTATATGTCGCAAAAGTTCAGTCTCTACGACGATTTGACTGTATTGGAAAACATCGATTTCTATGCCGGATTATATAACATTACCCGTCGGCAGCGGCGGGCCCGGATCCATGAGATACTGGAGCTGACGGGACTTATTAAACACTGTAATGAACCGACAGCCAACTTAAGTGTAGGCTTTAAACAGCGTTTGGCTTTAGCCTGTGCCATTATCTCGCCAGCAGATGTCCTTTTTTTGGATGAACCTACTAGCGGGGTTAGTCCTACGGCTCGGCGGGCTTTCTTCGATATAATCTATACCCTGGCCCAGGCAGGAACCACCGTCATCGTTAGCACTCATTTTATGGATGAAGCAGAACGTTGTGACCGTATTGCCTTTATGTCCCAGGGGAAATTGCTGGCCCTGGATCGCCCGGATCACTTAAAAAAAATGACCATAAAAGGTGTTATGGTAGAACTGGAACTACCCTCCCCCATGGAATGGCTACCTCGACTGGAAGCTTCGACCTGGGTAAAAGAAGCCAGCATTCATGGTTCACTCTTGCATGTATTACTACCGGATGAAAATGCCATATATGCACTAAAGGAACTTACCGGACAACAGCCGCGCGTGATAACCCCCAGCCTTGAGGACGTCTTTATCAATTTAGCCAGGAAAGAAGTGTGATCGGCATGAGTATACAGCGAATCTTTGCAGTGGTTAAAAAAGAGTTTCTCCAAATGAAGCGTGATCGAATGACCCTGGGATTAATTTTTATGATACCGCTGATACAGTTAATTCTGTTCGGCTATGCCATTCAAACCGAAGTTAAACATATTCCTACAGTTGTTTTTGATCAATCGCTTTCCACCTCCAGCCGGGATTTACTGGACTCATTTTCAGCCTCCGGCTACTTTGATATAAAATATACCGTTAATAGTTATACAGAGGTAACGCAAAAAATTGACAGCGGCCAGGCACAGGTAGGAATCATTTTTCCGCCTGATTTCTATCGTGCTTTGCAGCGGGGTGAGTCAGCACCCGTTCAAGTAATTGTGGATGCCAGTGACAACATGGTGGCCAACCAGGCCGTGGCAGTCGCCAATGCCATCGGGCTGATTAAATCCCAGCAAATCCTAACGCAAAAAATGGCCTTTTCCGGAGGCCCCCCTTATGACATAAGAGTAAGACCTTGGTATAACCCTGACGGGGTTACTGCATATTACATGGTACCGGCTATACTGGGCATGGTGGTAACCATGACCATGGTTATTATTACTGCAGTTGCCATCGTGCGGGAGCGGGAGAGAGGTACCATGGAGCAGCTTCTTGTTACCCCCATTAAACCGCTGGAATTGATGATTGGTAAAATTCTCCCCTACATTGTTCTTGGCTATATACAAATAACAGTAGCTTTGCTGGTAGGAGTTTTAATCTTTAATGTACCTATCCGGGGCAGCTTACTGCAGCTCTACTTATTAACCCTGTTTTTTATTACCGCATCACTGGGGTTAGGTTTAATGATCTCCAACGTAGCCAAAAACCAGATGCAGGCTTTTCAAATGTCATTTTTTATAATGCTGCCCAGCATCTTGTTGTCTGGTTTCATGTTTCCCCGTTTAGCCATGCCTCAGGTTATATATTATTTAAGCTATGTAATCCCTTTGACCTATTATCTGGATATCATCCGGGGTATTATGCTAAAAGGAATAGGCTATCAGTATTTGATGGGACAGGTTATTTCGTTATTTGTCTTTTCCATTGTCATGCTGACAATTAGTACCCTTAAGTTCCAAAAGAAGATAATTTAAAGTCAGGAGCAGTATATGAAAATTACTGAAAGAATTATTAAGGCTAGTCAGGAATTAGCACAGGCCAAGGGCTTTAATAATATGAAGATGGATGAACTGGCCCAACAGGCAGGGGTCAGCAAAAGAACAATTTATCGTTACTTTCGCAGCAAAGAAGAAGTTATAGAAGCCAGCCTGGATACATTTATGGCTGAAATGGACCGACAGATTGAAAATATAATGGCACAGGATTTAACCGCCTCAGATGTAATAAAAGCCGTAATTAATAACCTAATTATTTATGGGCAGTTTATAATGAACCCTATGGGGCTAAATGACCTGCGCACTTACTATCCTCATCTCTGGAAAAAAATCGATGCTTTCCGTCTGGAGCGGATCCGTATGGTGATTACTAAGTTTATTAAGCAAAGCCATAATGCCCTATTGCATGAAACAGATCCGCGCATTGTTACCGCAGTCATCCTCGCTTCCATTCAGGCGGTTGTAAATCCAGATTTTATTTTGGAAAATAATCTAACCTTTGAAGAAACGGCAAATCAGTTAAGTAAACTTATGATGGCATTCTTTTATTTGTAGCCTCCAAGGCCATAACATAAGCCGGTTCATCGGCAAAGTTCACCTCTATCAGCATATCGATGCAGCTGTTGCACTCATCATTATCACCACCATGTAAAATGCCCACAATGGATTAGAGCCAATACCCTGTAAGATTTGCTTGCCGATTATTTTCTTTTTCTGATTGACAACAAGTTGAGCCTAGCTTATAATGTTAGTGTACTAGGTTACTATTGCACTAGGGAGGAGGTGCCTGAATGTGGATTTTAATGCTTCACAGCCTATTTATAAGCAGATAATTAATGATTATAAGAAAAGACTTATCCGCGGAGAAATAAAAACTGGAGATAAGATAGCATCACAGCGGGAATATGCGGAAAAAGCTAGAATTAACCCTAACACTGTACAGAGAGCATATCGAGAAATGGAGAACATGAATATAGTTGAGACAGTAAGAGGCCAGGGTACATTTATCAGTATATCCAGTGACAAGCTAGAGGATATTAAAATGGAAATGGCCATTCAGCTAATTGATCATTTTATTAATGAAATGGAATCCCTGGGATTTAGCTATGAGGTTATGCTTAATCTCGTGGAACAGGAACAAGCCCAGCGAAGGAGGTTATCAGATGATAGAGTTTAAAAACGTAACTAAGAATTTTGGCAGTACAGTAGCATTGAATAATGTCAGTCTGGTTTTCCCACGGGGAAAAATAATTGGTCTGTTTGGCCCTAACGGAGCCGGAAAATCTACCAGTATCAAGCTTATAATAGGACTTAATCGCCCTGATGGTGGTGAAGTTTTGATTGATGGGGAAAAACCGCAAAATAAAAAACATGATGTAGCTTATCTGCCCGAGATAGACCACCTTTATTCTTGGATGAATATTGCCCAGGCCGCCGACTTTACCCGCACTTTTTATGCTGATTGGGATGAGGCCAAATACAGGGATTTAATCAAGTTTTTAAACCTAAATGAAGATATGAATATTTCCCGTATTTCTAAAGGGCAACGGGCCAAAGCTAAGCTTCTTCTGACTGTATCCCGGCGGGCCCCTTATTTACTTATGGATGAGCCTTTGTCTGGTATCGATATATTAACCCGGGAAGAAGTTATTAATACCTTAATTCGGGATTATCGTGAGGGAGAACAGACCATTATTATTTCCACGCATGAGATTGCTGAGGTAGAAAGCCTGGTAGATGAAGTAGTGTTTCTGAATCAGGGTCAGGTAACCCTTAATGGTAACGCTGAAGATTTACGGGTACAAAGGGGCATGTCCTTAGTAGAATTGATGAAGGAGGCGTTTAGAAATGCCGACTAGTATGAAAAAATTTTTAAAACTCTACTGTAAGGAAATGCATGATTTGCGTCCGGAAATTCTGGTAATAATTATTACCACATTAGTCATTGACGTTTACTTTTATTTTAAATTTCAGGATATGCCGAGTATAGTTATTGGACCATTGGTGATGATTTTAGGATTAGCGTCATTACTGCCCTTTATCTCCTCTTTTAAACTGCTTAACCGGGAATTCAGTACTAATACGGCCTATTTGTTATTATCGCTGCCAGTTAAAGGAGGCAGTATATTAGGTTCTAAACTACTGGCTTTGCTTAGCCAGTATGTTATAGGCACTTTAGTTGTGGGTATAGCAGGAGTAATTCTAATATCTTTGTTATTTCCTGAACCAGGATTGGAGGAAGTTATAAGCCAGGCACAGGCAGCAGGAATAGACATTAATCTGCAATCACTATTCAGCATGGTAGGATTATTCTATTTAATGAGTATTGTGAGTATTGCCTATGCCATTGTTATAAGTTTCTTTAGCCAATTAACAGGAAAGCTCGTAAAACGTTTTTCCGGTCTTATAACGGTTATCATCTTCCTAGCCACTTTCTGGTTAATGGGTAAATTATTGACCCCGCTCTGGCAGCAATTGGGCAATTTCACCCATTATTATATGAATAATCATAGTTTCAGTGTAGCCGCATTTAATGGAATAATGGGTCTTAATACCTTAATTATTTTGCTGGGTACAGCCCTGGTGTTTCTGGCAGCTGTGCTGATTTATAATCACAGGATTGAATTATAAGAGTAAAGTCAGGAGTAAAGCAAAAGACTTTACCCCTGACTTTGGCCCTGACTTTAGGCGATTGCTGTATTCACCCCAGAATATCATGCAACTTTAAAGAACTTTCCCTTTGGGTTACGTAATAAATAATATTTTCCAGTATACATGAAGGATGTTAGAAGTATCTCTATTCCTACTCAATTGCTGATGTTTTTAACGAATTTATAATTAAATCACATTGTCCAGCTTGGTTATCATCAATTAAATCTTTGCTGACCGCAAAAACACATAAATAAATCCCGTCGTCTAATAATTTATAAGCATGGATATTAATAGTTCCTTCTTCCTCGTATACAACCCCCGCGATTACACCTTCGATAAAAGTACTGACTTCGTTTTTATCTGCATATTCCTTAAAGCATTCTTCAGCAAACTCATTAAAATTACTTGCGTTGATACCTTCTGCTGGGTCAGCCCAACCTACGAGACCAAAAATACTTTGGTAAGCAGATATTTCTACTCCTTCGACTGTTTCATCATCAACTACCCAATCAGCAGGAAGAATCATTTCAAAGCCTTGATCTTTATTAATATATGTTTTCAGGGAAATAGTAATACCTTGTGTAGCTGCATTATAATCTACTTTTGAACCAAGACTTTCACTGATGAACCTTATCGGAACCATAGTGCTTCCATTTACTATTTGAGCTGGTATATCAATATTTGTTTTATCCCCATTAATAACTGCATAGTTTAGGCCAACCGGTACTTCAATAATTTGGTCTGCAAGAACTACAGTTGCCGTACGCGAATCACCATCCCACTGAACATCGCAGCCAAAAGCATCGCCGATAAACCTTAGAGGAACCAGAGTTCTGCCATCAGTTACCTGCGCTGGAGTAGACATGGTAACACTCTGTCCATTGATTTGTGCTTGAGTACTCCCTATAACCAGATTAATGCTTTTGTCAATTATTTCAGCACTGGCTGTCCCCGCAAAGATAAATACCATCATTAGCAAAGTAATTAAAAATAATAATGATTTCCTCATAATAAATTTTTTACCCCTTTCTAATTGCAAACTTCCGTTTCGTAGTCCTGTCCTAACATCTTAATTGCGGCCACAAATAAATCCATAAGATAATTTTAATTTAACTTCGATAAAATCCCCCCATAGTTAAATTTACAGAGTTTTTTGGCCAAAACGAAACTCTTAATCCAGATTATACCCTATGCCAATTCCTAATTCACCACTATTTCCTTAAAAATAAGGACTTTTATAATAGATAGTGTAGCCTTTTGGCTTGGTATCTTAGCCCTACATTTCTTTATTACATTTGAGTTCATTTCCAATAATATGGTTAATTGCTAACCATTTTAGGGAACAGCACATTAGTTTAGCCCACAGTCTTACGTTCTTTGCTAAAATTTCATTATTTATATAACGATTCGATATTTTTTATGTAAAAAAAACCGAGCATATATAAACTAGCTTTAGTAATATGTAGGTATGCAAAGGAGTAGGGATAATGTTAAATAAATTAAATCATGTAATTGATTATATTGAAGATCATTTAACCGATGAGCTATCACCTAAAATAATTTCTGAGTATGCTGGAGTTTCTGATTATCACTTTAGAAAGATATTTTTTTATCTTTCAGGATTGACGCTTAGCGAATACATCAAAAATAGAAAATTGTCGGAAGCCAATAAGGATTTACTTAATGGAGAAAAAGTAACGGATGTCGCTTTTAAATATGGTTATCAGTCAATAGACGGCTTTACTCGAGCATTTAAAAAATGGAATGGGTCTTTACCCTCAGATGTATTTAAAAAAGGCATAAGTAAATCGTTTCCCAAACTTTCTTTCGTGATAACCGTCAAGGGAGGAATTACTATGGAATTTCGAATTGAAGACAAACCAGCGTTTAGCTTAGTTGGTGTAAGTAAACGTGTTCCTATGCAATTTGCAGGTGTTAATAACGAGATACTAAAGTTGGCAGAAAGCATAACGGACAAACAAAAAGAAGAGATGCATTCTCTGCAAAATATAGCGCCTTATGAAATTGTCAATGCATCTTATGATGCTGACGCTAATTTCTTAAAAGAAGAAGGATATTTAACTCACTTGATAGGGGTTTTAACGACTGAAAAACAAGTTAGTGATCTATTAGAAAAAGTGCCAGTAGAAGCCTGTACTTGGGCCATATTCCCCAACGAAGGCCCATTTCCTTCTACATTACAACAAACAATGGCAAAAATATATTCAGAGTGGCTTCCTTCTTCCAATTACGAAGTAATCAATGCCCCTTCTTTTTCATTTACTAAAATGGATGCAAATAAAAAAGATTACGCTTATAGTGAAATTTGGATTCCTGTTCAGAAGAAGTAAAACTAACAATCTGTTAAACTTGCACAGGCTTCATTTATAATTTACTATCAGCTTGAATGCTTAGACAGAAAGATATTTCTCAGGGCGTCGGCCAGAATTACCTTCTCTTTGTCGTTTAGGTTCTTAGGATCGACACCCGGTTTTCTTTACAATAAATTTCACTCGCTTATTACATTTGTTGGCCAATAACAATAATGAAAGAACTGTCCCTTAGCTTAAAATAGGGTAATACTTTCTAAAGAACGTGGAAATATTACCCAGAAAGTAGTTCCCTGGGGACCAGTATCCACTTTTATTTTCGCTTGATGCCTGGCAGCAATACGGTAACATACTGCCAAACCCAAACCTGTTTCCATTTTCTTTAGTAGTTAAGAAGGGAGTACCCAGATTTTTGAGCATTAGTTGATCAAGTCCTGGACCTTCATCCCGGATAAACAAGAGGGCATTATCATTCTCGGAACGGATACCAATAGTGAGAGTTCCACCAGTTGACATTGCTTCAATACCGTTACGGGTTAAATTAAGAATGAGCTGGCGAATCTCTTTTTCATCAATAAATACCAGGGGAGCGTCATCTAGATCTAGTTTGACCTGTATATCTGAATACCGGGCATCTGCCAGTATCATAGGTTGCAGGGATTCTATGATTTCATGCAGGTGGCAGGATCTTAAGTCTAAGGGTTTATCCTTGGCCATACCCAGGTAGTCAGAAATAATGGTGTTGGCACGGTCAAGTTCCTCAATCATCAAGTCATAATAATCTTGGTTTGAACTATCTTCTTTGCTCTTAAGCATTTGCAGGAAACCTCTTATCGAAGTCATAGGGTTCCTGATCTCATGACCAATTGAGGCAGCCATTTCTCCAACCAAGTTTAGGCGGTCAAGTCGAGATAGTTCGCGTTCAAAATGCTCAGACTCTTTACGCTGGGTGATATCTTCCATAGTTCCTTCATAATAGAGAATTTCGCCTTTATCATCAAGTACTACCCTGATATTTTCCGAAACCCAGATAACCGTACCATCTCGGCGGCTTACCTGATGCTCAAATTCATTCCTTTGCGTTTTGCCATTTAATATACTTTTATAATCAATACTGGATTTTAGGTTAAGTAATTCTTCAGGTTTATTATACCCCAGGATATGTGCCATTGCTGGGTTAACTATCAGATAGTGACCGTCACAGGCTACCCGAAAAATCCCTTCGGTCGCATTTTCGAAAATGGAGCGATATTGCTGTTCGGCCTTCTGTAGTTCTGCAAATAACCTGGCGTTGTCCAGTGCACTAGCTGCAGCAATCGCCAGGATCTCCAGGGTCTTGATCTTTTCTGGAGGAAAAGCAGAAAGTTTCGTTGAACCAACATTCAATACCCCCACACACTTACCCCCATTTAGAAGTGGAATATTAATTACTGATTCAATCTCAGGAATGGGTAGTAAGGGTGAATATTGGGTATTTTTTTCAGCTCCCTCGACCAATCCCTGGGGGGCGGGAACCAGTTGCCCTACAATACTTTCCGAATATCGACCCCGGGCAATGGCTACATATAGTTCATTATTGGCATCAGCTGGCAGCAAAATTAATACCTCATTTGCCCCACTTTGATCAATAACTGTATCAACAAGCTTATTAAGAATAATGTTAATGTCAAGGGTACGGGAAATAGTCATAGCAAGGTCATAAATCGCCATGCTCTCGCGCAGCTGTAGGTTCTCATTTTTTAGATGGTTTATTTCTAGAGCACGAGATAATACTGGCAAGAGAATGTCCATTTTAAATGGTTTTAACACGTAGTCAAACGCCCCTAATTTCATCGTTTCTACCGCTGAATGAACTGTAGCATATCCGGTCATAATGATGCTAATCATATGGGGGCTTATTATGCGAGATTTTTTTAGGAATTCTATTCCATCCATTTCGGGCATCATTAAATCAAGCAAAAGAATATCAAAGTCCTGTTCTTGTAAGGCTTTTAATGCTTTGATAGCAGATGAAAAGCCAGAGGCTTCATACCCCCTATTTCTCAGGGCTTCACACAATGCGTCCACTAGTTGAATTTCATCGTCAACAATCAGAACTGTAATTAAATCTGTAGTATTCAGTGTACTCAACCTCCGGAAATGTAAATTAAATATTCTATTGTAACGACCAAAAAAATAACTGTAGGGAAACATCTACGCTCCCTTGGAAATGTGATTTAAAGTTTTCAGTGCCTTTCAGAAAATCTATGTCTATTCCTTAATTGTCAATATAAGGAATTTTTATCGAAACGGTTGTACCTTGATCAACATTGCTGGTAATATTCATTACACCATGATGATCGGTTACAATGCGACTGCAAATGGGCAAGCCCAACCCTGTTCCTTTACCATCTGGCTTGGTAGAATAAAACGGCTCAGTCACCTTGGACAAAATTTGAGGTTTAATACCTATACCGGTATCTTTAATATGAATAGCCACCCAGTCAGTTTGAGCATGTTCTACATTAACCTGAATGGTTAGAGTACCACCTTCAGGCATAGCATCAATGGCATTGGTAAAAAGGTTGATAAAGAGCTGTCGAAGCTCCTGATGATCACCGTAAATCATTGGTATGGACGACTGGAAATCACATATTACCCTGATCCGGTTACTTCGAAAGTGATAGCTGATAAGCTCCACAGCGTCTTCTATCTCCTGGCAGACATTTACTGTAGATACCTGCCGCTGTTTACGGCGGCTGAAATCAAGTAATTCTGAGATTAGGGTAGCCATACGATCAATTTCACTGGATATTATTTTTAATGTTCTTTGTTTGGGGTCATCGGGGGAAATCTGAGCAACCAGCGATTCAACCCGCAGGCTCAAAGTGGTTAGGGGGTTATTAAGTTCATGAGCAATACTAGCTGCTAGCTCTCCCATTGTCGCCAGCCGAGCCGCTTGTAACAGTTGTTGATTTATGGCCTGGACTTCCTCATTCTTTTTCTCCACCTCCATGGTCAAAGCGAGAAGGCCGCGATTAGTTTCATTTAGTTCTTCCTGCAGCATTCGGTTTTGCTCAAGTACCAAATCCAGCTTTTCTTTTAACTCTTTAATAATGCTCTTTTTATCGAATATGACTGCTCACCCCGCTTGCATTTTGCTATTTCTAGCCACAATGACTGAAGCATCATCATCATCTCGGGCAAGTTTCCGCAGCAGGTACTGAGCAGTATAATTAGCTGATGCTTTAGCCAGTTGGGGAAAATCTGACCACCTCCAGGTTGTTGCCAAACCGTCGGTGTGAAGAACCAGTACCATTGATGGTTCCCAACAGTATTCAGCAGCAATAGGATCGGGTGCATTAAATCCAACAATTCCGCGTTGTACTGGGAAACTTATCGGGTTCGGGTAACCAAAAACCCGAGCTGAGATATTACCAACGCGGACAAAGGTTAATCTTACACCACCTTTACCCCAATTAAACCGGGCTAGGGCCATTACCACCCCCCGGGTGCTCCGGCAAGCCTTTCCCGCCCCATGAAAAATCATGGGCAGGGGCTGATCATAATGGGCTTCAATATATTCTTGGGCAATTCTAGCAGCCTGGTGTGCATATTTCCCATGTCCTAAACCATCGATTAGCGCTAACAAAGCAGAGTTATTCCATTGCCTGATGATAAAACTGTCACCGTTAAATACCATACCTGGTCGTGCCCGGGAGGCTGAACCAAAAGAAAGCGGACAGCTTACTACTTCCGGGGAGTGTTCACGCCATTTTAGGCAAGTTACCAATGTGCCGGTTTGACCCTCAGTCCTGGATTCGATATAAAATTCGTCCATCAGCCGTTTTATAGTACCCAGACCGTAGCCAAGGGTACCTGAGGTTGAAAAACCATCAATTAACGCTTTCTCCACTTCTGCAATTCCTGGCCCATTGTCCTGGGAATCTATTTTTATTCCTAATTTGGTACCATTATTAAATCCAGTAAAAATCAATTGCCCGCCTCCGGCATGTCTGACCAGGTTAGAAGATAGCTCGCTTACGACAATGGCTAGATCTTCACTCTCTTTCAGGCTGAAACCTAAATCGACGGCCATAGACCTAACCAGACGTCTGGCCTCATAGGCATCACTAGAATGAGAGACCTGCAATACATACTTTGCGGGAAGGAGCATTTTTATATCACCTCTGCCATTTAGTAATTATTACAATAGTGCCTTCTCCAACTCGAGATTCTATTTTCATTTCATCCATTAATCTTTGCGCACCGGGAAGACCCAGACCAAGACCCTGGCTGGTAGAAAAGCCTTCTTGCATAACCTGTTTCAGGTTGGTAATACCAGGACCATGATCTTCAAAGGTCAACTCAATTCCCTTGGCAGCATTTCTTTCAAGGATACGCCAACGCATCAGCCCTAAGCCAGCATATAGATAAATATTGCGTGCCAGCTCTGAAGCTGCAGTGACAATACGCGTAATATTGGTAAGGCTGAAATTTAATTTTTCACATTCCTCACGGACAGTCTTCCTTACCAGAATAATATCGCTCTCGTGCCTGATAGCTACTTCCCCATTAATATCAGCCATTATTTATCTCTCCCGTGGGCTCGTAACACCTATAATTTCCAAGGCTTGATCGACATTAAGAGCAGTTCTGACTCCTCCCAGATTCAATCCTAGCTGGGTGGCAGTTATAGCAACACTAGGTTGCATTCCAGCTATAACCGTCTCGCCGCCCATCAAAACCACCATCTGAGCTGTTTCAGCTATAACCCGGGCAAAAAAGGAGTCCAATGTCTGACAAGCAGATATATCCAATATTAGACCTTTAACCTGGTACCTCTCCATCAAGTTTAATATCTTTTCCTGAAGAATATTAATAGAAGTATCATCGGTATCAGATGGCATCGTCACCAATAACACGTCCAATATTCTTATTACCGAAATATTTTCTACACTCATTATTAAACCTCTCCATTTAACCTTGGTATTAAGGTTGTTTTACCACCTGTAGCTTCAATAGGGTTAAAGCAAAAAATAATCCTGTGGCGAAAGAGGAGCGGGTATTCACATTAGATAAATCAATGCCTAATTGGACAAGAGTACGGGCAATTTCTGGGCGAATACCAGTCAAAACCACCTCAGCCCCCAATAGATTAACTGCTTTAATGGTCTCAATTAGATACCGGGCAGTTTGAGAATCAATGGTAGGCACTCCTGTAACATCAATTAAAGCAACCGCAGATCCCGTCTCTACTATTTTTTGCAGCAACTGCTCCATCAACTGCTCGGTACGAATACTATCCAGGGTGCCAATTACGGGTACAGCTACAATTCCTTCCCAAATCTGGATCGCCGGGGTGGAAACTTCCAGAATTTCTTGAGCCTGACGGGAAATGATCTCCTCAGCCCGTTTACGTTCTTCGATTTCTGCACGCAATATCTCATTAAGCCTTTCCAGCTCAGCCGTCCGCTCTCTGACCCGAAATTCCAATTCTTCATGGGATTTGCGTAGCGCCTCTTCCGCCTTTTTACGTTCGGTGATATCCTGCCCCTGAGCAATGGTTGCGATAACGGTAGAGCCATCCTCCGCAAAAATGGTAGCTGAATTCCATAATACCGTCCGCACTGAACCATCGATATGGGCAATGAGAATCTCTACAACCTCCCAACGCTCTCCAGAAGCTGTGCGGCGAATAAGGGCCATTGATTCTTCTTTTTGGGAATCAGGGAAAAGGATTTCCAGGGAACTACCCAGAACTTGGTCAGCGCTTAGCCCGGTTAAGCGTTCAAATGCCCGGTTAAACTGCACAATTCTATACTCCGGATCCCATACAATGATGGGTGCGTTAGCATAGTTAAGCAGGTTTTTCAGGTAAGCATTGGATTTACGGAAAGCTTCCTCGGCCTGCTTCCGTTGAGCTAGTTCCACATTTAGTTCAGCAGTTCTTTCATTAACCCTCGCTTCTAAAATATCATATGCTTTTTGAAGTTCGGCTTCTGTCTCCTTGCGTTTGGTGATGTCAATTCCCATCTCCATAATTAGAGTAGAACCATCACTATCAATAAAAGGGATATCATAAATTTGATAAGTGCGGCCATCTGGACCGATCCATTCCCAATCATGCCGCTTCATTTTTTCTAAACATTGAAAGGATTCGCAATTCGTGCATGGTTCGCTCAATCCAAATAGAAATTCAAAACAGCGCCTGCCCTGAGATTCGCCAAAACGCTCCCTAAAAAAGCGGTTAGCAAAAGGTACATGATAATCTTGGGTTATCAGTATCAGGTATGCAGGTAGGTGCTCTAAAACATCATTAAATTGCTGCTGTTCTTTTATTAATTTCTGTTCTGTTCGTTTACGCTCGTTTATTTCTCTCTGTAGTTCCCGGTTAACTTGTTCCAGTTCTGCAGTACGACTTCTAACCATTAACTCCAATTCTTTATTAGATTTTTGTAATGCTTCCTCAGCTTTCTTCCTGTTGGTAATATCAATAATAACTAAAATGGATTCTCGGGTTTCTGGTATAGGTGCGGTGGAAACATAGGTATGGATAACGGTGCCATTTTTATGTTGAAAGCGTACATCACAACAATAATGGGATGTCTTATCAGGGTTACTTCTACTCCTTTGATAGTAATCATAGATATTATTTCTTTCTTCTAACAAGCAGAGTTCAGTCCATTTTTGTTTAGACTCTATTTCCTCTTTGGAATAACCCAGGAGAGTCACAAAATTATCGTTCACCTGCTTAATTGTAGCATCTTCCTGAGCTATTACTATGCTGCAACCAGATATATCGAAAATGGTCTGATATGCCTTTAACTTGTAAAGAGCATCTGGGATCTCCTTTTGGTCAATACCTGAATACATGTAATCACCTCAATTATTTATTTAGCTAAAACAACTACAAGTAGGCTTGGACTGATAGCTTTAATTGTTATAGCTTTTCCGCTCAGGTCAAGGGAATCTCCAACAAACAAAACCCCGGATGGTAAATATCAGATTGTAATAGGGTTTTGGTTGAAGAATAATCATAATAAATATTCCCTAAAAAATACATATATCCTTTATTTCTAGATAATAAAAGAAATTTATACTAAAATAGCAAAATATTAAAATATGATAATGATTTGATCCTGGCTCTTTTAGAATAAAATATTTATCAAAGTGAAATAAAACTTAAAATGAAATAGTATATACTGTAAGACACACAACATAGAAACATATATTTGCCCAGGAGGTTTTTACATAATGAAAAAAATAATAACAGCCTTATTTTTGGCAGTAATTCTTTTTGCCTGCCCAACCCTAAGTGCCGGCGCTCAGGCCCAGGATACTGTTTCCGTATTAGTGGACGGTTTACCGGTAAACCTTGATGTTTTACCGGTTATTCAAGATGGACGGACTCTAGTTCCTTTCCGGGCTATAGCCGAAGCTATGAACATAGCCGTTAACTGGGATAATCAAACCCGTACCATAAATGCAACAAATGGTAATACCATGGTAAAGTTACAGCTTGGCAGCTATACTGCTTATCGCGATAATACCCCTATTAGACTGGATGTTATGCCGCAAATAGTGGCTGAGCGTACTTTGATTCCATTGCGCTTTTTCGGAGAAGCCTTTAATTGTCAGGTGGGCTGGGATAGCAATACATATCAGGTAAGCGTGATTTCTCCTCCTAAAGCCATGACAGTTATAGGGTTCTATGCTCTGGGTGACAGCCAAACCAGCAGTTGGACTAATCTTTTCGGGAAAGCTTATCCCGAGACTGCGTCAGGTAATACAGATGTAATATCGGAACTGGCTTTAGGCTGGTATAGTATTGACAAACAGGGCAATTTACTAGATAAAAGCCGTACCGGGTGGCAGCGCCCTGATGGCTGGGAAAAGGTATTAGAAAGTGCCGCAAAGTATAAGATGGCAAGTGAAATGGTAATACATGTTACTGACGGCGATAAAACTATTACTTCTTTTTTAAATGACCCATCAGCCATGGCCCGAGCAGCAAAAGCCATTAGTGCCGAAGCCCGGCAATACAGCGGGGTTAATCTTGATTTCGAGGGTTTAGGTTATAATGACAGTGGAGAGCAGCTCAAAGAGATACAGCAAAAATTTACTTATTTTATAAGCCTGCTTGCCCGGGAATTAAAAGCTAATAATAGCAGGCTTACGCTCACTTTGCATGCTCCGAACAGTGCTTATCCTGGCTACGATTACCAGGCTTTGGGCCAAATTGCGGATCGTATTATTATCATGGCCTATGATTACGGTATTAAGCCTGAGCCAGTCATTCAGGTTAAACAGGCGGTAGAAATGGCGACTGATCTGGTTCCTGCCCATAAATTAATCTTAGGCATTTCCGCCCCCAGTGAAACAACATCAAGTATTGCCACCAAAGTGGGAATTGCCAAACGTTATGATTTAAGTGGTGTAGCTTTATGGAGATTAGGGGTAATAGATGAAGAAATGTGGCAGATCATAAGAGGTAGTCTTATTGCTAAACGGTAAAAATTGTCTTTAAAAGCCCTGGTAAAATACCTAACCAGGGCTTACTGTAGCTAATTGTTTCCTACACAACCTTAAGCTTATCCTGGCTATTTCTGGTTAGAGAGCTTTCCCATTTTTTACAACGATCACCCCAGTAGGCTAAAATCTCCTGACCTCTTTTAATGCAAACTACTTCGCACAGATTGGGACATCCTTTGCATTCATGGCTACTAGATTTGAATTCACCCTCAATAATAAAATCATCGCCCCGAAAATTGCTTTGGGTATGGCTCTGCTCTACCTGTTCCTTAGCTAACATAGCAGCACCAATGGCACCCATAACTTCAAAAGGTTCAGGTACATGTATGGGAGTATTTAAGACTTTCTCAAAGGCCTTTTTAATACCTGAATTAGCAGCTACCCCGCCTTGAAAAACTATAGGTTCTGCGATCTTTTTACCTTTAGCAACATTATTTAAATAGTTTCTCACCAGTGCTTCACATAGTCCCATTATAATATCTCCAATAGGATAACCCATCTGCTGCTTGTGAATCATGTCTGATTCAGCAAATACCCCGCAACGGCCCGCTATCCTAACCGGTTGGCCGGAACTTAAGGCATAATCGCCGAAATCTTCAATAGCTATATTTAGCCTTGCCGCCTGTTGATCGAGAAATGATCCGGTACCAGCAGCACAAACCGTGTTCATAGCAAAATCCTGAACTATTCCATTTTTTAAAATAATTATCTTAGAATCCTGACCCCCAATTTCAATAATGGTACTTACGCCAGGAAAAAGAGCAGAAGCAGCTACTGCATGTGCCGTTATTTCATTTTTCACCACATCAGCACCTAGTAATATATCAGCAAGGTGACGTCCGCTTCCGGTAGTCCCAACTCCTTTAATGGAGAGACTCCTTCCCTGCTTGGATTTTATACAGGCAAACCCGTCCTTTACCGCTTTTACTGGATTTCCCTGAGTACGCAGGTAGACTTTTTGTATAATATGACCATACTGATCCATTAAAACAAAATTACTGCTTACCGAACCTATGTCAACACCAAGATAATGCTCCAAACTCTTTTCCTCCTAAATTTATTTTTTATAATAGTTAGGGAAGAAGGACACGGGTCAGGGGAACTTGAAGATTTTACGTGGTTTATTATTTACCTTTTACTAAGATTTATCTGAGCAAAGACCATCGGCTCATGAAAGTATAGCCATTATTTATCCTGACCTAAACTCTTTCAACTTTTACCAAAGTAAGTAACCCAATAATGACCTCAGACCAACGGGAACATCTGTGGTTCCTTTGGTATGGTTCCTAAAGGGGATCTTTTCCTTACAATACGGGATTCGCAGCAGTTATTGGAGCTTTAATGACCCCAGGTATCTGCTGCTGTGACCTCCTTTGAATCATATCTACAAATGCCTCCAAACGGGTATGAAGTCCAGCCTGACCGGAGTGTTCATCAAAATATATCGTCATGCAAGGTATTCCTTCGATCTCACTAACCTTGCCCAAGATTGCTTGGGCCACTATTTCTGGCATACAGGTCAGGGGACCGATTTGTACAACTCCATCATATTTCTTTCGGGCAAAATCTACTGAATAACCTACTGTCTCTTGACCATGCCCACCAACACAGTAATTTAGGTAAGTACTGGCACAATTAATTACTTCTTTACGATTAGATTTTTTAATCCAGCCCCCCAGCAAATGGTCATTGATCCATTCACTTAGATATATTGAACGTGTAACCTCAGCATTTAAACGGCCTAAAAAGTTAATTGTAGAATAATTAGCTGCTGGCTCTAATATGGTATATATCTCACCAACTAAGCCTATACGTATAATAGTTTGCTGATGTGCTGGTTCCCTCTTTAAATTTTCCAAATAGTAATTAGTAATTCGATAAACCTCATCCAGATTATCTGCTTTATCAATACAATCTAGTCCTTCAGTATA
Organism: Syntrophomonadaceae bacterium; assembly: GCA_050943255.1. Classification (GTDB taxonomy): domain Bacteria; phylum Bacillota; class Syntrophomonadia; order Syntrophomonadales; family Syntrophomonadaceae; genus UBA4844. The sequence goes on from JBMNOV010000002.1 coordinate 58,491, forward strand.
TATTTGTTCCACTTTATCCTTGTTTAAAGCCCGGGGAAGGTAGTATTCAAAATGCCTTTCCAGTTTCTCAACTGCATTAAGTTTGCACCAAGCAAATTTTATCGCTTTCCAAGCCTGCCACAGACTTACATTACTCCCCAAAGACTTTAGTTGTTTTAACAAATCAGATAATCGTGAATCAGGAGCTTCCAGGACAATCATATTAAAATCAAAGTTTAGACATTTTAGTATATCCCTTTCCACCTGGGCATAATAACCGAATCGGCAAGGTCCCCACCCACCTGCCATAACAATGGTATCTGCCCCTTTTTCCAAAGCTTCAATAAAGTTTCCCATGTTTATTTTTAGTGGCATACAGGCAAATTCAGGCGAATGCTTAACACCGAGTTCTATCGTCCTTTCACTTATGGGTGGAGGAGGTATAACTTCCAGGTTAAGACCCTTTAATAAGGCTTTTATAGGAATATGGGCATTACCCATATGCGGGAAGGTTGCTTTCATTAGATTTCCTCCTTCTCCGCAACATATCACAAAAGGCCTCTAGTCTTGTAACTAATCCGCCTTCACCACTATGTTCATCTATAGTTAACATCATAAATGGCTTATTTTGAACCTTCCTTTCTATTATTTCACCAATTAATGAATCAGGCCCACAGCCAAAACAAGCCAGATACACAATTCCATCTATTTCATTACTATTATCCATATGTAGAGCACTTCCTACCATTTTTCTTCCCAAAGTCCAAAACACCCTTTTAGGCATTGTTGCAGCTTCTTGTTCTATCATTTCCGGGTTAATAGATTCACTTAATACAGTACTGCATCCCATTAATCTTAACCGGTTAATAAGATTCATGCTTATAAAAGAGTCATAAAGTGTATAACCATGCCCCAGTACTCCGATTCGAAGATCACTTTGGGGATATTTATTATTTATCTGTTTGCCTTCCCACAAGGAAATAGCTTCTTCCCTGGTATATCCTTCGCCTGCAAGCATTGTACAAAAATAATTTTCTTGACAGGCATGAAGATAAGCTTTTTTAATTTTATTGGTGTTGCTGCTAAATAACCTTCCGACTCTTAATATATCCTTTTTTAAGAAACGATCAGTTTTACTTATATCTATGGTAATATCTATTAATGGTGGTAAGTCTTTTACGGTAGCTCTTACCATATCGGGAACTCCCATAAATTTAGGACATATATAGCTCTTAGGCTCCACGCTCACCAAACGTGGAATAAAAAGATAATCAAGGTTCTGGTTACATAATTCTTTAACATGGCCAAAATAAATCTTTATCGGCAGGCAGGTTTCATCCACCGTAAAATTAATACCCTGGTCAAGGGTATGGCGGTTGCTTTCCGAAGAAGATATTACTTCAGCTCCCAGGTCAGAAAAAAAGGTCTTCCAAAGAGGATAGTAATAATAATAAAAAAGACCATGTGGAATCCCAACCCGTCCCATCTTTTTTCCTCCTTTGTTAATTAAGAGCGTTTTCGGTCGAACCCCCAATATAACACTCCAAAATATTAAGTATAAATTTACGCTTTAGGATTAAATATAACCGCAACAACATAACCAAAAATTATGGCAGCTGCAATTCCAGCTGCAGCAGCCTCTACACCACCACTAATAGCTCCGAGTAATCCTTTTTGCTCCACTGCTTTAAGGGTTCCCTGAGTTAATAAATGACCAAACCCAGATAGGGGTACAGTTGCACCGGTTCCCCCTATGTCTACCAGTGGCTGGTATAGCCCTAAACCGCTTAAAAGTGCTCCGCCACTTATGTACCCCACTAGCATATGTCCTGGTGTTATACTTGGTTTCGTTAAATCCAGTATTAGTTGTCCAATTAGACAAAGTGTTCCTCCAATCAAAAATGCCATTAATAGTGACAATGCTTAATACCCCCAAGCTAATACTCAATGGCAACAGCGTGTGCTATAGCCGGAATTGTTCTGCCCTGAAAACTGGTAGTAGGGCTCATTAGAGCACCGGTAGCAACTAACAACAGTTTCTTAATCTCAGCTTTAAACATCTTTTTTAAAAGAGGGCCACAGAGCATGGAAGCGCAACAGCCGCAACCGCTGCCACCAGATCCAATATCTTGAGCATCATCATATAGAATAACCCCGCAATCGCTATAAACCGGTTGTGGTACGATACCCTCTTTAATAAAAAGTTGACCTAATATTGCCATCCCAACCTTTCCCAAATCACCAGTGACCACCAGGTCGTAATAATCAAATGGCCGGTTTAAATCATTAAAGTGCATTTTAATGGTATCGACTGCCGCTGGAGCCATGGCACTACCCATATCATTAGTATCAGTCTGCCCCATATCAACTACTCTACCAATAGTAGCACAGGTAATCCGGGGTCCTGATCCCATACCTTCCAGAACTACAGCCCCAGCAGCAGTAGTAGTCCATTGGGAACTAGGAGGCTTTTGTACCCCCTGTTCAGTAGGGAATCGGTACTGTCTCTCGGCTGTGTAATGATGGCTGCAAGCAGCAGCAACTACTCGCTCAAAGAAACCACCATCAATCAGCATAGAACCAATTAAAATGGACTCAACCATGGTTGAACAAGCACCATAAAGGCCTAAAAAAGGAATATTTAACTGGGATGCGGCAAAGTTAGCAGAAACTAGTTGGTTTAATAAATCTCCCGCCAATAATACTTCTGCATCCTGTGTATTGAGGCCGCTTTTATTAAGGGCTAGTTCTATTGTTTCCTTAAGCATCTTATTTTCAGCCTTTTCCCAGGTATCCTCACCCATTAGATAGTCGGGCATTATAAGATCAAAATCATTACCCCATGGTCCTTGACCTTCTTTAGGACCAACTATGGAAGCCCAGGAGGATAGCACCGGGGGTTTATCAAATGATACTGTTTGTTTACCCTTTTTCTTTGCTTGCGGCATTAAGATCCCCCTTACTTATGGAATATAAAACAGTTCTGCAGCCATTACCAGAAAATTAACTCATTATAATATCCGACATCACTAAAAACTTATTCGGCTGATCCCTATGTATGGAAAGGCATTTGCTTTACATCTTCTTTTTGTGAATTACATAAAGAATAATTTTACTAAGCCAATAAGGGTAGAAACTGCAAAACCAAATACTAGGGTTGGACCAGCAACTGTAAAAATACGGGCTCCTACCCCGAAGACATAGCCTTCTCTTTTAAATTCCATAGCTGATGCTACTATCGCGTTGGCAAACCCGGTAATAGGTACTATAGAACCGGCTCCTGCCCTTTTAGCCAGCACATCATAAATACCAATGCCCGTGAAAAAAGCACCCAGCGCTATCATAATTACAGAAGTAATTGAAGAAGCATCTGTTTTTCCTATACCGCCAGCCATTAACAAATTAAGTATAACCTGGGCAATAACACATATTAATCCTCCCACTACAAACGCCCAGAGACAGTGTTTTAGCAAAGGCGGCTTAGGTTTTAACTGCTGTACCATACTATCATATTCATTAACTTCAGCTTGTTTTAAGTCCTCTGTATTAGGTGTTTGCAAAGGTTAGTCTCCTCCTTCTATACCATGTTATTCTTTATAATCCGTTCCCAATACATGGTAAACCCCGGGAGAAATTATGTGGTAACTCCCGGGGTTAACTCTTATAACAAAATCCCACGCCCTAAGGGTACACCACTTATAAAAGAACCCTTGTGTTATGCTAATCAAGAAGCTAAGAATTCCCCCCCTATGAACATCATGGTAAATTCTTAACTTTATTCATAATAATATAAAGAAAATTAATCTACATAGGCAATTTTGATATTAGCCTTATACTCAACAATTTTGTTATTTTTACAATCTGCAGTCCAATTGTACACTTCCACTCCAGTTATGTTTGATAAACTAGTGGAAGCTTCGCTTACTGCATTTTCAATTGCCTCCTGCCAGCTTCTACGTGATTCACCTACAAATTCAGCTACTTTTACCTGCATTGAATATGCCTCCTTAACTCATTTTAATTTTATTTTTAGCAATACTTATTTGTTTTATACAAAAGAACTGTCTCTATACCAGTTTTTTAACAACAAATATTATCTGACACTAATCTTTGTATATGGTATAGGCTGCACCTATTTCCTAATAGTGGAATATAATAAAATGTCAAGTTTAAATAAAAAGGGATGATAATATGCGTCCTAAAAAATTTTATAATCCAAATATGATTACAGTTAATGGTACCAATTTTATTCTTCTTCCTCCAGAAGGTACCAGTCATTGTGTTGGAATATCCAGTAATCAAATAGTCAAGATTGAAAATTTTCCCCATGCCAATAAATTGCGTACCCTTGTCGAAGAAGCTGAAGTTATCCAATACCTTAACTCCAAAGGATGCAAAAGCTGCCCTTTTTTAGTTGCTTGTGGGCAACTAGAAGATGGTAGACCTTATCTTGTCGAACAAAGGATAATACCACGAGGTAAGGCTGTGCTCGGAGAAATACTTCTAGCGGTCTTTGAGCAAAAACTATTAGGGGTTTACCAAGGGGATCTTCATCCCAGGAACATAATTTTTGATGGCAATAAAACCTATCTTATTGACTATGATCAAGCCATTATGGATGAAAGTATTATAAATATGGAAGATGCCGAATTTTTATATTGGATTTCAGAACAAAAGATACCTGCCTACGTGTTCGAAAATCAAGATCTTCAAAATAGTTACCTTGAATACGTTCACCTGATATCGCACCTTCCTGGTTACTTATAAATAATAAATATATTAAATATAAAAATAATGCCCTATGGTATTGTTTTTAAAGAAAAGAAATAGTAGGAGGGTATAATATGGGTAATAACCCGATTATAACTATAAACCGCAGAAACTACAGGATTAACGCACCTAAGCAATACGACCATTTCAACACTAGAGGAGTATCAATAATAACTTGTACAAAACGCCCCAATTATTTACAGAACATTCTCAACAATTACCTGCGTCAAGATTTCAATCCTAAGGAGTTAATTATAATAATTAACAACAATTCGATTAACCTAGGACTTTGGAGGAAGCAAACAAGTGAATATCCACATGTCCGGGTGCTTCACCGGGATGAAAAAATTGGTCAAGGTGCATGTATCAATTATGCTGCCAACCTAGCATCATACGATTACGTAGCCAAATTTGATGATGATGACTATTATTCTCCCACCTACCTTAGTAATTCAGTAACAGCTCTAGAAAACAGTGGAGCTGGTCTAGTAGGTAAAGCTAGTTGGTTTCTTTACTTCGAGAACAGCAGAACTTTAGCCCTGTTCGCACCAGGTAATGAGAATTCTTTTGTAGAAAAAGTAACCGGAGCCACTATGTTAATTCGCAAAAATATTATTAAACAGATTGGTTTTCGTAACCTTGATGCCGGTGAGGATGTTGAATTTTGTCGTGACTGCACCAGGAAAAATATTCGCATATTTTCTACTGACCGCTTTAATTTTGTTGGCATAAGAAGATTAAATATTAACTCCCATACCTGGCAGGATAGCGAAGCCCGCATACTTCAAGATTGTGAAATTATTGCCCATACTGATGACTATGAATCTCTTGCTACCAGGCCCTAAACCATAAAAATCCCGGTAATTAATACCGGGATTTTTCCTGTCCATTTTCCCCATTTACAAGCTAACCCTGTGGAAAAATGGTTATCCTTTCTTTTCTCGCAGAACTATAGTTAACCACGTTGCTCACTTTCTGTCCTGCAAATACTACAATCTTCTTTCTTCCTTTCATGGTTTGGCTGGTAAGCTCAGTGATAAGAGCAAATATATTATATTTATCCATTACCAGATTCCTGGCCTCAAAAACCTTATCAAGTGAAGCCTCATAACACTGCTCACGAATACAGTTCTGAATGGTTCTTATGGAACCTTCTACATCATCGATATCAATTGCAGTAAAAGAACCCTGAGGAAAATAATCGCTAATATTGGGACAACCGTAGTATATAGGATAAGCCCCTGCCAAATAGGCATCTGCTAATTTTTCGGTCCAATAGTGCGGGTAAGCTGAGTTTTCCAGGGCAATATGGTATTTATATAGTCTTAAAGCCTCCCATTTATCATCAACTTCTTTAATGCCACGCCCAAAAACATCAATATCAGGACCAAAATAATCTTTCAATTTGTTAACAAAATTTAACCGTTTCCGATGGCCCTCAGTAAAATCTTTACTAGAAGTTATTACTGACATTAGTTTAGGCTTATCAAAACTATGCATAGCTTTCAAATCGTCATAGTCTAAATTAATTACACTTTTATTATTCTTGATATCTAATAATACCCTGCCTACATGCCAACATAACCCTGTTTGATTTAGTATTAGACGGGGGTGGGATATATTAGCATGGCATGTAACTACCCGGGCAAATTGTTGGGCATAAGCAGAAGAATAGCCAGTTATACTAGGTGGCTCTCCCGTAATTAAAATGGTATTCTGGGGCGGGCAAAGGGTAGTTTCAGCTTGCAATACCCCATTATAAACCACCCAATAATCACAATCATTTACCTGGCTATCAATAAAAAACTGGCAATCACCCCAAATGCCGCGACGGCCTGGAGTCTGCCGTATAATTGGTTCATATGGAAAATCAGTACTTAATTTAATCCTAATCAAGAGGCTAACCTCCTTTTTCTATGGCGATCAAGTAACACCCATTAATATAAATCTGGTTCCTTTTATGAACAAGGTATCCCCATCGCTTTATTAGCAAGATACCAATTATAAGTATCCTCAATACCCTCTTTTAGAGATACTTGGGGACGCCAACCTAAAGCAATTATCTTGCTTATGTCAAGCAGCTTACGGGGAGTACCATCAGGTTTACTAGTATCAAAAACAATCTGCCCTTGATAGCCGGTAATTTTTTGGATCAGCGCAGCTAGACCAGCAATACTGATGTCTTTACCATAACCAACATTAATAATATCGGGCCCGTTGTAGTGTTTAATTAAAAAGATGCAAGCAGCTGCCAGATCATCAACATGTAAAAACTCTCGCCGGGGCTTACCACTACCCCAAACAAATACCTGTTTTTCGTTACGGATTTTGGCTTCATGGAATTTCCTAATTAAAGCAGGAAGAACGTGAGAAGTATCAAGATCGAAATTATCGCCAGGGCCAAATAGATTAGTGGGCATCAAAGCAATAAAATTGCAGCCATACTGCTGATTGTAGGCCTGGCACATCTTTATTCCGGCAATCTTGGCTATAGCATATGACTGGTTAGTTTCCTCTAGCCTGCCAGTTAATAGGTACTCTTCTTTTATTGGTTGGGGAGCTAATGCCGGGTATATACATGATGAACCCAAAAAAAGAAGCTTTTTGCTTTGATTTTGATAGGCGGCATCAATGACATTATTTTGTATCATTAAGTTTTCCCTTATAAAGTCCGCAGGATTTTTACGATTAGCTTCTATTCCCCCGACTCGCGCTGCTGCCAGAAATATATATTCCGGTCTTTCCTTTGCAAAAAAGCGGTTAACCTCCGACTGCCGGCAAAGATCTAGCTCCTGCCGGGATTTAGTTATAATATTCTGATAACCTAGATTCTTAAGTTTACGTAAAATAGCTGATCCTACCAAACCTTGGTGTCCAGCTACATAAATCAATGCTTGTTTATCCATCCGGCTACTACCCACCTCTAATGCTGGTAACATGACCTGCGTCCCACAGAATTTTTTCCTGCTCAGCTAGTTTAAGATCATGATCTACCATCATTTTAACCAATTCCTCAAAATTAACTTTTGGTTTCCATCCAAGTTTTTCCCGAGCTTTCGAAGCATCACCTAAAAGAAAATCAACCTCACTAGGACGTAAATAACGGGGATCAATAATAACATAATCCTTCCACTGCAAACCTAAGTAGGAAAAGCTTTGTTCAAGGAAATCCCTAACCGAGTAGGCTGCACCAGTTGCTATAACAAAATCATCTGGCTTATCACTTTGCAGCATCAGCCACATTGCTTCTATATAATCCCCGGCATAACCCCAATCTCGTTTAGCATCCAGGTTGCCAAGGAAGAGTTTATCCTGTAAACCCAATTTAATACGAGTGGCAGCACGAGTTATCTTCCTGGTTACAAAGGTTTCTCCCCGGCGAGGTGACTCATGGTTAAAGAGTATACCATTAGTTATATACATACCATAAGCTTGGCGGTAGTTTCTGGCATACCAGTAGGCTGCTACTTTAGAAACAGCATAAGGGCTGCACGGAGCGAAAGGTGTAAGTTCGTTTTGGGGGGGAAGGGAAGATCCGAACATCTCCGAAGAGGCAGCCTGATAAAAGCGTACCTCCCGCCCGGATATTTCTAGGTAATCCCTTAACGCTTCTAATAAACGTAGTGTTCCTACAGCCACACTATCAGCCGTATACTCTGGTTGGTCGAAGGAAACCTTTACATGGGATTGTGCTGCCAAGTTATATATCTCATCTGGCTCTACAGCCTGCAATATTCTCCTTAATCCAGTGCCATCAGTTAAATCCCCATAATGTAGATGGAGAACTGAATCTTCCTGGTGGGGGTCTTGGTATATATGATCTATTCTTTCAGTATTAAAGGTTGAAGAACGGCGTATTATGCCGTGAACCTTATACCCCTTATTAATTAAAAATTCAGCAAGGTATGATCCATCTTGCCCGGTAATTCCCGTTATAAGAGCCTTCCGTGGCTGAACTTGATACTTCTTAGCTATTAAATCATTCATAATAATATCTATCCCTTATACTATAATTGGTCATTATAAATAAAAAAGAAGTTAATAAACAATATTGCAGTATGTTTGTAATTAGGAATGCTTTATTTCACCGGATTGCTAATTTGCAGAGTAAATAAAGTTAAACCAGTTTTAATATGATGTAATGGCATTCGTAAAATCATCCATATGGCCAACCACTTGGCAAAAGCGCATATATTCATTCTCTTCTACCTGCCAGGTATGCGTGTCTATCCTGGCCCGCCTTATACAGGTATAGTTAAAACGGTTAGTAGAGTACATTTTGATTCCATACTGGGTGCAATTACGCTGAAATTCAGTATCCTCACCATAATCAAGTGGTTTAAATTTAACATGATTAAATACTGCCTTATTAATTACCATTGTTGCCCCAGCAAGCATACTGGTAAAACGATCTTCCTGACCGGGATGGGCTATAGCCAGGGTGCTACTTCCCTCAAAATAAACAAATATACTGCATTTTCCTACTATATCCGCTTTAGTCTCCTTGATAGTATCTACCGCTTGTTGTAAATACCCAGCAGCATAGTAATCATCATCATCAAACTTGGCTACATATTTATATCTGGCTTGCTGAACTCCATAATTAAGACATTCACCCAATGTAACTGCTTGATCCAGTTGATATACTTTTACATTAGGATAAGACCCAGCCCATTTCTGCCATTCAGATAGACTAATGGAATTATGGTTAAGTACGATTATAAGTTCTACTGGTCCATAATACTGGCGCATATAGTTTTGAATAATTCTATCCCGGTAATCTGGTCGATTGGTACATGTAATAATCGAAACCCCTTCTATCTCATTTTTAAAACTGTTTTTTATAGTAAAATTACTTTCAATTCGCCCTCTTGGTTTTACCCCGTTACCGAATACTAGATTAATTGGTTTGGTTTTTGTCACTTTTATTTCCATGCTGGTATACCCCCGTTCTATACTGAGATAAGCAGCAATTGAAACTTAATCTCAATATCCATAATATGAGAGAAAACCATTTACTGTGACTAGCCTGGGAATGAATAGTAATAAGTTCAGGGAATTATACAATTTACAATTAATAAAATAAAAAAACAGGCCATTTCGGCCTGCTCCTCAAAAAATGATACTTTATTCAAGCATAGCTTTCAGTTTACTAATTGCCCGTTTTTCAATCCGGGATACCTGAACCTGGGATATTTGCAAATCATCTGCAATACAGGATTGGGTTTCATCTTTAAAAAAACGCCTAAGGATTACCTCTTGCTCACGGGGTTCCAGCTGTCCTAGTGCTTCACGCAAAGCCAGCTTTTCAAGTAATAAAATGTTTCCTTCTTCATTAGCCAAGCGATCAATAAGCGACAATTGCTCCTTTTCCTCACCTGGGGTAGCATCCTGTATGTAAGCAGGAGCCTGGCAGGCTTCCATAGCCACCACAATATCTTCTTTGTTTATTTCTAATAGGCTGGCAATCTCATTTATCCCTGGCTCCCGACCTAAATCACCCCGTAGCCTATCCTGAGCCCAACGAATTTTTACATAGGTTTCTTTGATATTACGCTGTACCTTGACAATTCCATCATCACGCAGAAATTTTTTTATTTCGCCAATAATCATGGGAACAGCATAGGTGGAAAAACGAACATTAAAACTAAAGTCGAATTTATCAATGGCTTTTAACAAACCTATTGACCCCACCTGAAAAAGATCCTCATATTCGTAAGAAGAGTTTTTAAATCGTTCCAGAACCATATATATCAGACCTAAATTAGCTTCATAAACCTTAGCCCGGGCTTCTTCATCACCTTGCTGGGCTAAACGTAATAAATCTTCATTATCTTGAAATGAAACTGGTGAGGACATAACTATCCCCCTTTTAAGCATATGCTTGTCTATTACGTGACACAAAGTGACGCTTTAATATAACGCTTGTCCCTTCATTTTGGTTAGTTATAACATCCATTTCATCCATAAAAGACTTCATAAAGGTAAAGCCCATTCCCATCCGGCTTGGATCAGAGGAATAACTAGGTTGTAAAGCCTCAGATAGATTTTCAATACCCTTACCATAATCTTTAATGGTTAATTCTAAAGAGCAATCATCTATAAGACTCGCTGTAATTTCTATCTTGCCATCTCCACGATTTTGATAAGCATGGATAATACAGTTGGAAACAGCTTCAGATACCACGAGTTTAATTTCTTCAATATCATCGAGAGTACAATTTAACTGGGAGACAAAGGCTCCCACGCAGGAACGGGCAAAAGAAACATTTTCCGGCAAACTTGGAAATTCGAAATGCATATAATTTATTACATTCATCTTTTCCCAACTCTTAAAGAGCTGGTCCACCTCCTTTTTACAGGTTAATAATATCCTGTTCGTTGCTATACATAGGAACTAGCCGGTTAATTCCCGAAAAATTTAAGATCTTTTCAACCGGTTTTTTAGCCCCGACAATATACATCCTTCCATTAAGAGATGTAATCTTTTTATACCTACCAATTATTACCCCCAAACCAGAACTATCTATAAAAGTAACCTTTTCCATGTTTAAAATTAGGCTTTTTATCCTATTATTATCTAACTTTTTATCGATTTCTTTTCTCATGTTATCCGCAATAGACATGTCCAACTCACCTGCAGCCCGAACTATAAGTGTATTTCTAATGATTTTGTACTCCATATCCATTTCTTCATCCCCTTCTTGTCTGGAATAACACTATATTTCTTCTACAAGAAGGGGATATATCCTTCCACTAAATTCCAATTACAATAGATAAGTTTCGGCAAACATCTTCATTAATTGTCTTCCCAGACCCGCCAGGGGTACATCCTCATTAGCAATCAGGTTAACCTTTTTGTGTAGTTGACCATCGTTGTAAACCAGGTATTCTCCTAGTTTTTGACCTTTTTTAACTGGAGCATTAATATAAGAGGGCAAATCAATTTTACCACTTATTTTTTTCTCATCTCCCTTTTTAATTATAGAACCGACATCTTCTTCGGCAATTACATTTATAACTTCCTTTATCCCCTTACCGACTTTAACGGTTCCACATACAGAACCCTGGTTATGAATGCTTTTATAAGTATATTGAGCAAATCCGTAATTATAAAGTTTCATCGAATCTTGAAAATGGCCTCTAGTCTCGGGAGATGCCATTACCACCGCTATTAAACGTAAATCATCTCGTTTAACAGTTGAAGTCAAGCAGTATTTGGCTTCATTAGTCCAACCGGTTTTGAATCCATCAGCACCCTCATACCACCATAACAATTTATTGGTGTTATATAATACAAATTCACCCTGCCTAAGTTTATATTCTTTAATCGAGGTATATTCTAAAATTTCAGGTAAGCTCAAGGCATGCCTGGCGATAACCGCCATATCGTAGGCACTGGTATAATGATTTTCAGCAGGAAGTCCGTATGAATTGACAAAATTAGTATCCTTAAGTCCAAACATCTTAGCTTCATTATTCATGCGTTCAACAAATTTATTATGGCTTCCCTCTAAATGTTCGGCAACTGCTACACAGGCATCATTAGCTGAACCAACTGCTATTGCTATTAGCATTTCTTCATAGGTGAGCTCCTCCCCCGGTTCCAAATATATCTGTGACCCACCCATTTTCCATGCTTCTTCACTAGCTACAACTTTGTCATCAAGGCTTACTTTCCCCTCCTTTAGGTCCTTTATGGCTAGGATTAAAGTCATTAATTTGGTCATACTTGCTGGAGCAAGCCTTTTATGCTCGTTTTTAGCCAGCAAAACCTTGCCAGAATCAGCATCCATAAGTATATATGCCTCAGCTTTGGCATCTACAGTATCTGCTTTAAGTGTTGCTGGAAGAAATACAGTAATTAAAAAGGCAAGTATAACCGTTAAGCTTATCTTTCTTTTCAAGCACATTAAAGCGTACACCCCCTTTATAATCATTAATAGATTATATTGGTATGCCCACGCTATTATGCAAGCATATTTGATTTTAGACCATAGTGATTCGCCTAATTGGTTATTTTTTAAGTGATTCTTTATAGATAAACTCCAGGTCTTGTAGGGAAGGAACCACAATATTGTTATTAAGACTATTAGCTTGATAACATTTTTCTACAAAAAACTTCTGTTCGTCTCCAGTTGATACTGGTGCTGGTCCACACAACTTTTGCATTATTTTCTTAAACTCTTGTATATTATCAAAGTCTGACCATTCAAGTGCCTCATTTACCCGTAAGGTATCACTATTTTTTAGAGTGAATTCAAGATAAGCTGGCATCAATATGCCATTTGCCCTTCCATGTGGCACCCCGTTAAAATAAGTTAAAGGATACCCTAGAGTATGGGGAATGGAAGTACCTGTATGACTAATCACTAATCCTGCAAGGGTAGAGGCATATAGCAATGCTTCCCTATTTTCTTGCCTTGGATCTTGGCCCATTGCCAATAGCTTTAGCTCTGCCCCAATAACTTTAAAAACCTCCCGGGCAATCAAATCGCTAATAGGGTTGCTTCTTTTTGCTAAATACCCCTCTAAGGCATGGGAATAAGCATCAACAGCAGTATCGATTGTAATCGGCCTGGGTAGATTCCGAGTATAGTTGGGATCAACAAAAGCAATTAAAGGGGTTATTAAAGGACTAAATATGCTTTTTTTGTTCTTTATTGCCGGATAGGTAATTATACTATAAGGAGTAACTTCAGATCCTGTCCCAGCAGTTGTAGGAATAGCCACTACGGGTAAAGCCTTCGTAAATTCAACTGCAAACATCTGTTCATCAGTTATTTCATTTACTGCTAGTATCGCTATTGCCTTAGCCGCATCTAAAGGAGAACCTCCTCCTATGCCAATAATAAAATCAGCATTAGCATCCCGAGCAATTACTGCCCCGCGGCTTACCGTTGATACTGATGGATTAGCTTCCACTTCATCGAAGATTTCCCAGCTAATATTACATTGGTTCAAGGCCCAGCATACATCTGCAAGAGACCCATTTTGACTGGCTGATCCACCTTGGCCGGTTACAATTAGGGCTTTTTCCCCGATTAGCTTTAATTCTTGATAATGCTCGGTAATTGCTTGGCTCCCAAAATAAATATTGGTTGGGGTAAACCATTGAAATTCCACTAATCTCACTCCTTCAATTTGCGGGAAATAATAATATTAGTTAATGGTATCAATCAACAGAGGTGCTGGTTGGAAAGGTTCATTACTATATTCATAAGCACTTTTAATTCTTACACAGGCCGGTTCAATCCTAGCTTTGTTGTTAGTGTAAAGTATAGCAATGGTATCACCAATATTAACAAAATCGCCGCTTTTTTTACATAGTTTAACCCCAGCAGCATAATCAATACTATCATTTAATTGTTGCCGACCAGCACCTAGCATCATCGCTGTTCTCCCAATTTCTAATGCATTAAGCCGACTTATGTAACCCCCTTGATTAGCTTTTACTTCGTATACAAACCGGGCTTGGCCCATACCATAATTAAGCAAATTAAAGTCCAACTTTCCTTCTTGCTTCCCTATTATCTCTTTAAATTTTTCCAGACCTTGACCAGAATCAAGTATTCCCTCTACCCTCTTCATAGCAGCATTAAAATCACTGAATAAACCTCCTAGTATAAGCATGTGGGCCGCCAGAATAAGGCATATTTTCTCCAGATCAGCCGGTCCTTTCCCTTGCAGAGTATAAATAGCCTCCTCAACTTCCAGACTATTGCCTACTGTACAGCCTAAAGGCTCGTCCATGTTACTAAGAACAGCAACTACCTGGCGATTGGCTTCCTTTCCTATTCCCACCATGGTCTTGGCTAACCTTAAAGCCTGCTCCTTATCTTTCATGAAGGCACCACTTCCAACCTTTACATCCAGTACAATTCCCTGAGCTCCCGAAGCAATTTTTTTACTCATTATACTTGATGCAATCAAGGGAATACTCTCCACCGTTCCAGTAACATCCCGGATAGCATATAGCTTTTTATCAGCAGGTACCAGATTACCACTTTGTGATACTACAGCTGCCTTAACCTGATTAACCTGCTCTATAAACTGACGATGAGATAATTCTACCTTAAAACCTGGAATAGATTCAAATTTATCAATAGTACCTCCGGTATGTCCCAATCCCCGCCCAGACATCTTGGCTACTGGTACCCCAGCAGCAGCCACTAGGGGAATTACTATCATTGTAGTTTTATCTCCTACCCCGCCAGTACTGTGTTTATCCACAGTCACCCCGGCAACACCAGAAAGATCCACTACCTCGCCGGAATAAGCCATAGCTAGCGCTAGATCCCGGGTTTCCCGCTCATTCATACCTTTAAAATATACTGCCATTGCCCAAGCAGCTATTTGGTAATCAGGAATAGTCCCACTAGCAACACCCCTAACCAGGTACTCAATCTCCACCTGGCTCAATTCCTGGCCATCCCTTTTTTTAATTATTAGGTCTTGTATATTCACTTATGATGGTTCAACTCCTTAATAATTACCTTATTAAACAACTTAAAAAACTTTTACCTGCTAGTTTATATGGCGATATTCCGAGGAATTCGGCTATAGTAGCTGCAACATCAGCAAACGTTTCCCGGCAGCCAAGATTAATACCCTGGTTAATTTTATTTCCATATACCAGTACCGGAACATACTCCCTGGAGTGGTCAGTACTGGCGGTAGTAGGGTCACAGCCATGATCAGCAGTAATAATTAACAAATCATCATCTTTTAGCAAAGCTAAAATCTTCGGTATACCCTGATCAAATTCCTCCAAAGCATGAGCATAACCTGACACATCATTACGATGCCCATAAAGCTGATCAAAATCTACCAGGTTTACGAAAAGTAAACCATTGAAATCACGTTTTAATATTTTTAGTATCTTATTTACTCCATCCTGGTTATTAATTACAGGATGGGATTCAGTAATACCCTGCCCGGCAAAAATATCATTAATCTTACCTATACCTATTACAACTTGCCCGCTTTCCTTAATGTTATCAAGAATAGTCCTATCCGGTTTCAGGGAAAAGTCATGACGGTTAGCAGTACGGACAAAATTCCCTGGTTCTCCAATGAAGGGTCTGGCAATGACTCTTCCTACCGCATGTTCTCCCTGCAGGATATCCCGTGCTAACCGGCAATAAGCATAAAGTTGTTCCAGGGGAATTATTTTTTCATGAGCAGCTATCTGAAATACACTATCAGCGGAAGTATATACAATAGGATAACCTGTCCTCATGTGTTCCTGTCCTAGTTCTTTTATAATTTCCGTTCCTGAAGCTACTATGTTTCCCAGAGTCTTACGGCTTATTCTTTGTTCAAACTCGCTGATTATTTTGGGGGGAAAGCCTTCGGGGTAGGTGGGAAAGGCATGTTTTAATACTAATCCCATTAGCTCCCAATGGCCGGTAGTAGTATCTTTACCAGGAGATTTCTCCGTCATCTTTCCATAAGCGGCTTGTGGTAATTCTAGCGGAGGCACACCCTTTATCGGAATTATATTACCTAATCCCATTTGTTGCAGATGTGGTAAATCAAGTCCCCCTACAGCCAAGGCTGTATTAGCCAAGGTATTAGAGCCCTGATCCCCATAATTACAACTATCAAAACACTCACCCACTCCAACACTGTCAAGTACTATTACTATAGCTCTTTTGCCGATTTTCATTACCTTCCTTCTCAGATTTTAAGCTTAAGCCCGGGGATGATAAAGCTGATATACTTCCATCAACCTGGATCTAGTTAAATGGGTGTAAATCTGGGTGGTGGAAATGTCTGCATGTCCTAACATTTCTTGTACTGCTCGTAAATCTGCTCCATTCTCCAGCAAATGAGTAGCAAAAGAATGCCTCAGGGTATGAGGGGTTACATCCTTTTCAATTTCAGCTTTTTTCACATATGCTATTAATATCTTAAAGAAACCCTGCCTGCTCATAGGTTTTCCTTTAGCATTTACAAAAAGACTATTTTCTAGGTGGTTTTTTACCAGTAAATTACGGGCACGAGCTAAATAACGCTGAATCCAGTCAATTGCAGTTTGGTTTACCGGTATGATGCGCTCTTTCCTTCCCTTCCCTAAACAGCGCAGAAAACCAGCGATTGTATTTAAGTCTTTAATTTGGAGGGTAAGTAATTCAGAGACCCTTACCCCAGTTCCGTACATTAATTCTAACATGGCCCGGTCTCTTAAACCCAAAGTTAGAGCAACTTGGGGCTGCTGCAATAGCTTATCTACTTCTTCAATAGTAAGAATAGCCGGCAACCTGCGATTTATCCTAGGTGTTTCCAGGTCTGAAGTAGGGTTATTATAGATATAGTTTTCAAGTATTAGGAATTTATAAAAAGATTTAATACTGGAAAGCTTACGAGCAATCGTTGAATAAGCTGCTCCTTCGCTCATTTGCGATGTTAAATAATCCATTATATGACTTCTGCTAATCTTTGCCGGATCTGATATTTCAAATTTATCCATCATATACTCATAAAATATACCTAAATCCCTTTGGTAAGCTGCTTGGGTATTATATGATAGGCCTCTTTCATAACAAAGATATTCTAAAAAAGCAGTAATATATTTCTGCATTAAATTACTCCTGTATTTTCCCTATACCTTTGACATTATGATTCTATTTTCCTTCTAATAGCTAATCCTCATAGTAAAAATCTTGTATTTTAATCACGAATTGATCAAGCATGAGATTAAATTTATTTTCATTGTTTTGTTCTACGCGCATAGGGTTCCCGCTTGGTTGTTTATCCTGTTGCCATGGTCCAACAACCGGTATCTGATTATTTAATAAACCAGTTAATATGGGAAGAATACAGAAAAAAATCCCTATAACCACTAATGCTAATACTGTTTTAACCAGTTTTTTCTTCCAGTTTTCAATAAAAATAATCATTGAATTACCTCCACGTTTTTATAATATCAAAGTTAATAACCAAGGTGATAAATATGCCTCGATAAACGCACCGGCACAGAAAATCACAATATAAACTAGCATTAAGCTGGTGTATAATAACACAGCCCGCCCTAACGAAAATCCACTTTTTCTTCCCTTAAGAATATAAACCGAAAAATTAATAGCAGCCACTGACCAGGCTAGAAAAAACGGTATGTAAATCAAGTTTTGAGGTATAATTGAAACAAGTGTTATTAACATTCCTGCAGCAGCACGATCATGTAATAAAAAACTAATTGTAAACCCTAAGGAAAAACCCCTAAGCCAAATAACAACCAGCACTAACGGTAATCCAATTACGGTTAAACCCAACAGCCACAATAACAGTATCATCTGTAACTGTTTTAAGAAAGCACTTCCAAATATTTGTGCTCCATTTAGGTTGCCTTCAGCACCTCCTCTTAAGTAACTCTCAATAATGCCTGATAACTGGCTCTTAACACCTCCATCCAACCCCAAAACCTGGTAATTACCCATTACTAAGCCAAGTAAAAAGACAAGTATAACCAGGATGTACTGTACCCGATTTTCAGTTAAGTGCTGTTTCATCCCGGTTTTGAAACTCATGGCCTAGCTCCTTACATATTTTACATAACATACTTACGCCATTCTGAACGATATACCCAGCTGCGTGCAGGTATGCCCTTTGGGTATGTCCGGATGGCATGGATGTAAAAATTATTGCTATAGACATATCGTGTCGCACTTTAAAGCTGTCATGGCTCCCTAGAAAATAATATTTATAAATTAGGTAGTTTATGCCCAAAAGAAAAATAAGCCGGGTACCGGCTCAAAGATATGTAATTGCCTCCACTGCGCAAAACTCAGTCAGGGCTAGGAATATACAGATCATATTTATTTTTGCTAGGTAAATAATAATATATTAAAATATACTGCTTAAAATATAATTAGTGTCCTGTAGCAAAAGGTTAGCTATAAACTGGGCAGCCAGGACGTCCTCCATGGAATTGCGGCTAGCAGCTATTATTGCAATTCCCAGGTCATTTTTATCAACCATATCTATAGCCCGGCGGGCGGCAGTCAGTGCTGGTTTTATTCCCTTCTGCTTATAAGTTCTGGCTACTGTGCCGGTAATTACTCGGGAGCTTACCCGAAAGGCTGCATCAAAGGCTACTCCACCGGTGTCAGTTACAGCTATTACTACCCGGTTCTGCAGATCCGATAATTTAGGAATCTCCGCCCCAATGTTAGGGAGTACAGCTTCTACCATCCCTTTCTCCTTTTCAATAGCACGCAAGACTTTTTGGCAACGTGATATACGATCATTCTCTGACCCTATACGAGGTTCTGCCACCAGTACAATTCCTTGGCCACATTCGCGTGCAAGCCGGCAGGCTTCCCTTCCTATGTATTCTGGTGCTACTTGCACTGGAGCCATAGTATTATCAGGACTACAACCTAGAACGGCATAAGCTCCTGCATCTATCGCGCTTTCCAAAGTTGTGGACATATCAATAATATCAACAATCATAACCAGCAAACCTTCCCGGGCGGCATCACGCGCACCACTTGCATCGCTGCTAATAATTATCTTCTTATTTCTATTCATTTCATCCACCTTGACCTTATCTAATGTTCTTTCTTTACCAGGCCATATTTGCCTCCTCCACCTGGCGTGATAGGTAATCTTCCCTCCCGCATTTTTGCAATATAAGATGCTATTTTAACTCCCGTAACCTTCTCAATACTACTAATATCAGCTTTCTCCATTATATATATCTCATTGTCAAATACAGTCTGAAGTTTTTCTTTTAGTTTAGGTCCTATGCCTGGTAACTCTTTTAGTGGCACCCGGTAATTATAAGGTGGTCTGCCTAAAGGATTATGTCCTTCTTCTTGATCCCGGATTTCTACTATCCGATCATAAACTCCCATTACTAGCTTTTCACAGCCACACTGGCTGCATTTTAAAACAGGGGGAAAGTCATCACTTATACGAGCGCATTTAGTACAATAACTGCGATGATACTTTCCCATCAAAGGATCCATTCCGTAGTTTGCCAATACTCGGCGACCTTCTAAATTTCCAATGCAATATTTGAATTCTTGAAAATTTTTATCTGCCATACGCAGCAAATTATATTCACGTCCAATATTATCTGCTGAATGAGCATCGGAGTTGGATAAAAAGGCGAAATTTCTTGTCTCACTAATCATATCAGCCATACTGGTATCAGCACTCAGGCCAAGTTCTAAAACCTTAATATTGCTGGTATCTCTCCCCAACTTGTCTGCAATACGTCGGGTAAGAAAGCCATATATACCTTTATGCGGAGTAAATGCATGGGCAGGGCAAAAAATACCATTTAAAATATAACTTAAGTTTAAAATATCGTTAATAGAGGCATCAGCCTTTTGGGTAGAAAGGACCATATTGCTAACCCGACTGCACATATATTTCTGGTAATCTTTGATGGCCTTTAAACCAGATAGGTAGATAATAAGATGTATACCTTCACGACTTTCTACCTCACAGCCTGGTATCAAAAGAACCCCATTGCGGGCTATCATCCCCCCCCGGGGGTGTTCACGCAAATCACCATTTTCCAACATAGTTTCTATTTCAGCACTCACCAGTATACTGCCAACATCAACAATCCCTACCATATCCAATCCCTTACGAGGCGCAACATCGAAAAGGATTGAACGCAAATCAAGCTTCCGTGAAGCCGTAATTTTTACTGGCCTTCCCCCAGCACTCCCAATATGAATATGAAGATCAGCATATAGGTTTTTCAATATTTTTCCCTCACTATTCAATACCCGCACAAAGTTAATAATCAATGGCCAGCAGATAAGCACTAATAATAGTGCCATATTATATCAACCAAAATATATAAATTATTCTCATAAGGATACACTTTTGCATAGATAAGGATCTATAACAACTGCCATATGCAACACCTGGTATAATTTAAACTGGCTAAATTTCATTTTTTATTAAATAGTTGTAAGCATACTGAATTCCGATAATACTTTTCCCATCCACAATCTGCCCCGAAAAAATTAACCGGTAGGCCTCTTCTAAAGGCATACTTACATTTTCCAGAAACTCGTCTTTATCAAGGTTAAATTCACCCTGGCTTAAATTGCGGGCTAGATACAAATGAAGTTCCTCATTACTAAAACCCGGTGCACTGTAGTATGATAATATCCTGCTCCAATTTGCTGCCCTAAGCCCTGTCTCTTCAGCCAGTTCTCTTTTGGCAGCGGCTATTGCTTCTTCTCCTTTTTCTATGAGACCAGCCGGTATCTCAATTAAAACCTTCTCTATTGGTTTTCTGTACTGACGCACGAGGTAAATATAATTGTTATCGTCTACTGCCACTATAGCTACCGCGCCAGCATGTTCCACTATTTCCCTGGTACTATTACGTCCATCCGGAAGGCTTACGGTATCTACCCTAACTTTTATGATACGGCCACTGAAAATATCCTTTGAGTACAAAGTCTTTTCGTCGTAATTCATGTTTTTTTCTCCTGCATAAATTCCTATTAATTACATAGAATGAATCGAGGTGATAACCATGCAAATACATATAGCCAAACAGAGCATAATATTTGTTGGGAAAGTACGAGACCTTCTCCAATTTTTTAAAGGTATTCCCGCCAATACCACTCTCGAAGAATATACACAAAAAAGCCTGCACTAAGCTGTATAAATACGATTTAGCGGCTCTTGCCGGTATAGTTTTTCGGCTGCCCTGGCAGCAGCACCTAAGGTCAGAAAAAATTCTTTTTCTTCTTCTATCCCCCGCCCCATGGTGCTATGCTTTAACCCGCTATTTTTTAGAATTCTAACTATCGCAGGATTTGCTTCTAAGCATACATTATATCGTTCTATCAAACCATTTTGCCTTAGTTGGTTCAATATGTAAGCCATATTATCCTCAGGCAACTGGGGTAATGGTACTACAGCTTCAACCAGGCATACCCGGGAAAGTACCGTCAGGGTATGGTGACTAATTCCCTGGTGCCGGGGGCGAGGATCGGAAAAACTAATGCGGGGTACAGCAATAGGTATTCCTCCCAAACTATGTACGGCATTTAGTATTTGCCCTTGTTCAATTCCAGTAAAACCAAAGCGGGTTCCAGTTCCAACTATACCCGGACCCATAGTTACAACAATAATATCAGCCTGTAACACCTTACGGGCAGCAATTAACCCACTATAAATATTAACTGCTTCCAAATTGCCCCCGAATGCATGCCCGGTAGTTACGGTCCCCGCCAGTATACCTTTTTTATTCAAATAATCCACGGTTTGGCTAAAAGCTAAAGGTAGAGCAGCCCCATCTGTCATAACATAGACCAATTTGTAACCCTTTTCAGCAAGGTAAAGTGCTAATGGAGCTAGCATAGAATGTAATGTGGCTACAAGAACCGGGGTCTTATCTAAATTGTCTGCCTCAAGCATTACCTGATGATACGGGCTATCTTCCTCCTCCACACTTAGGACTTTTATTTGCATCGGGGTATAGCGCATTTTCATGATATGTCCGCCAGGCGAAAAATCTTTACCCCTGGTATTTTGTTTAGCGATAATATAGTGATATCCACCACTACCCAACTTAAGCGAAATGGCAGTAGTATTTAGCAGGACTTCATCACCCGGGTTTATATCACCAGTTAAAGCTGGATAGGATATGCATTTAGATTCTTCCCCTTCCCCGGTTTTCACCAAGAAACCCTTAATACCTTCCCGGGCAAACAATTCTTTTACAATTACCCCACGTCTTATCTCTAACATTTTTCCTCCAAAATAAGTTTAGGTTTTAAGACATGTATAATTATTAGCAGCTTTCCTTTATGATCTCTAGAATTATCTGAACATCCTGGACCAAATGCGCAATTGAAATATATTCATCGGTAGTATGAACATTTTTCATGCCTACCCCAAGATTAGCACATCTTATTCCTCTTCCGTTAATAATATTTGCATCACTGCCTCCTCCAGTTGCTGCAAAACGTGGTTCCAGTCTTAATTTGCTAATAGCCCTCATTGCCCTTTTTACAACTTCCTCTTCAGGTTTGAGGCTAATTTCCGGATAAAGGAATTTAACATAAACCTCCGCTTCTCCCCCTAGTTTTTCAATTTCATTAATAAATATTTTCTCAAGTTTTAATGTTAGTTGGTCAAGTTTTTCCCTGGTTTGACTACGGGCTTCTCCCTTGATATGACAATAGGGAGCTACGATATTACGTGCCAGGCCACCTTTAATTAACCCGAAATTACATGTAGTATCTTCATCTATACGGCCATTAGGCATCACAGCTAAGGCCTTAGCTGCCAGCAGAATAGCATTTATGCCTTTCTCCGGGTTCATCCCGGCATGAGCAGCACAACCCTTAATATAATAATCAATTTCGTTCTGGCATGGTGATTTTATTACAATAGTACCTGGGTCATTGCCATCATCAAGTACATAACCTATCTTTGCTTCTAAACGATCGAAATTAAATATTTTAGCTCCCATTAGCCCATGTTCTTCTCCTACCGTAAATAGCAGCTCTAGTGGTGGATGGGAGAGATTTTGCTCTGCTATAACATCATAGACCTCCAGCAGGGCAGCAATAGCAGCTTTATCATCGGAACCAAGAATAGTATCTCCCTGGCTGCGAATAATCATATCATCACCAATTACAGCCTTTATGCCTATGCCCGGTTTGACTGTATCCATATGAGCAGCAAATAATAATGGTGGTTTATTAACCGTACCAGCTACCTTGACCAGCAGGTTGCCTGATTGACCATTTATTAAATTGGCCGCATCATCTTCCTCTACCGATAAACCCCTCGCGGTAAAATGATTTTTTATAAAATCTTTAATTTTCCCTTCATGTTTTGAAAGTGAATCAATTTCAACTAGACGGACAAACATATCCACCAATCTTTTTTCATTAACCATTGCCATTACTCCTTCCCAGCTGATCGATAGCCCGTAACCAGGGTACACTTTCTATAGTCCGGGTCAAAGAATATTTCTCCGTATATATATGCATAGCTATCAGAAATAGTAATACTCCTATCCGGAAAGGTAATGATAAATAAATAGCACTGTAATAGCCTAAAGTTAAGCCTAAGACATTAGAACCAGCATCCCCCATCATAACCATGGCTTTTAGGTCATACGGCAAAAAAACCAGTACTGCGCCTAATAACGGAACAATTAATAACCAGTTAACCCTGCCGCTAGCCATAAGCACAATTAAAACCAGAAAAAATAAATAAGCCTTTATGGAACGTCCTGGCCTAAGATCTAGCAGGTTAAGCATATTGGCAAAAAGGGCTATTATAAGAGTATTAATAATAATATCTACCGAGTAAAAGAGCGAATTTTCATCAGTTAACAGCAATGCTAAAAAAAAGGCTAATAACCCCCCGCCCAAAGCTTTAAACCCTCCGGTAGTAAGTTTTCCTCTGAAAAGAGACCCAAAGTGTCCTTTAAAACCTAAAGTATCCCTCTGTCCCAGCATATCATCAACAAATCCCAGAAAAGAGATGGTTATTATTCCAACCAAATAAGTGCTAAATGAAGAATCATAGCGGGAAGTAAGCAGGTATACAAGAAAAACCAGGAGTACACTTATTGCAAAGCTAATGCCTCCACTAACTGGTATGGTTTGTCCTAAATAATTTTTTCTAACTGCACCTGATTCCTGCAGCATATTAATTAACAGGTATAATATGACTCCTTCGGCAACTGCGCCTAATAATAAAGCCATTATGGCTATAAGCGCAATATTCAACTGCCATTCCTCCTTAACTTAATTATAACCCGAAGGACATCTTTAAATTGTTTACCCCGGTGTTGAAATCCCTTTATGTCTCTTCCAGTTTCCTTATGACTCATATTAGTAGGAATTTCCATTACCGTAAGGCCTAGATTAAGAGCCTTTATAGTCATACCGAGCTCTACCCCATAGTCTGCATCAAAAGGGCTAAGCAAATCCAGGGCTTTGCGATTCATAGCCCGCTGTCCACTAAGGGGTGCAGTTACTTTCATTTTACCTGCCCGCCGAATAGCCCAAGCAGCGGTACCTTTTACCAGGCCAAATCCACCTTTGCGGCTGGCAGGCGGAAAGGCAGCTATAGCTAGGTCACATAAACCATCTTGGACTGCCTTAATAAGTTTTTGGGCTTCAGTTGCTGAAGAACCTAAATCAGCATCAAGAAATACAATAATATCTGTATTTATATAAGGAAGAGCATAATTAAGAGCAC
The DNA here is from genome assembly GCA_050943255.1 of Syntrophomonadaceae bacterium. Lineage (GTDB taxonomy): Bacteria > Bacillota > Syntrophomonadia > Syntrophomonadales > Syntrophomonadaceae > UBA4844. Next base: position 83,451 of record JBMNOV010000002.1, read on the forward strand.
CCCCCTTACCCCGGTTTTGCGGGAGCTCTATAAGACAAACACCTTCCTCTTTTACCCGGTCAGCAGTATGGTCACGGGAACCATCGTTAATTACTATAATCTTATCTACGTTCAACTTCTTAACTGCTCTTAGGGTATCCCTTATAATAAATTCTTCATTGAAAGCAGGCAAGACTACTGTTATTCCCATAACCTTACCTTCTTTCCGTATTATTTAAATAAAGTACAGGCATGAACTTGTTAGCAGTTGGTTTTATTCCATAATGACCAGCTTCGCCTTCCATTGCTAGTACCAGCGAAATCTGGCCAGGACTTACCTCAATATTATCTACTGTACTAATATTATGTTCTTGATAAGTACTTATGTAGGAATATACTACTTTTGATTGTTCCACTCCATACACCTTTATACCCAGGCTATTAAAGTATTTTATTAGGCCCTGGTCAAAACTCCGGGAAAAGTCGTTATTGCTATTATTAGCCCCACCTAGAATAATTACTCCATCTACCGGCGTACTACTGTTAATACTAAATTTCACCAAATTATTTTGTTCGAGGAAACTTTCTAAGCCCGGATCATCTAAACCACTAATTAATGCGGCTACGCTTACGGCAACATAATGTCTTAAAGTATCCTGAGAAGTGTTGTTATCTAAATTATAAAAATCAGTCAACCGATTTCGGATTTCTGATGAATCCAGATTCATGTTAAGGATGGTAGCCCTACTCACAATTTCTGCCCCAGCAGCAGCAAGTGCTTTTAACATGCTTTCCGGGGTGTCACTATCGCCCGTAACAATGATAGATGCCTTATACCCCTTTAATCGGTCTTGTACCAGCAAAGGAAGTGTTGCCTGGCTGTATCTCTCATAATTGGCAATAATAATATTCTTAGCCTCATTTTCAGCTTCAAGCTTCTTTTCTTTATCCTGAAAAATATAGAATTGTTCCTCCAATCGGTCTATCATCTTTTTTTGCTGATCGACCAGAAGATTATCACCAACAATAGAGCTGCCGATAAGTACACCCAGACCAAGGGCAAGAAAAATAGCAACGATAGAGGTTATATGATACTTTAAATCAAACAATATATGTCTCCTCGCTAAAATAGTTCTATATATTAAACAATAAACGCAACTGTAAAAGTATGAGACGGAAAAAGGGTTTACTAGCTGGAGAAACCCATAAGATTATAATAATTGGTACTAATGCCGCAATAAATAACTGAATTAAATATCTACTGTGCATATTTCGCTGGTAGAGTTGACTTACTCCCTTTGCATCTACCAGTATTGAACCAACCTTTAATCTAACCAGAAAAGTACTTCCCATACCTTTTCTTCCCTTTTCTAAGAAATCAATCATGTTCGAATGTGTACCAACGGCTACAATTAGGCTTGCTCCATGCTCCCATGCTATTATCATAGCTACATCTTCACTGGTACCAGGCATAGGAAAAATATCAGCCTTCAATCCCATAGCCTCTACCCGTTCTAAACCAGGGGCTTTACCATTGGCATAGGCATGAACTATTAACTGTGCTCCAGAAGCTAGTGCCGCATCAGAAACACTATCCATATCGCCAACGATAATGTCAGGTTTCAACCCAAATTCCAGCAACGCATCTGCCCCTCCATCAACTCCGATAAGAACAGGCTTTTCTTCATGAATATAAGAGCTTATAGCTCTTAAATCTTCTTTATATGAGCTGCCCCGGACAACAATAAGCACATGATGGTTAAGTATATGCGTATTTACTGATGGAACCTCCAGGTTGCCAAGTAAAACATCCTTTTCCCTTTTGGCATAATCCAGGGTGTTCTCTACAAAATTATCAAGCTCGATTTGAATATTCTCATTGGCCTTATGAAACTTTTCTTTCACTTCTTCGAGAGTAAGAATAACACCTTGGGCAATAATTTTATTTCCGCTAAATATTCCATTTCCCTGAATTTCAATTATGGTGCCTTCTTTAATTTGTTCAAATATACCTTCGCCGACATTATCTAAAACCATTATTCCAGCCTTAAGAATTTTATAAACACCTTTGGCGGGATAACGTCCAGTTATTGAAGCCTTGGCATTTATTATCGCCAGCGGTCTGATATCAATTAAAGAATTAGCAGCAACTTCATCGATATCTTCATGGTTAATAACAGCTATTTCATGCCTTTTTAAACGTTTTACCAGATTCTTAGTACGACGATCAAGCCTTACTCTTGCTTTTATACTCATTTATTTCACCTCTGTACCTACCATTAGGTACATTTAGCCTTTATATTATCATATAGTAAAAGCAAAGAAAAACTTGCAAATATAAAAATACCTCCTATAAAAACAATAAGAGGTATTAGCAACGAATGAGAACATCATATTTAAGATATTACTCTGATTATAAAGAAAGATCCGCACAATTCCAGTGTGATCCTCTTAGACTGTATCAATGAGAATTATCCCACCTTATTTTCTAAACGTAGACGATCTGCAATTATAGCAATAAATTCGGAATTAGTAGGCTTGCCTTTTTCTCCGCTTATAGTATAACCAAAAAACTTATTAATCTTATCAATATCTCCCCGATCCCAGGCTAACTCAATTGCATGTCTTATAGCCCTTTCGACCCGGCTAGGGGTAGTATCGTATTTTTGAGCAATTGTTGGGTAAAGCTCTTTAGTTACTGCCCCCAGGTAGTTAATCTCTTCTACAACTAACATAATCGCATCTCTTAAATACTGGTAACCCTTAACGTGTGCTGGCACACCTATTTCGTGGATTATCTTAGTTACCTCTACTTCAAGGTTTTTTGGATAAATGGGTCTTGAGGTAGTTGTAGAATTAGATGATGTGTTTTCTGTGTTAACCCTGTCTTGTACTACCTGTTTAATCCGATCACCCAAAACCTGTAGATTAAAAGGTTTCAATATGTAATAATCTGCCCCAAGCTGTACTGCTTTCTGAGTAATATTTTCCTGGCCAAATGCTGTAAGTATTATTATTTTAGGACGGGTCTTAAGTCCCATATCATTTATCTTCTCGAGAACTCCTATCCCATCCATATAAGGCATAATAAGATCAAGTATTAGTACTTCTACCTCTCTTTTTTCTAATGTTTCTAATACCTCCATACCATTGGCACATATCCCAGCAATCTCAAAATCTTCTTGACTAGATAAGTAGTCTTTCATTATTCCGCAAAATTCACGGTTATCATCAGCCAGTAAAACCTTAATTGGGTTAGATTCAATTAACATTTAGATTTATCCCCCTCATCCCTTAATAAAAGCGATTTATTTACTATTTTTTTTCGACGGTAGTTTATATATTTCCTCCTACTATTTTCTACGAAATTATGCTATATCCCGCATACATAATACTGTTATTTTTAACTAGCCAAATCACCTGAATTCATCTCGGAAAGCATAGTATCCATAAAAATACCATAACCACGCTCAGGATCGTTAAGAAAAACATGAGTTACTGCTCCCACTATTTTAGAATCTTGTATTATAGGACTTCCACTCATTCCTTGCACTATCCCCCCTGTTAAACTTAATAATCTTGGATCAGTAACTTTAATAATTAAACCTTTTCCATTGTTACGTTCGGGAAAGACTTTTTCTATTACAACATCAAAACTTTCGATATCCTCTCCGTTAACAACCGTATAAATCTCAGCTTTTCCTTCCCTAACTTGATGGGCATAACCAACTTCCATAGTATAGGTTGATAAGGGGTTTTTAATTTTTTCTATTTCTCCGAATATACCACAATATGTATTTTTAATTATGTTTCCATTTATCCCACCATTACTGTTAAATATCCCAATTTTCTCTCCAGGCTGACCTGGTTTACCACGTTTTATAGATTGTATAGAAGCACTAACAATTTTTCCTTTTAATACTTCTATACCCTGATTAGTATCAGCATCAATTATTATATGTCCTAAAGCTGCAAATCGATTTGTACCTGGATCCCAAAAACTTAGTGTACCAACACCTACTATTCCGTCTCTCACATAAAGCCCTATTCTATATCTTTCGGTTTCTTCACAAAGAATTGCACCGATCTGAACATTAATAAATTCTTCTCCCCTTTTTATATTAAAAGATAAATCTTTACCCTTTTTTTCATCTATAATTTTTGCCAGGTCATTTTCACTGCTAATATTTTTACCATCTACTTGATAAATCAAGTCTCCGATTTCTATCCCCCTATCTCGGGCAGGATATTGCTTTTTCCCGTACTTATCTATAATAGGAGCAAATCCAACTACCATTATTCCACGCGATTGCAGTAAAACACCAATCGAGTGTCCTCCTGCCAATAATCGACGAGTAGGCAAGGACTCAATAGATATTGACTTTATAGGTATATAGCCTAAAAGCTTTAACTGTACATCAACTTTTCCAGGGCGAAGAGCAGTTATTTCATAATTATCCCCTTCCCTATTAATAATAACCGGTGGATCCTGATAAGCAGCAAATACATTCTCTGCCGGTCTTATAACTTGTAAATCTATCCGGCTTGATAGCTGTGAGGGAAGGTCAATTTTAATCTTATTAGATTCACCAACAACCATGCGCTGGTAATAAGGTAAGTTTAATATGGTTCTGGCCTGAGGGGTAAGACATATAGCTAGAAATGCAATTGCAAGAATGACTCCAAGTGCAGGCCTTAATTTATTCACAATAATTCAATCCCCCAAAATCTAATATGTTTTATTTTCTCCTGCGGTGGGCAAACTATACACAATCCAATTAACATTATTTAAATAGCTAGGAGGATGAAGATTTTGTTTGAATTAACACCTTTTCGAAGAAGGCGTGATCTTTCACCTGTAGATTTTGGAAGGGACTTTTTCCGTGAATTTTTTGATCCCGAATCATGGTTTGATCTAGGTTTTAAAGCTGATATTAAAGAAAAACCAGGGGAATATATTGTTGAAGCTGAACTCCCAGGGGTTAAAAAGGATCAGATCATAGTTGAGTTAAAAGAGAATACCTTAACTATATCTGCCCAACAAAAAGAAGAAATCAACGAAGAACATTCAAACTACGTACGGCGGGAAAGAAGGCAAGGTAATATTAGACGAAGTTTTTATGTGGAAAATGTAGATAGTGAAAGAATTAGTGCCGAATACACTGATGGATTGCTAACCATCATTCTTCCCAAATCCAGACAAGATAACTCTAACACTCACCGTATTGATATTCACTAAATAAAATTGGGGAACGCAGTAATCAATGCATTCCCCAATTTTAGAGCCTTTTTTTACTTAAGAGATATAGTTTAATACCCTTAAAAATAAAAAATTTTTCTATAAAGTTGGTATTATACTGATACCCACAGAGTGACAACACGGTTATGGTAGAATCCAGATAAGGGAGAAGAGCTACCATGCCGAAAAAACTTTCAAATGATGATGCCTTGGCTCTGGTTCTTAGTGGATTAAAAGGCGAAGTGCCAGTTTCAGACCTGTGCCGTAAATATGGAGTATCCATCTCTACTTATTATAAACTGAGAGACCAGTTTATCGCCGGTGGGGTTCAGGGGCTCCAGAACAACGGCAAAACCGACCAGGTTAAAGCCTTAGAACTACGAATAAAGGAACTTGAACAAGCCCTGGGACGTAAAACCCTGGAAGTAGAGGTACTAAAAAAAACGGAAGATTTTTTCAGTCGCAAGTTTCCCAAGTAGATCCGGAACACTATACTGCATTGACCGCTGAACTAAAAAAAGACGAAATCAGTATCAAAGATGCTGCCACAATACTGGGAGTGCCACGCTCACGATTCTACCCTCGTAATCGCAAGAGTAATAGAACTCCTAAACCTAAGCAGAACTATGTACCTGAAAAAGAACTGTCCGCAGCAATCAAAATGGCTTGTAACCGTTATCCTCTTTATGGCTATCGTCGTATTCGCGTTATACTCCGGCGCGAATTTAACATAAATGTCAGTCAGAAACGGGTTAACCGGATAATGAACAAAATGGGTCTGAGCCAACAGCGGTTTAAAAACCGGCGTATAGTTCAAATGAAAGAGCGACCTGGTCAGCCTACTAAGCCCAATCAAATTTGGGAAATGGACATGACCAAGACCTATCTTAATGGTTATGGCTGGCTCTATATTATGGCAATAATTGACCGTTACGATCGTTCTATCGTTGGCTATGAAATCAGCTCCCGATCCAGAGCCACCGAGTGGTTATCCGCCTTTGACAAAGCTGTCAAGAACCGTTTCCCTGAAGGGACTAGGGATCAAGGACTAATACTGCAAGTAGATAATGGCTGCCAGCCAACCAGCCGTAAATTTGTTAAAGAATTGTCCACCTGTGACGTAACTCTTTTGTATTCGGCCTATGCCACACCAGAGCACAATGCTCATATTGAACGCTTTTTCCGCACTCTCAAGGAAGAATAACTCTACTACAACCTGTACGAGACGTACAGTGAAGCAACTACCTCTATAGAGGCTTACATAGATTTTTATAATAACAAACGTATCCATTCAGCTCTTGGATATTTAACTCCGGCTGAATATTACCAGCAAAGTATTCTACAAAATGTCGCCTAACTGTGTTGACAATATGGGGGGCAGTACAG